>JAVBQQ010000003.1:0-48059 GCA_031548875.1 Oscillospiraceae bacterium
CCCTTTTGCTTGTCTTACTATATTTTCTGTGCTGCGGCTTAATATTTCGGCGTGCGCACGCGGTATGACGTATGCAAAACATGGTGCGCCTTGTCGCTGCCCGCCTCGCCCAAATATTCAGCGTATACCTTTTGCACGGTCTCGTTCTCGTGGCTCTTGCGCTTCGCCTTCATCTCGTCCTCGGTATAAAGCGCGTTTGCGCGCAGGGTTTTCAGGTCTGTGAAGTTGCGCACACTGGCCGGTTGGCTGGGCTGGCCGCCGCCGTTGATGCAGCCGCCGGGGCACGCCATGATCTCGATGATCTGATACGGGCTTTTACCCGCGTCCACTTCGCGCAGAACCTTTTCCACATTTGCCATGCCGGACACGGAGCACACGTTCACGTCCTTGCCGCCCACGTTGTATATGGCGGACTTGATTCCCTCGCTGCCGCGCACCTCCACAAAATCCGGGTTTTTCAGCGCCTCGCCGGTGATGGTTTCAACCGCCGTGCGCAGCGCCGCCTCCAGCACGCCGCCGGAGGCCCCGAAAATAACCGAAGCACCGGTGGATTCGCCCAACGCCGAATCAAAATCCTCGTCCGGCAGGGTGGGGAAGTCCAGCCCCGCTTTCTGGATCATGCGGGCAAGCTCGCGCGTGGTGAGGCTCACGTCGTTGTCCGGAACGCCCTCGCCCGCGGCGCACATGTCGTAGCGGTCCAGCTCAAACTTTTTGGCTGTGCACGGCATGATGCTCACCACCGTGATTTTCGCCGGGTCCACGTGCTCTTTTTCGGCCCAGTACGTCTTCACCAGCGCGCCCATCATGCCCTGCGGGCTTTTGCAGGAGGATATGTTCGCGAACAATTCCGGGTGGTAAATTTCGCAATATTTGCTCCAGCCGGGGCAGCACGAGGTGAGGAGCGGCAAGGTTCCGCCTTCCGTCACACGCTCCACAAACTCGTGCGCTTCCTCAATGATTGTAAAGTCCGCGGCCGTATCCGTATCGAAAACCTTGTCGAAGCCCAGGCGGCGCAAGGCGGCCACCATCTTGCCCTCCACGTTCGTGCCCACCGGCATGTGGAAGCTCTCGCCCAGCGTGGCGCGCACGGACGGCGCCGTCTGCACCACAACGGTGGTGTCCGGATCGGCCAGGGTGTGCCAAACCTTCGCGGTGTCGTCGCGCTCGGTCAGCGCGCCGGTGGGGCAGTTCACAATGCACTGCCCGCAGGAAATGCACGCGGTTTCAGAGAGCTGCGCCTCGAACGCACATGCGATGTGTGTTTCAAATCCGCGCTCAGACGGGTTAATCACCGCCACGTGTTGCTGCTGGCAGGCCGCCACGCAGCGGCGGCACAAAATGCACTTGTTGTTGTCGCGCACCAGGTGCAGTGTGGACGTCTCTTTTTCGGAGTGAGTGCGCGCGCCAAGAAAGCGCATGCCGTCCACGCCGTATTCATGGCACAGGGACTGCAATTCGCACTCCGTGTTGCGCACGCAGGACAGGCAGTTCTGGTCATGGTTCGAGAGCAACAGCTCCAAATTGGTCTTGCGGCTGGCCAGCACCTTCGGCGAGTTCGTGGTAACTTCCATGCCCTCGTTCACCGGGTACACGCAGGACGTCACCAGGCTGCGCGCGCCCTTCACCTCCACCACGCACATGCGGCAGGCGCCAAGCTCGTTCAGGTCCTTCATCCAGCACAGGGTGGGGATGTTGAACCCGGCCTCGTGGCAAGCCTCCAGCACGGTGGAGTCCGCGTTCACGGCGTAATTCAGGCCGTTGATTTTCATGTTCACTTTATCCATTTTCCTGGCCCTCCGTTAAACCTTGCTGATGGCGCCAAACCGGCATTTTTCCATGCACGCGCCGCATTTGATGCACTTCGACTGGTCAATTTCATGCGGCTGCTTCACCTCGCCGGATATGGCCTCCACCGGGCAAACGCGCCTGCACGCCGTGCAGCCGGTGCAGGCCTCCGGGTCGATGTGGTAGCTCATCAGCGCCTTGCACACACCGGCCGGGCAGTGCTTGTGCTCAATGTGCTCAATGTACTCATCACGGAAGTAGCGCAGGGTGGACAGCACCGGGTTTGGCGCGGTCTGCCCCAGGCCGCACAGGCTGTTTTCTTTAATGTAAGACGCCAATTCGTCAATTTTGTCGAGATCTTCCATTGAAGCGCGGCCTTCGACAATCTTGTTCAGCAGCTCAAGCAGGCGTTTTGTGCCCACGCGGCACGGCGTGCATTTGCCGCAACTCTCGTCCACCGTGAAATCCAGAAAAAACCGCGCGATGTCCACCATGCAGGTGGTGTCGTCCATCACGATCAACCCGCCGGAGCCCATCATGCTGCCGATGGCAAGCAGGTTGTCGTAGTCGATCGGCGTGTCCATGTGCTGCGTGGGGATGCAGCCGCCGGAGGGGCCGCCGGTCTGCGCGGCCTTAAACTTGTGCCCGCCCGGGATACCGCCGCCGATTTCCTCGACAATCTCCCGCAGCGTGGTGCCCATCGGCACCTCCACAAGGCCCGTGTTTTTAATTTTGCCGCCGAGCGCGAACACCTTCGTGCCCTTCGATTTCTCAGTGCCGATGCCCTTGAACCACTGCGCCCCGTTCAGCATAATGCGCGGCACGTTCGCATAGGTTTCAACGTTATTGAGAATTGTGGGCCGCTGGAACAGGCCCTTTACGGCAGGGAACGGCGGGCGGGGGCGCGGCTCGCCGCGCTTGCCCTCAATAGAGGTCATCAGGGCAGTCTCCTCGCCGCCCACAAACGCGCCCGCGCCAACCTTCAGCTCAATGTCGAAATATAAGCCGGAATCGAAGATATTGTCGCCCAGCAGGCCGTATTCCCGCGCCTGGCCCATCGCAATTTGCAGCCGCTTTACCGCGATGGGGTACTCCGCGCGCACGTAGATATAGCCCTTGCTGGCGCCGATGGCATAGCCCGCGATGGCCATGGCCTCCAGCACCACGTGCGGGTCGCCCTCCAGAATAGAGCGGTCCATGAACGCGCCGGGGTCGCCCTCGTCCGCGTTGCAGCACACATATTTTTGGTCCGCCTCGTTGCCGGCGGCAAATTTCCACTTGGTGCCGGTGGGGAAGCCCGCCCCCCCGCGGCCGCGCAGCCCGGCGGCCGAGATCGTCTCGATGACCTCCTCCGGCTTCATGCTCGTCAGCGCCTTGCCCAGCGCCTGATAGCCGTCGAAGCCGATGTATTCGTCAATGTTCTCGGGGTTGATGACGCCGCAGTTGCGCAGGGCGATGCGCAGTTGTTTCTTGTAGAAGCTGGTTTCCGAAAGGCTCTTCACCGTGTCGTCGGCGCTCACCGTCTCATCGTACAACAGGCGCGCCACAGGGCGGCCCTTCAAGAGGTGTTCGGAGACGATCTCCGGCACGTCTTCCGCTTTCACCTGCGCGTAAAAGCTGGCCTCCGGGTAGATGACCACGATAGGCCCCAGCGCGCACAGGCCAAAGCAGCCGGTGTTGATGACCCGCACCTCGTTTTCCAGGTCCTGGCGCGCCACCTCTTCCTTGAATGCCTCCAGCACCTTGGTGGAGCCGGAGGATGTGCAGCCGGTGCCGGTGCACACCATCACATGACTTCTATACATTCGGATATAAACCCCCATTCATTCTGCATCACATCCCAAACACACTGCCTGCGTTCGGGTTCACCGCGCCACCGCGCCGATGGTAAACTCGGCCACCGGCGTGCCGCCAATCAGGTGCTCGGCCACGATGCGGGGCACCATGTCCGCCGTCACTTTCACATAGGTCACCTTCTCCTGCCCGGGGCGGAACACCTCCACCACAGGCTCGTACTGGCAGATGCCGATGCAGCCCGTCTGGGTCACCAGCACGTCGTGCAGCTCCCGGCGGGCCACCTCTTCCACGAAGGCGTTCAGCACCGGGCGCGCGCCCGCGGCAATGCCGCAGGTGGCCATGCCCACCACCACACGGGTCTTGTCCTGCCCTTCCTCGCGGGTGTTCACCGTCTGTTTCATCTTGTCGCGGATAGCAGCCAGCTCTTCCAGACTCTTCATCAGTTGGTTCCTCCGTTGCTCTGCTATTTTGGTTCTTCTCTGTCCCGGCTATCGCTCTCCTCCACCCTTTGCAGGGCAGCTATCTGTTCGTTCACATAGTCGCGGATAAACAGCGTCACCTCCGGCTGGGCAAAAGACACATCGCCCAAGAGGCCCCGCGCCTCACGGGTGTCGAAGGTGAAGGCCCGCTCTCCGCCGCCCTCGCGCACACGGCAGGCGAACACGATGTCCGTACCCTCCTTCGCCGCGGCAAGCGTGCTTACCGTCTCGCCCAGGTCCCCCATGGGCATCAGGTCGATGTGCCCAAGGGCAAACTCCGCGCGCACGCGGGCACCCTCGCCGGGGGAGCTCTCTATCCCGAAACAGCCGCCGGCCATCTCCGCCGCCATCTTCAAGAGCGGCAGTCCCAGCCCCACCTCACGCGTCGTGCGCGTGGTAAAAAATGGGTCGGTCGCCTTTTGCAGGGTGGCCTCGTCCATACCGCCACCGTCGTCGGATATCTCCAGAAGCAGGCGGCCGGCGTCCCTGTCCTCGCACAGCTCCACCTGCACAAGGCCGGCCCCCGCGGCCAGGCCGTTCTGGGCCACGTCCAGGATGTTCATCGAAAGCTCTTGCACGGCGGCGTCCTCCGGCGGGCTTTGGGCGCTGTCACGCCCGCATCATTTGTACTTTTCCAGTATCTGCACAAGCTCGTCCTCGTCACCCGAAAGCTTGCCGTACACATCCTCGCCCACCATCATCACCGGCGCCAGGCCGCATGCGCCCACACAGCGGCAGCTGTCAAGGGAGAATTTGCCGTCGGGGGTCACCTCGCCGTCGCGGATGCCAAGGATCCCCTCCAGCTTCTCGAAGATGGCGCCGCTGCCCTTCACGTAACAGGCCGTGCCCAAACACACGCTCACCCGGTGCTCGCCCTTGGGCACCAGCGTGAACTGGGAATAAAAGGTGGCCACGCCGTACACCTCGGCCAGTGGCATGTCCAGCTCGGTGGCAATGATGCGCTGCACCTCCAGCGGCAGGTAGCCGTAAATGTCCTGCGCCATCTGCAGCGCTTCCATAGTAACGCCCGGCCGGGTCTTGTTCTGCCCCAGCCAGGCCGTCAGTTCCTTCTCCTGTTCGCGCGTGCCCTCAAAGGGCAGGGTCGTTATCTGCTTCACGCTATCCCTCCAAAACAATTCCGTATGTATGCGGGCTTTTTGCGCAATCGCCCCGGGCCTGCCTTCCAATCTTCAAATCGCCCCAAAGCGGCATCTCTGGCCCCACTCAGCACCCGCCCTCCTGCAAACCATCAAGGATTGCCCGGGGGAAAACGCCATGCGGCACACTCGATCCACGCTTCCGGTCCATTCTTCCATTTGAAGTCAAACCCACCTTTGGGCGGCCGATTCGATTTTTATTATACTGCAA
This sequence comes from Oscillospiraceae bacterium, assembly GCA_031548875.1. GTDB lineage: Bacteria > Bacillota > Clostridia > Oscillospirales > Ruminococcaceae > JAAYCI01. The sequence continues at coordinate 5,430 of JAVBQQ010000003.1, forward strand.
TCCGCCTCCGAACACAACGGGAAAAGGGCCGAAAAAGAAACTTTTGTTAAATTTTTATCAATCTGCCCAAGTCGCCCCGCTTTGACGGGTGAACTGGGTTCCTGGGGAGATGCGAAGCATCTTTGGGCCGGTTGCGCCCATGGGGAAAATAACCGCGCGGGTAGGGGAACCGGCACACCCGTTTGCTTGACAAGCCCGAAGCGCTGGTGCTATGATGAAATACAGAAAAGCTATGACGCGGACAGGGGCGCTGCAGTTCCATCGCAGATGGAACTACTCACTGCCCGGCAGCAGAGAACGGCCGCAGCGGCCGCCGGGCAAACGCCCGCGCCCGCTTGCTGGAAGCGGCCCGCCGGGGCACCGCCGCCCTTACCACCGCCGATGCCGTGGGGGAGAACCCCCGCCGGGACGCCGCCCGTTACAGCGCGCAAGAGTTGGCCCCCAGCCGCCACACACAGCGGCAGATGCCGTCCAGTAGGCATTCACACAGATGCTTCTGCATCTGGGGCAAATCGGGTGGAACCGTGGGATCTCTTCTCACCCCGAGCAGGCAAATGCGCCTGTTCGGGGTTTTTGTTTATCAACCAAAAGAACACAGAATACTGCTAAGGAGACTGAAGACAGATGATACAGGTAACACTCAAGGACGGCAGCGTGCGCGAATACGCCCCTGGCACCACACTGGCCGACGTGGCCCAAAGCCTTGGCCCCGGGCTTTTTAAGGCCGCCTGCGCCGCCCGGGTGGACGGCGTGGCTGTAGACCTGCGCGAGGAACTGAACACCGACTGCCTGGTGGAGATATGCACCTTCGACGACCCCGACGGCCGCCACGCCTTCTGGCACACGGCCAGCCACGTGCTGGCCCAGGCCGTGCTGCGGCTGTACCCAAACGCCAAATTCGCCATCGGACCGGCCATCGATAACGGCTTTTACTACGACTTCGACGTGGCGCCCCCCTTCACAGCGGAGGAACTGCCCGCCATTGAGGAGGAGATGCGCAAGATCGTGAAGGAGGCGTTGCCCGTCGAGCGCTTCTGGGCGGACGGGGACGAAGCCAAGGCGCTGTTCAAAGACCAGCCCTACAAGCTGGAGCTGATGGAGAAGCACGCCGCCGCCGGCGCGCGCATCAGCCTCTACCGCCAGGGCGAATTCGTGGACCTGTGCGCCGGCCCCCACCTGCTCACCACTGCGCCGCTGCGGGCGCTCAAGCTCACCAGCGCCACCGGCGCCTACTGGCACGGCGATTCCCGCCTGCCCATGCTCTCCCGCATCTACGGCACCGCCTACCCCAAACAGGGCGAGCTGGACGCCTATCTCGCCATGCTGGAGGAGGCCAAAAAGCGGGATCATCGCCGCCTGGGCAGAGAGCTGGGCCTCTTCGCCCTGCTGGAGGAGGGCCCCGGTTTCCCCTTCGTCCTGCCAAACGGCATGATCGTGCGCAATGAGCTGCTCACCTACTGGCGCGAGGTGCACCGCCGCGCCGGCTACAGCGAGATCTCCAGCCCCATCCTGCTCAACCAGCAGCTGTGGCAGAACAGCGGCCACTGGGACCACTACAAGAACAATATGTACACCACGGACATCGACGGAACCACCTTTGCCGTCAAGCCCATGAACTGCCCCGGCGGCATGCTGGTGTACAAGACGCAGCCCCACTCGTACCGCGAGCTGCCCCTGCGCCTGGCCGAGCTGGGCCTCGTGCACCGGCACGAGCTGTCCGGCGCGCTGCACGGTCTCATGCGGGTGCGCAGCTTCACCCAAGACGACGCGCACATCTTCATGACGCGCGAACAGGTGCGCGACGAGATCATCGGCGTCATCCGCCTCATCGACGAGGTCTACTCCCAGTTCGGCTTCCAATATCACATCGAGCTTTCCACAATGCCGGAGGACCACATGGGTTCGGCCGCCGACTGGGAGATGGCCACCGGCGCGCTGCAGGCCGCCATGGAAGAGCTGGGCCGCCCCTACACAGTGAACGAGGGTGACGGCGCCTTCTACGGCCCCAAGCTGGACTTCCACCTCGTGGACGCCATCGGCCGCACCTGGCAGTGCGGCACCATCCAGCTGGACTTTCAGATGCCCGAGCGGTTCGAGCTGGAGTACGTGGGCGAGGACGGCGCAAAGCATCGCCCGGTCATGATCCACCGCGTCGCCTTCGGCTCGATTGAAAGATTCATCGGCATCCTCATCGAGCATTTTGCCGGCGCGTTTCCCACCTGGCTGGCGCCGGTGCAGGCCATGCTGGTGCCCATCAGCGAGAACCACCACGCCTACGCGGGGGAGGTCCTGGCAAAGCTGGAAGCCGCGGGCATCCGCGCCCAGTCCGACCTGCGCAGCGAGAAGATGAACTACAAGATCCGCGAGGCTCAGCTGAAGAAGATTCCCTACATGCTGGTGATGGGCGACAAGGAGGCCGAGAGCGGTACGCTGAGCGTGCGCGCCCGCAAGGAGGGCCGGGGGGGCGTGATGGACGTGGACGCGTTCATCGAGCAGCTCGCGGCCGAAAGCGCCGCGCGGGAGCTGTAAAGAAAGAAGGGAACACCATGCCTATCGGCATTATGCTCGTGTCCGGCGCTGTCCTGGTGGGCGGGCTCGTGGGCAGCAGGCTGGGGCGCTTTATCCCCCAGCGCGTCTCCGACGGGGTCATCTCCATGTTCGGCATCATCTCCATCCTCATCGGCATCTCGCTCATCGCGCGCATGGAGCAGCTGCCGGCCGTGGTACTGGCGCTGCTGTTCGGCGTCATCATTGGCGAGGGCTTCCGGCTGGAGGCGCGCGTCACAAGCGCCTGTAACCGCCTGGCCACCCGCAAGCGGCCCGGCGCGCCCAGCCGCGACCCCGAGGACGAGGCAAGCGCCCTTGCCCGCGTGGACCGCATCGACGCCCTGCTCAGCGCGGCGGTGATGCTGTGCACCGGCATCGGCGGGCTGATGGGCGCCATGATGGAGGGCTTTTCCGGCGACCTTTCGCTGCTCACCTCCAAGGCGTTCATGGACCTGTTCTGCTCCTTCTCCTTCGCGGCCACCATCGGGGCCATCGTCATGGTCGTCGCCATTCCCCAGTTTATTCTGCTGTTTGCGCTGTTCCTGCTCTCGGGGTTCATCCTGCCCTTCCTCACGCCGGGCATGATCGGCGATTTCTACGCCGCGGGTGGCGTCGTCTCCATCATCACCGGCCTGCGGGTGGCCGGCATCCGGCAGTTCGCGGTCATCAACACGCTGCCCGCCCTGGTGCTGGTCATGCCGCTGTCCTCGCTGTGGGCCACCGTGGTAGCGCCACTGCTGTAAAACTCAAACAAAAGGAGGCCGGGTAACCCCGGCCTCCTTTTGTCATTCTATCCCTCAGGCGGTGGCCTCCACGGCCGCTGCGCCCTCCGCCGGTTTCGCACCCTCCACGGGAGGATCGCCGTCTATCTGCTCACCCGCAGGCGGCAGCGCCCGGGCCTCATACTCCGGGCCCTCGATGGCCTTCTGGTCGTCGCCCAGTATGGCCATGAACTCGTCGCCGGTGATCGTCTCCTTCTCCAGCAGGTAGTCGCTCAGCTTGTGCAGCATCTCCATGTTTTCTTTCAGGATGCCCGTGGCCTTCTGGTGGGCGCCCTTGATGATGCCCAGCACCTCTTTATCGATCTTGGCGGCCGTTTCCGGCCCGCAGGTAAGCTGGCCGTCCCCGCCCAGGTACTGGTTCGTCTGCGTCTCCAGCGCCATCATGTCGAACTCCTCGCTCATGCCAAAACGGGTCACCATCGCGCGGGCCATCTTGGTGGCCTTCTCTATGTCGTTTGCGGCGCCGGTGGTGAAGGTATTGAACACCACCTCCTCCGCGCTGCGTCCGCCGGTGAGCGTGACGATGCGGTTGTACGCCTCCTCCTTGCTCATCAGGTTCTGTTCTTCTTCGTCCACCTGCATGGTGTAGCCCAGCGCGCCGGAGGTGCGCGGCACGATGGTGATCTTGGTCACCGGGGCCGTGTGCGTCTGCTTGGCCGCCACCAATGCGTGGCCGATCTCATGGTACGCCACGATCTTCTTCTCCTTGGGGCTGATGACCTTGTTCTTGCGCTGCTGCCCGGCGATGACCGTCTCCACGCTCTCCATCAGGTCCTTCTGCGTCACGATGCGCCGGTTGTGCTTCACGGCCAGCAGCGCGCCCTCGTTGATGATGTTGGCAAGGTCGGCGCCCGAGGCGCCGGAGGTGGCCCGGGCAAGGATGCCCCAATCGATGCCGGTGTCCATCATCACCTTCTTGGCGTGCACCTTCAGGATGGCCTCGCGGCCGGCGAGGTCGGGCAGCTCCACCGGGATGCGCCTGTCGAACCGGCCAGGCCGCAGCAGGGCGGGGTCCAACGTCTCGGGGCGGTTGGTGGCCGCCAGTATCACAACGCCGCCCGACGCGTCGAACCCGTCCATCTCGCTCAACAGCTGGTTCAGCGTCTGCTCGCGCTCGTCGTTGCCGCCAATACCGCTGCCGTCGCGCTTTTTGCCAATCGTGTCCAACTCGTCTATAAACACGATGCAGGGGCTCTTCTCCTTCGCCTGCTTGAACAGGTCGCGCACGCGCGCTGCGCCGCGGCCCACGAACATCTCCACAAACTCGCTGCCCGCAATGGAGAAGAAGGGCACGCCGGCCTCGCCCGCCACGGCCTTGGCCAGCAGTGTTTTGCCGGTGCCGGGCGGGCCCACCAGCAGGGCGCCTTTCGGCATCTTGGCGCCCACGCTGCGGTACTTGTCCGGGTTGTGCAAAAAGTCCACGATCTCGCCCACGGCGTCCTTGGCCTCGTCCTGGCCGGCCACGTCGTCAAAGGTGATGCCCGTCTGCGCCTGCACGTACACCTTGGCCGTGCTCTTGCCAAAGCTCATGGCGTCGCCGCCCATCCGTTTGCTCAGCGAGCGGAAGAGCAGGAAGGAAACCCCCAACAACAGCAGCATGGGCAGCAATGTCCCCAAAACACTGGCCAGCATGCTCTGCTGCTGGGGCACCACCTGGCCAAACTCGATGGCTCCGCCGTCCTTTGTCTTGGCGTTTTCCAGCCGGCTCACAAGGTCCGGGTCGTCTATCAGGCCGGTGTAGTATTGCTTGGTTGCGCTGGAAGACCCGTCGGTCGCCTCAAAGTCGATGCGCTGGGTCTGGTCGTCGATGTCCACCTTGGTAACAAGGCCGTCGTCCACCTTGTTCAAAAAGGCGGAGTAGGACACCTCCACCACCTCCGGCGCGCGCATGCGGGGGTATATGAACGCCTGGAACAACAGCACCAGCACAACGGCGATCACCAGGTAGATGATGAACGAGCGTTGGCGGGCCTTGTTGGGGTCGTCATTCATGAGGAAGCACTCTCCTTTTTCTGGTGGTCGCCGGCTCTCCCGTCGTCACCCTGTTCCATCACAGCCGCCAGCCTTTCCAGGCCGTGCAGCATAGCCTCAAACTCCTCGGGCGTAAAGCGCGCGGCCACGGCGCCAAACGCCGCGTCGCAATCGGTGCCCAGCTCCCGCAGCAGTGCCTCGCCCTCGGGTGTCAGGCTCACCAGTACCTGGCGCTCGTCCTCCGCGGCCCGCCGGCGCACCACCAGCCCCTGCCCGGCCAGCCGCTTGCACAGGGTGCTGTTGTTGGCTTCGGCCATGCAGTTCTGCCGCGCCAGCGCACTCACCGTAAGCGGGCCGGCCTCGCGCAGCGCCATCAGGATGCGCAGCTGTACCGGCGTGATACCGTGCCGCGCGCAGAAGGGCTGCAGCGCGCGCTCGGCCTGGTCCTTCACCCGGCGCATGCCTGCCAGCATCCTCCACTGCATCTCCAGCGCGTCCATTGTTCTTCACCGCCTTCTGGAAGTTGTTTTTAAAAACAGCCTTCCAATCGAATCATTATAAAGTATAACTAATATACTAAATAATAAATGTGAGCGGCGTGCGGCTTTTCGATGAACGCAGTGTGAACAGTTGTTTCTCCAGGCAGATCCATCCCGTTCGAAAACGTCAAGGCCCCGCAGTCGCGGGGCCTTGTGGTTGTTGTGTTTCGCTGGCGTCAGTTGTTCTCGTTCTCCACGATCTTGCCGGGGCGCATGTACCAGCGCGCGCCGGTTGTCCACTCGATGGGATACTGCTCGTAAATGCTGCGCAGGTAGTCCTCGTAGTCGCTGAAATACAGCTCCCGCAGCACGGTGTCGCGCATCTCATCAAACTCGGTGTCGTCCGCAAAGGTGGGGATCTTCTCGTACACGATCACGTTCGCGCCCATGGTGAAGACGCCGAAGTCGCCCACCTTGTCTTCCTTCAGCTGTACCAGGTACTCGGTGTCACTCTCGTCTTCGGCCGTCGTAGCGGGCTCATACGCCATGTAGCTGGTGCCCATGGCGCTGGCGGGCGTGGTGTCGGTGTACTCCCGCTCGGCAATCTCATACGCTTCGGGCAGGTACGCCTCGGTCACCTCTTCCATCGTCTTGCCGCTTTTCAGGCCGTCCAGCATCTTCTGGGCCACGGCCTCGGTTTCGGCCAGGCGGTCGTCGGCCGCTTCCGCGCCCTCTTCCTCCTCCGTCACCTGCAGCCGGGGCACCATGATGTAGCTGATGTTGGCGTTCTTCTCTTCGTACCCGGTCTTCAGCGCCTCATCGCTCACGGCCTTGTCGCCCTCGGGGCCATACAGCTCCAGGAACAGCTGCTCTTTCAGCAGCTGGTTCACACCCACCTTCATCAGCGACGTCGTGCCGATGCCGTTCACCTCGTACAAACCTTCGGCGCCCTGCAGGTTGGACATCATCTGCTGCATGGTGCTCTGGTTCTCTTCGCTCAGTGTGATCCCGCGCTCGAAGCACATCTGCTCCACGCACACATACTCGGCCAGCTTTTCCTCTGTCTGCTGCTGGATCCATTTCTTCGCGCTCTCGCCGTCAATCTTCTGCCTGAACACGTCTTTTTCCGAGTCCTCCACCTTGCTTTTTGCGGTGGTGTAGTTGCTGTACTGCATGGACAGGTACAGCCCCGCGGGGATCTCCTCCCCGTTGATGGTACCGGCCGTGGCATACTGCTGGCCGCAGCCGGTGAACACGATGCATGCGGCCACCGCAAGCAGCGCGGCAGGCAGCAATTTCAGTCTGGGTTTCAAATCCGCTTCCTCCAGTTCCGGGGTGATACCGCCGTACTTTTGCGGCATCAAAAAACTTGCCGGGAGCAGCCCGGTGCCTTTCATTATAGCGGTTTTCGTGCGTGCATGCAAGTGAAAAGATGGTGTGCAGCCGGGCGCCCGGAAACCACCCCCTTGACAATTCATTCTACGTGATGTAGAATTATCTCACAGGCCACACCCACCCCTCTTGTGCCCCGCGCGGGCCCCATAAAAGAAGGTGCTGCGATGATCGAGAGCAAACTGTCGGACACCGAGGCCTACATCCTGCGCCTGTTCTGGGCGCACGGGCCGATGAAAACGGACGAACTTTCGCTCCTGGTGGCGAACAAGGGCTGGAAGCCCACCACGCTGCTCACCTTTTTGAGCCGCCTTGTGAACAAGGGTATGCTGGCAGCGGAGCGGCAGGGCAGGGCAAACCTCTACCGGCCGCTCGTCTCGCAGGAGGAGTACCGCCAAACCGAAGGGCGCGCCTTCCTGGATGAGATGTACGGCGGCAGCGCGCGGGATTTCCTCGCCGCGCTGGTGGATGGCAACAGCCTCTCGCCCGGGGAGCTGGCCGAGCTGAAAAGCTGGCTGGCCGCGCAGGAGGTGGACGGCCATGACTGAGCTGTTCTTCCGCGTGCTGCTGCCCATGGGCATTGCGGGCAGCGTTTTGTACCTGTTGCAGCTCTTGCTGCGGCCGCTGGCCGCCCGGCTGTCCCCCCGCTTGCGCAGGGCGGCGCCGCTGGCCGTGTGCGCGCTGCTCCTACTGCCCTTCCCGCTCCTGTTCACGCTCTCGCCTGCGAGCGACGGCGCGGCCACCCTGCGCCAGGGCCTGCGGCAGACGGCGGCCACCGCCCCGGCCTACCGGGCGGGCGCCGCGCTGGACGAAGCGCTGGACGCCGCCGGAGCCGCCAACGGCGAAGCTGCAATTCCTGCGGCCACACCGACTGCAGATGCGATCGCAAAGAACGACGGCTCGGCGGACGATGCCGCACAGTCCCCTTCCGGCCCGCGGGCGGCGCTCGGCTCCCTGCTGCCCAAGACTCTACCCGACGCCATCGCGTGGGTATACTGCGCCGGTTTTCTCATCGCCGCCGCGGTGGCCGCCTGGCGCTACGCGCATTTTATCCGCCGGTTGCGCCGGGCGTCCGCGCCGCCCACCGGGGCGGACGAAACCGCCTTGAAAACCCTCTACGAGCCGCTGTGCGCCCAGATGCGCCTGCGCCGGCCGCCGGCACTCCTGCGCAGCGCGCGGGTGCGCGCCCCGCTGCTGGCGGGGCTGGTACGTCCGGTGCTGGTGCTGCCCGCCTCCCTGCGCGATGAAGATACCCTGCGCTATGCGCTGCGGCACGAGCTCTGCCACCACAAGAGCGGCGACCTGCCCTTAAAGCTGCTGCTGCTCGCTGCGTCGGTACTGCACTGGTACAACCCTGTGGGCTATCTGTCGAAACGCGATTTTTCCGCTGCCTGCGAGGAAGCGTGCGACGCCGCCGTGACGGCGGGCCTGTCCGGTGAAGAGAAGCGCGCCTATGCCGGCGTGCTGCTGCAATGTGCCTCCAGCCCGCAGCAGGGCCGCCTGCCCGGCCCGGCCTTTGGGTTCGCGTCGCCCGCGCGGCGGCTGAAGGTGCGCCTTGCGCGCCTGCTGCGCCCCACAAAGGCGAGCCGCGGGCGCGCGGCGGCGGGCGCCGCGGCGCTGTGCGCGCTGGTGCTGGCGGCGGCGCTGGCCGGCTGCTCGGTGGCGGCCGGGGTGTCCGGTTCCACCGGTGGCAGCTCCGGGGCAGGGGAAGCCCTCTCCCAGAGCTCCACCTCCGGCGAAAAGCCGCAGCCCTCCATCCAGGATAAGGAGTCCGTGGATACCACCCGTCCCCACGAAGCGGCCTCCTCCCAGACCGCCCACCCCATGAACACCGTAGACGACTACCGCCAATGGCTGGACGAATACGCCATCGAGATCGGCGGCAGCCCACCCGCCGGTCTCGACTACGAAACCCTCGATAGGATGCCCCCGTCCTATTTCCTCAACACCTACGGCCTCTCGCGCGACGACCTGCCCCCCGGTGTCACCTACAGCGAGGAATACGCAGACTTCACCCTCAGTGGCGAGCACATCGTGGTGGACGGCTCGAGGGACCCGGACCTGCTCGCAAGCTATTACATCTTGTACGATATGGACAAAAACAACGCCTTTCTCCCCGTTCCCGTGGAGATCGTCGTCAACTACGAAAGCCCGGTGCCGGACGCCACCGCCCTCGTAAGCCCCTCGGCGGAAACAACCAGCGGTATCGACCTTGCCGCCCCGGAGGGCACGCCCGTCCACGCCGCCGCCGGCGGCCGGGTGGTTTTGGCAAAGCAGGACGACGCGGACCGGGGCAACTATGTGCTCCTGCAGCACAACAACAACGAATACACCCTCTACGCCTGGTGCGGCGAACTGTTCGTGAAACAGGACGACCTCGTCACGCAGGGCCAGTCCATCGCCACCGTGGGCCCTGCCGGCACTTCCGCGGGCAGCCGCTGCCACTTCGAGCTGTGGACGGAAAACTACAAACAGCTGGACCCGCACGAGCGCGTCTCCGGCCTGCCCGGAAATTAGGCGCGAATCAACCCCCCTCACGTCCCTGTTCGCACAGGGTGGGAATGCGGCCACGCACATCAAAACACGGTATAGCAAACCGGGGCGCCCTTATAGAGGGCGCCCCGGTCCTTTCGCGCGCAGCGCGCGTTCGTTTTTGAAATTTGCCTGTAACGGTTGCCCGTTCAGGGCCCTCAGGTCACCTTGACGGTACACACCTTCGTCTTGCCGCCGTCCTGGGTTTTGGCCGTGATCTTCACCGATTTGCCCTTCGCGATGCCCTTCACCACACCCGTGGACGAAACAGTGGCGATCTTTGTGTTGGCCGACGTCCAGATCACCTTCTTGTTCGCGGCGGTAGACGGCGCCACGGTGGCCTTCAGCGTGATCGTCTTGCCCTTCGCCACGCTGGCCGTCGTCTTGTTCAGCGAGACGCTCTTCACCTTGGTGCCCACATACACAATGCAGGTGGCCTTTAGGCCGCTTTTGGTGCAGGTGATGGTCGCCTTGCCGTTCACACCCTTGGTGTACACATAGCCGGTGCCGCTGGAATAGCCGCTCACGGTGGCCACCTTTGTGTTGGAAGAAGTCCATTTGTAACCGCTGATGCCGTATGCGTCGTCCCGGCCCTTCACGGTGAGCGTGACCGACTTGTTCTTGCCCAGCGTAACGGCATCCTTGCTCAGCTTGGGCGCGCTCTTGGACACCTTGAGCGTGTAGCTCATGCCTTCCGCGCTCGAGCTCAGCTTGACATAATAGGTGCCCTTTGCCAGCCAGACCGGCGCGCTGGTAAATTTCGTCGCGTCGCTTGCCACCGTGTGGGAGAACAGTGTGCCACTGCTTGTGGGTGCGGTCGATTTATAAAGGTACAGGTAGGAAGAATCGGTCGTGGGGTTCGTCTGGGTGTAGGCCAGCGTCACCGCCGAAGCCGCCCCCAGGCTGAACTTGAACCAGTCCCCATTATCATACCTGTGCACGGTGCCCCGCTTGATCTTGCCCATGGCCAGGTTGTTGGCCGTGGCGTAGCTGTCGTTCGGCTCCTTCTCCCAGGTGGTGGCAGCGGTAAAGCTCACCTTGATGGTGTGCGCCATCCTCAGGCCGGGCCACAGCTTCACATAGTAGGTGCCCTTGTTCAGCCCGATCTTGGTGCTCGTGCTGCTCGTCAGCTCGCTGTCAAAATATTTCGAGTAAAAATAATTGCTGGTGCCCTGCTTCGCGCCGGCCGTGGTGTACAGGTGCAGGCTCCAGGTAGAGCCGTTGTCCACCCGGGCGTGCGTGAAGTTCATCTGGACGATGCCAGCCGTCGTCAGCGTGAACTTGTACCACTCTTCGTAGTTGTACGCAGGAGCGGCAATGCTCTTCGCTTTGTTTAGCGTCAACGCCACGGCCGTGCCGTAGGTGTTGCCGGCCGGCGCCAGCAGGGTATCCTCGGCGGCGGGGGCCAACAGCTCGTCCTCGGCGGCAGGCTCCAGCAGTTCTTCCTCTTCGGGTGTCACGGGCTGCAGGTCCAAATCGTCCAGCGAGAGGCTTTCGTCCTGCATCAGGGCATCCTCGCCGTCTTCAACGGCGCTCTCGTCCCCGAAAATCTCCTCCTCATCAGCGGGGATATCTCCGTCTTCGAACAGCCCCAGTTCGTCCTCCAGCACCTCCACATACACGTCGCTCGTGTCTCCGGGTGCTTCCGCGTCTGCGGCCAATGCCGGCAGCGCAAGGGAGGTTGTGAGGGCCAGGGCCAGCAGCAAACAAAGTAACCGTTTCATTTCGTACTCCTCCAGAAATCCTTTTTTGAAATATTGCGGCCTATATTCGATCACCCTGCGCCAAAAGCCCCCCACTCCCGCGCAAGATTTCGACTATTTTCCCCAATTCCTTATTACTATAGGCCACTTTTGCAAAATCTGTCAAGCTTTGTCGCGGACAAAAAGTATCCAAATTTGGTTACTTTTTTGTAAGCCGCATGCCCTCGAAAGCCTTCATCCAGCAGCGAACGGCGCTGCGGCCCCCACCCTCCTCCGGCAAGATCACAAAAAAAACAGGCCTCCCCTCCAAGGCGGGCATGGAAGTACCAGCCCTTGGGAAAGCCCGTTCTGATCCCTTCACCTGTTCACGCTTCCTCAGGCGGAGCGGAAGCCCCATCCGCAGCCGCCTGCAGCCCGCTTATCACCGCCTTCAACACGTCCAGCGGCCGCTCGCCCGGCTCGATGCGTGCGGCAAGGTACGGCTTCGCGCCCGCGTTCACCATGATCTTGCGACTGGTGGCACGCAGCGTGGGGCGCAGGGCCACAAGATCCAGCTTGTCGCTGTACAAAAGCAGCGTCTCCTTCTGCTGGTTCACCTCGTAGATGCCCAGCCGCGCTGCCACCAGGCGCAAGAGGCTCACGTCCACAAGCCCACGCACGCTCTCGCCCGGGCGTCCGTAGCGGTCGGCCAGCTCGGCCAGCACCTCGTCCGCCGCCGCTTCGTCCTCGATGGCCGCACTTTTTTTGTACGCCTCTATGCGCCCCGCCGCATCCGGGATATAGCTCTCGGGCAGGTAGGCGTCCACAGTGATATCGATCAGCGTCTCGCTCTTGTCAGGCGGGGGGGCCTCGCCCCGGGCCAGCGCCACCGCCTGCGAGAGCATCTTCACGTACAAATCGTACCCCACGGCCTCCATGTGGCCGCTCTGGCTCTGGCCCAAGAGGTTGCCCGCACCGCGTATCTGCAAGTCGCGCATCGCGATGCGGAAGCCGGAGCCAAAGCTCGTGAACTCCCGGATGGCGGACAGGCGCTTTGCCGCCACGTCGGTGAGCACCTTGTCCCGCCGGAAGGTGAAGTAGGCGTATGCCTTGCGGCCGCTGCGGCCCACACGCCCGCGTATCTGGTACAGCTGGGCCAGGCCCATGCGGTCGGCGTCCTCGATGACCAGCGTGTTGCAGTTGCGCACGTCCACACCCGTCTCGATGAGCGTGGTGCACACCAGGATGTCGATCTCGCCGTCCAAAAGTCCCTGCCAGGTGCGCGAGAGAGTCGCTTCATCCATGCGGCCATGCGCGGTGGCGATGCGCGCCTCGGGCAGCAGCGCCTGCAGCCGCTGGACGGTATAGTCGATGGTGTCTATGCGGTTGTGGATATAGTACACCTGCCCGGCGCGGGCCAGCTCCTTCTTGATGGCCGAGGCGATGAGCCCCCCGTCGTACTCCATCACGTACGTCTCCACCGGCTGGCGCTCGGTGGGCGGCTCCTCGATGCTGCTCATGTCGCGTATGCCGGCCAGCGCCATGTTCAGCGTGCGGGGGATGGGCGTGGCCGAAAGGGTGAGCATGTCCACCCCGATGAAGCTCTCCTTCAATTTCTCCTTGTGGCGCACGCCAAAACGCTGCTCCTCGTCCACAATGACGAGGCCAAGCGCTTTGAAGCGCACGTCCTTCTGCAAAAGGCGGTGGGTGCCCACCACGATGTCCACCCTGCCGTCGGCCATGCCCTTCAGCGCCTCGCGCACCTGTTTGGGCGTGGCAAAACGGGATAGCATGGCCGCCTTTACGGGAAAAGCCTCCATGCGAGAGAGGATGGTGTTGTAATGTTGCCAGGCCAGGATGGTGGTGGGCACCAGGATGGCGCACTGCCGCCCCCCCATCACGCATTTGAACGCCGCGCGCAGGGCCACCTCCGTCTTGCCCACGCCCACGTCGCCCGAGAGCAGGCGGTCCATCGGGCGGGGGCGCTCCATATCCTTTTTGATCTCGCCCGCCGCCACAAGCTGGTCCGGCGTCTCCTCATACTCGAAGCGGGTCTCGAAATCCCGCTGCCAGTCGCCGTCGCCGGGGAAGGCAAAGCCCTTCGCCTGTTCGCGCTTTGCGTACAGCTCGATGAGGTCCTGCGCCATCTCGCGGGTGGCGGTGCGCACGCGCGCCTTCGTCTTGGCCCACTCGGCGCCGCCCAGCTTTGCCAGCCGCACCTTTTCGCCGTCGCCGGGCGCAGTGTAGCGGGACAGCAGGTCCAGCTGGGTCACCGGCACGTACAGCGTGTCCGCCTTGTCGTAGTTTATCTTCAGGTAGTCCTTCACCACGCCGTGCAGGTCCAGCCGCTGGATGCCCACGTACAGGCCGATGCCGTGGTTCTGGTGCACCACATAGTCGCCGGGCGCAATGTCCGACAGGCTGGCCAACCCTTTGTTTTTCGGCTTCTGTTTTTTCTTCTGGGGCGCATCCTCCCGCCGGGAGGTGAACAGCGCAAACCGCGCGGCGGGGTAGTCCGCCCCGGCCGAAAGCCGCCCCGGCAGCACAGCCACTCCGCCTTTTGTAGGGGCAGGATCCTCTTTCCCCTTGGGCGCCGAGACGGAAAATCCGGCGTCGGCCAGGTCGCGCGCGAGGGCGGCCGCCGCACGCGGCGTGCCGGCCAGCACGGCGCAGAAATACCCGCCCGCCACAAGCGGGCGCAGCTCCTCGGTAAGCGAGGCCACGTCCCCCGGCCAGGGCGGCAGGCCGTGCGCGGCCAGCGAGATGCTCTCGGCCAACTTCACATCGGGCAAGGCACGGGCAAAGTTCTCGCAAAACACCGCCCCGCGCTTCCCGCTCTCGTGCAACAGCCAGGACAGTTCTTCGTAAAAGCCCCCAAGTCCTGGGCCCAATACACCCTCTTCCAACAGGGTCTTCTGCTCCTCCCCACAGCGGAAGGCGGCGCTGGCCGCCTCCTCGCGGGCGGCGCTGGGCTCGTCCCAAAAGAGGATAGGCTCTTCCATATAATCCAGCACGCTGCCCGGCGTACCGTAGCGCAGTGCCAGGTACTTGTCCATCCCCTCGGGCAGCACGCCGGCGTCCAGCGCGTGCAGGTCGCCCTCCATCACAGCGGCCAGCTTTTCCCGCGCGGGCATCTTTGCATGTGCCTGCTTTTCGCGCAGCAGGGCAGCGGCGTCCGCCGGCTCGCCAAACAGCACCTCCCGCGCGGGGGAGAGGTAGATCTTGGCCAGCTTGCCCTCCCGCCGCTGGCTCACCGCGTCAAAGCTGTGGATCGCCTCGATCTCGTCGCCCCAGTACTCCAGGCGCGCCGGGGCCTCCATGTCCGGGGCGTAGATGTCCACGATGCCCCCCCGCACGCTGAACTGGCCGGGGCCTTCCACCTGCGCCCGGCGGGCGTATCCGGCGGCGTGCAGCGTCTGGGTCAGCTCGGCCAGCGGCAGCGGCAGCCCGGGCTTCAGTGTGCGCGTACCGGCCAAAAAATCACCCTTTGGCAGCGTGCGCTGCAAAACGGCCTCCACCGGCGCCGCCACCAGCCGCAACCGCTCGCCCACCAGCTTGCCCAGCACCTCCAGCCGGCGGTACTCATACTCCCGGCTCTGCCCCTCGATATTGCGCAGCACAAAATCGCGCGCGGGGTACACCGCGGCGTCCACGCCCAGCGTCTGGGCGTCCTGCGCAAAGCGGGTGGCCTCCGCCTCGCCCGGCGTGATGGCCAGTGCCGGGCGGCCGGTGTCCTCGCATAATGCGCACACCACAGCCACCCGTCCGGCCGGCGGCAAGCCAAAGAGCGCCGTCGCGGCAGCGACGGGGCTGCGCAGGACGGCGGCGAGCAGTCTCTTGTATTCTGTCGTTTCTTTCAGCGCCCGGGTGAGCATAGGTTACCTGCTTTTGTTTTTGACATCACAAATCATGGGGCATTTAAACAGCATTACTTGTAAAAACTCATGTATTTATTGCGTACTTTGTCGCATTTGTCAAACTGTTTCCTGTATCCTCCACAGAGTGGAGGAGTACCGGTCGCTCGTGCCGGTCACTCGCGCAGCGCAAATTCCGCTACTTGCTACACAGACCGCACAGCTATTTGCCCTTCATCCGCTCTCCCGCCCGCCCCCGTTGTAGCGGCTCATCGCTCCGGCGGCGTCACCGCCCACCAACAGGCGCGCCGCGCCGGCCACGTCGTCAAAGCGCCCTTCCACGGCCTTCTTTTCGGCCTGCGTCAGCCGCGAGAGCACCCAGTCGGCCAGGTCGTAGCGGGGGTCCGGCCGCTCGCCCACGCCGATCTTGACGCGCGGGAAGCCCTCTCCCAGGAAGGTGATGATGCTTTTAAGGCCGTTGTGCCCCCCGGCCGAGCCCTCCAGCCGGATGCGCAACACCCCCGGTGCCAGGCTCACGTCGTCGAACAGCACCAGCACCCGCTCGGGCGGTATCTTGTAAAACTCAGATGCCTGTAGCAAACTTTTTCCAGAAAGGTTCATGAATGTTTGCGGTTTCAGCAGCAATACGTTGTGCCCATCCACACTGCCGCTGCCACTCAGCGCTTCGAATTTGGCGCGCTTCACCTCGATGCCCCACGCGGCGGCCAGGTGGTCCAGCGCTTCATACCCCACGTTGTGGCGGGTGCCCTCATATTTTTTGCCGGGGTTGCCAAGGCCGGCCACGATCCACTCCACGCCGCCGGCAGCCCTCATTTTCCACCTGTTGAATACCATTCCGTCTCCGATTCGTTACTTTGAATGACCGCTGGTTTGTTCCGTTCACCGCAGATTCCTCCGTCGGCCACCAGCCAAAATCGTCTTTGTTCTGCGGCAACCACCATGCACCCCGCGGTTGTTTCGTCATGCCGTCCGCACACGCCGTGCGTCGCCACCTCGGCCTCTCACGTGAACAGTGTGGACACCGGCTTCTCGCTGTAGATGCGGCCCACGGCCTCGGCGATGACGGTGGAGCAGGTGAGCACCTTGATCTTGTCGATACGCTTCTCGGGTGGCAGCAGGATGGTGTCCAGCACCACAACCTCTTCCAGCGGCGATTTTTCGATTCGCTCGATGGCCGGGCCGCTCAGCACGGCGTGGGTGGCGCAGGCCGCCACGCGGCGGGCCCCCCGCTGGATGACCACCTCGGCGGCGTTGGTCAGCGTGCCGGCCGTGTCGATCATGTCATCCACGATCAATATGTCCTTGCCCTCTATGTCGCCAATGATGTGCACGATCTCGCTCTGGTTGGGCTTGGGGCGGCGCTTGTCCACAATGGCCAGGGGCGCGTCCAGTCGCTCTGCAAAGCTGCGGGCGCGGTTCACGCTGCCCAGGTCCGGGCTCATCACCACCAGGTTCTCGCGAAAGTCCTCGTCCCGCCGGGCCAGCCGCTCGAAGTAGGGCGCCAGGATGGGCATCCCCACCATGTGGTCCACCGGGATATCAAAGAAGCCCTGTATCTGCGGCGCATGGAAGTCCATGGTCAGCATGCGGTCGGCCCCGGCGGTGCTGATGAGATTGGCCACCAGCTTGGCGGTGATGGGGTCACGCGCCTTGCTCTTGCGGTCCTGCCGGGCATACCCGTAATAGGGGATCACCGCTGTGATGCGCCCGGCCGAAGCGCGGCGGAACGCGTCGATCATGATGAGCAGTTCGGCCAGGTTCTCGTTCACCGGATGGGATGTGCTCTGCACCACAAACACGTCGCACCCGCGCACCGTCTCAAAGATCTCCACCTGTATCTCGCCGTCAGAAAATCGGTTCACCGCGCTTTTGCCCAGTGGGATGCCCAGGCTCTCGGCCATGGCCATGGCCAGCGGAGGGTTCGCGTTCCCCGTAAAAATCTTGATCTCCTTGCCGTGATAGTTCATGAAAAGCATCATCCTCCCCACATTCCGCGGGGGCCGCTTCACGCCGCGCGCCGCCCCCAAGTAATCTCCGATCCAGGTTCGGCACACATCGCCATTGGATCATCGGTTACCCAACACTATCTAGTTTACCCGATTGTCCGGGTTTTGCAAGGAAATTGCACCGAAAAGGCATTGTTTCCCCAAAAAAACGCGCCCTGTGCCCCCACGTACACAATCCGTTGGTATTCGCACGCCCGTTTATGCTATAATGGTTGCTGACCGGTCCGCCCCGGCAGCGGGGCCGCCCGGTGACACAAAGGCAACGCCGCGCGTGCAAAAAGCGCTTTTCCGGCCGGCGCGCGGGGCAATAACAAGAGTGTGGAGGATGAGGGTATTGAGCACGAAATATGTCTATCTGTTCAGCGAGGGCAACAAGGAGATGCGCAACCTGCTGGGTGGCAAGGGGGCCAACCTGGCCGAGATGACCGGCTCCGGCCTGCCTGTTCCCCAGGGCTTCACCGTCACCACCGAGGCCTGCACCCGCTACTATGACGACGGCCGCCGCATCGCGCCCGAGATACAGGACGAGATCTTTGAGTACATGGGCAAGATCGAGGAGGTGACGGGCAAAAAGTTTGGCGACAAGCAGAACCCGCTGCTCGTCTCGGTGCGCTCGGGCAGCCGCGCGTCCATGCCCGGCATGATGGACACCATCCTGAACCTCGGCCTGAACGACGAGGTGGTGGAGGGCTTTGCCGCCAAAACCGGCAACCCCCGCTTTGCGTACGACAGCTACCGCCGTTTCATCCAGATGTTCTCGGACGTTGTGATGGAGCAGCCCAAGACCGAATACGAGAAGCTCATCGACGAGATGAAGGAAGCCCGGGGCGTAAAGCAGGACACCGAGCTGACCGCCGACGATTTGAAGGAGCTTGTGGCGAAGTTCAAAAGCCTGTACCGCGAGAAGAAGGGCGCAGACTTCCCCGCCGACCCGCGCATCCAGCTCATCGAGGCCGTGCGCGCCGTCTTCCGCAGCTGGGACAACCCCCGCGCCAACGCCTACCGCCGCATGAACGAGATCCCCTACGACTGGGGCACCGCGGTGAATGTACAGAGCATGGTGTTCGGCAACTCCGGCGAACGCAGCGGTACCGGCGTGGCCTTCACGCGGGACCCTGCCACCGGCGAAAAGAAGCTATTCGGCGAATATCTCATCAACGCCCAGGGCGAGGACGTCGTCGCCGGCATCCGCACCCCCTCGCCCATCTCCCATCTGGCCGACCAGATGCCGGAGGTGTACGAAGAATTCTGCGCCATTGCACAAAAGCTGGAGATGCACTACCGCGATATGCAGGACATGGAGTTCACCATCGAGGACGGCAAGCTGTACATGCTGCAAACGCGCAACGGCAAGCGCACCGCCGCCGCCGCCCTGCAAATCGCCGTCAACCTCGTGGAGGAGGGCCTCATAGACCGCAGCGAGGCCGTGATGCGCGTGGAGCCGAAGCAGCTGGACAGCCTTCTGCATCCCCAGTTCGACGGCGCCGCATTGAAGAACGCGCCTGTGCTGGGCAAGGGCCTGGCCGCGTCGCCGGGCGCCGCCTGCGGGCAGGTGGTGTTCACCGCCGAGGACGCCAAAGCCTGGCATGACGCCGGCAAGAAGGTCGTTCTTGTCCGGCTTGAAACCAGCCCCGAGGACATTGAGGGCATGGCCGTGGCGCAGGGTATCCTCACTGCCCGCGGCGGCATGACCTCCCACGCGGCCGTGGTGGCCCGCGGCATGGGCACCTGCTGCGTAAGCGGCGTGGGCGAGATGGTGGTGGATTACGACCAAAAGCAGTTCACGCTGGGCGGCCGCACTGTGAAGGAGGGCGATTCCATCAGCCTGGACGGCTCCACCGGCATCGTGTATGGCGAGGCCGTGTGCACCGTGGAGGCCGAGATCTCCGGCAACTTCGAGCGGCTGATGCGCTGGGCGGACCGCGCCCGCCAGCTGGAGATCTACGCCAACGCCGATTCCCCGCACGACGCCCAGCAGGGCAGCGACTTTGGCAGCCAGGGCATCGGCCTCTGCCGCACCGAGCACATGTTTTTCGAGAGCGACCGCATCCGCGCCATGCGCGAGATGATCGTGTCCACCGAGGCGGATGCCCGCAAAAAGGCGCTGGCCAAGATCCTGCCCTACCAGCAGGGAGACTTCGAGGGCATCTACGAGGTGATGGGCGAGCGTCCGGTGGTCATCCGCTTCCTGGACCCGCCGCTGCACGAGTTCCTGCCCCAGGACCCCGCCGAGATCGCCGACATGGCAAAGGACCTTGGCATCACCACCCAGCACCTCGAAGATGTCATCGCGAGCCTGCACGAGTTCAACCCCATGATGGGCCACCGCGGCGTGCGCCTGTCTGTCAGCTACCCCGAAATTGCCGAGATGCAGACGACGGCCGTCATCGCCGCCGCGCTGGCCGTCTCCAAACGCCGGGGCATCCGCGTCACCCCCCAGATCATGATCCCGCTGGTGGGCGACGTGAAGGAGTTCCGCTATGTGAAGGAGTTCGTGGTGGCCACGGCGGACAAGCTCATCGCCGAGGCCGGGGTGGACCTCGCCTACGAGGTGGGCACGATGATCGAGATCCCCCGCGCCTGCCTTGTGGCCGATGAGATCGCCAAAGAGGCCGATTTCTTCAGCTTCGGCACAAACGACCTCACCCAGATGACCTTCGGCTTCTCGCGCGACGACGCAGGCAAGTTCCTCGACTATTACTACGAGAACAAGATCTACGAGAGCGACCCCTTTGCCCATCTGGACCAGAAGGGCGTAGGCAAGCTGGTGCAGATGGCCACAAAGCTTGGCCGCGAGGCGAACCCCGCTTTGCACCTGGGCATCTGCGGCGAGCATGGCGGCGACCCCACCAGCATCGAGTTCTGCCACAACGTGGGGCTGGACTATGTCAGCTGCTCGCCCTTCCGCGTGCCCATCGCGCGGCTGGCCGCGGCACAGGCGGCCATCAAAAGCCCCCGCCCCCATAAGGACTGAGCATCCATCCCGAACCACTTCTAAAAGGGAGGACCTTGCCATGGACCCGCAATACGACCCCATCCCAAACACAGCGCAAACCACCCCGCCCAGCGGCCCCGCGCCCTCTTCCAGCGCCCCGGCGGGCGTCAGTTCCGCTTTCGGCGCAACTGCAACGCCCCCGGTATACAGCGCGGCCCCCATTCCGCCCCAGGCGCCCCCGCAGAGCTTTGCCCCACCCGGTATGCCACCGGCATACGTGCCCCCGCCGGGCACCTATCCACCCCCGCCGCCCGCGGGCATCTATCCTCCTCCGGCGCCGCCCGCATACACCGCGCAGCCGGGCTGGGCCCCGGTTCCCCCGCCGGCGCAAGCCGGCCCCTACGCCCCGCCCCCGGTTGCTCCCGTTCCGCCGCGGCCTGTCCTTCCGCCGCAGCCACAACCTCCAATGGCGCCCCCGCCCGTGTACGGCGCGCCCCCGCCAATCCCACCCCCCGCATACGGCGCACCTCCACCCCCACCGCCCGGCTACCCCTATACGCCGCCC
The DNA here is from genome assembly GCA_031548875.1 of Oscillospiraceae bacterium. Taxonomy (GTDB): domain Bacteria; phylum Bacillota; class Clostridia; order Oscillospirales; family Ruminococcaceae; genus JAAYCI01. The sequence continues at coordinate 26,196 of JAVBQQ010000003.1, forward strand.
GTTCCGCCTCAGGCGGGGCCGCCCGCGCAGGGTGTGCCCGGCCGGGGTTTCGCCATTGCATCGCTGGTGCTGGGCATCGTGGGCACCGCTTCGCTCTCTTCCGGCTTCTTCGCGGTCATCTGCGGCGTGGTAGGCCTCGTCATGGCTCTGCAGGCCCGCAAGGCGAACCCCTACACCCACCGCGGCATGGCCACGGCCGGCTTGATCCTCTCCATCATCGCGCTTTCCATCGGCGCCATCGTCTTCCTGGTCAACCTGGTCAATCCCTATTCCTACTACTGGTAACGCGCTTCCCCCGCAAGCCGCAAACCCAGCCGCAATTGACTTCCACATGGCTTTTTGTTATGCTTTTCACAGGTAAGAACCGTTCGGCAACCCCCCGCGGGCGGGCGCCCGCCATTTTTAAACCGAGGTGATTATTATGGGCTATCAAGATCAAACCCCTCCCCAAGAATCGCAGCAACCCCAAACCCCGCCCCCACAGGGCACCTATCCGCCGCCACCCCCGCCCCCGCAGCAGTACCAGCCTCAGGGCGGGTACCCGCCGCCCCAGCCACCCCAGAACGACCCCAACCGCGGCAAATCCATCGCCGCCATGGTGCTGGGCATCATCGCCATCGTCATCACCTGGTTTGGGTACGCGTCCATCGTGGCCATCATCCTGGCCATCGTGAGCCTGGCGCTGTCTGTGCCCATCCGCAAGGTGACGGTGAAGGGCGACCCCAACTACGGCATGGCCACGGCCGGCTTTGTGCTGTCGGTCATCTCGCTCATCCTTGCCTGCATCGGCCTCATCACTTTCATCGCCTGCACCGTCTGTGTCGGCCTTGCCGGCCTGTACTAAACCGCCACGTAGGCGCGGGATTTTTGGGGAAATCGCGTGCGCTCCGCATCCAAAAACTCTAACGTTGAGGTGAACCTACATGGGTTATCAAGACCAAACACCCCCCGGGGGCGGCTACCCCACCCCCGAGAGCAACACCGCCCCTCCAGTCCCGCCGCAGCCGGACAGCTTTGGCGCTGCCCCGGCGGCTCCAGCCCCCGCCGCACCCGTGCCTCCGGCGGCTTCCGTGCCTCCGGCAGCACCCATCCCGCCGGCCCCCGGCGCCTATCCGCTGCCCGAAGGCACCCCCCAGCCGCCCCAGAGCGGCTATGTGCCTCCGGCAGCTCCGCCGGCCCCCGGCGCGCCGCAACCGGGCAGCTATGCGCCGCCCGCCGGCACCTATCCTCCGCCCCCACCGCCCCCGCAGGCGCAGCCCCAACCCGGGGCATACCCGCCCCCGCAGCAGCAATACCAGCCCCAGCCGGGCTATCCCCCGCCGGGCAGCTACCCGCTGCCTCAGCAGGGCCCCTCGCCGTACAAGGGCAAGGCCATCGCATCCATGGTGCTGGGCATCCTCAGCATCGTGCTCTGTTGGGTGCCTGTCGTAGGCGTCGTGCTGGGTATCGTCGGCCTGGTCATCAGCCTGCAGCTGCGCAAGGTGGTCATGAAAGGACAGGAGGGCTACGGCCTTGTCACGGCCGGCTTCGTTTGCTCCATCGTCGGCATCGTCTTCTCGGCCATCTACAACATCATCTACTTCGCAGTCGGCGCAGCCGCTTGTTCCAGCCTGGCGTACTATTACTAGGCAACACTGTATCCGCCAAAGAGTTGATGCCCGCCGGGCATCAACTCTTTTTCTGGCAGTTTTCCCGAAGGCCCGTCTTGCGGCCCAGCACAGGCCCGCTTCCGGCACACCCACTGCGCAAAATGGAGTAATCATGCATCCTTTCATCCACCTTTTCGGCAGGCAGATCCCCACCTATGGCACCTTTGCCGCACTGGGGATCATTGTCGCGGCGCTGTACATGTTCCTTTCCAACCGCGCGCTCAAACCGGACGCCGGGCGCCTGCCCAGTGACGACATCATCCACACCCTCGTGTTCGCGGCCATCGGCGCGCTGGTGGGCGCCAAGGTGCTGTACCTGATCGTCACGCTGCCCGTGTACGTCGCTAACTGGGCGCAGATCTCCGCAGACCCCCAGCTGCTCATCAACTCCCTCATGGGCGGTTTTGTGTACTACGGCGGCTTCATCGGCGGCTTTGTCGCTGTCTGGTTGTACTGCCGCAAGTACGCCGTTCCCCTGGGAGACATGGTGGCCCTGTTCACCCCTGCCGTGCCGCTCTTCCACGTGTTCGGGCGCATCGGCTGCTTCATGGGCGGCTGCTGCTGGGGCATCGAGGTACCCTGGGGCGTTGTGTACCATCAGTCTATCGGCGCGCCCAACGGGGTGCCTCTGCTGCCGCTGCAGCTCATCGAGGCCGGGAGCAACCTCGTCCTGTTCGTGCTGCTGGCCGTGCTGGCGCGCAGGCTGGCCCGCCGCTGGATGGTGCTGCCGCTGTACATCCTACTGTACGGCAGCCTGCGCTTCGCGCTGGAGTTCTTCCGGGGCGACAAAATACGCGGTGTGGCGCTGTTGTCCACCAGCCAGTGGATCTCGCTTGCGCTCATTGCCGCCGTGGTGGTGCTGTATTTTGCCCGCTGGCGCAGGGGCGTCAAACACAACGCGCCATCCGTTCCACCATCGGCGGGACTGCCGCCACCGGCATCGCCATGAAGATTGCGGTGCTTGGTTACAGCGGCAGCGGCAAATCCACACTGGCCGGGCAGTTGGGCGAAATGCTCGGCCTGCCCGTGCTGCACCTGGACAAGGTCCAGTTCACGCCCGGCTGGCAGGAGCGCGACCGCGCTGAAGCCCGCGCGCTGGTGGCCGCCTTCCTGCAAAGGCCCGCCTGGGTCATCGACGGCAACTACGCCTCCTTCTCGCTGCGCGAGCGCCTGCAACACGCCGACCGCATCGTCTTCCTGCGGTTTTCCCGCGCGGCCTGCCTGTGGCGGGTGCTGCGGCGGCACCGCCGTTATAAAGGCCAGGCCCGCCCGGACATGGCCGAGGGTTGCCCGGAAAAGCTGGACGCCGAATTCCTCTGGTGGGTACTGCACAAGGGGCGCAACGCAGGGAAGCGACGCCAGTTTGCCGACGTCCTGCAGCCTCATCTGGCGAAAACGACGGTCCTGCACAACCAAAAGCAGCTGGACCGCTTTGTGCGCGCTTGCGCGGCGGACGCAGATGCGGCGGCACGCGCGGGCACAGAACCGTCCGCCGCGCCCTGAAAGACGGCGATGCCCGCGCCATCTCCACCCCATCGATACAACCAAGGTGCCGCCCCGGCGCATATACGCCGGGGCCGCAACTTGTTCATCTTTTTTCCCTATCTGATCGTACCCAAATTGGACGCATCCCGCAGCCGGGGGAGGGTCCCCATACAGCGCCCCGTCCCTCCAGGCAAAACTCAGCCCTCCGCGTCGGCCTCCGTGGCCGGGGCGGTGCTGCGGATGTGCAGCTCGTCCAGCTGCCCCTCGTCCACAAGGTCCGGGCAGCCGCTCATCGGCTCACCGGCGTTCTGCACCTTGGGGAAGGCGATCACGTCGCGGATGGACTCCCGCCTGGCCATCAGCGCCACCATGCGGTCCAGGCCGAAGGCCATGCCGCCGTGGGGCGGCGCGCCGTAGCGGTAGGCTTCCATCAAAAAGCCAAAGTTTTGCTGCGCGCGCTCCTCGGTAAACCCCAGCAACCGGAACATCTGCGCCTGCAGGGCGGGGTCGTTTATGCGGATGGACCCGCCGCCCAGCTCCACGCCGTTCACCACCATGTCGTAGGCCTTGGCGCGGCAGGCGCCGGGGTCGCTCTCCAACAGGGGGATGTCCTCCTCCTTCGGCATGGTGAAGGGATGGTGCACGGCCACGAAGCGGCCGCTCTCCTCGTCCCGCTCGAAGAGGGGAAAGTCCGTCACCCAGAGGAAATTGTACACCCCTTCGGGGATAAGGCCCTGCTTCTTGGCAATGGCCAGCCGCACGGCGCCCAGCGCGGCAAACACCGTCGCGTCTCCGTCTGCCACCAGCAGCAGCACGTCGCCCGCTTCGGCGCCCGCCGCCGCGCGCAGGGCAGCTTTTTCGGCGTCCGAAAGGAATTTTTCGTAGCTGCTGCTCTCGCCGCCCTCGGCCAGGCGCAGGTACGCAAGGCCCTTTGCGCCGTAGGTCTTGGCTGTCTCGGTCAGCCGGTCGATCTCCTTACGGGAAAGCTGTTCGGCCAGGCCCTTGGCGTTGATGAGCCGCACGCTGCCCCCCGCCTGTACGGCGCCCGAAAAGACGCCGAAGCCGCAGTCTCCCACGATCCCGCTCACGTCGCACAGCTCCAGCCCGAAGCGGGTGTCCGGCTTGTCGGAGCCAAAGCGCGCCATCGCCTCGCTGTGCGGCATGCAGGGGAAGGGGGCGGAAAGTTTCACCCCCAGCACCTTTTCGAACACCTCGCACACCATGGCCTCGTTCGCGGCGCGCACGTCGCCCTCGTCCACAAAGGCCATCTCCATGTCTATCTGTGTAAACTCCGGCTGCCTGTCGGCCCGCAGGTCCTCGTCGCGGAAGCAGCGGGCGATCTGGAAGTATTTATCGAAACCGGACAGCATCAAAATCTGCTTGTACAGCTGTGGGCTCTGGGGCAGCGCGTAGAACCGCCCCGGCTGCACCCGGCTGGGCACCAGGTAGTCCCGCGCGCCCTCCGGGGTGGATTTGATCAGCACCGGCGTCTCGATGTCCACAAAATCGTGGTCCAGGTAATAGTCCCGCACGGCGCGTGTAATCTGGCTGCGCAGGCGGATGGTCTCGTGCAGGCCCTCGCGGCGCAGGTCCAGGTAGCGGTAGCGCAGGCGCAGGTCTTCGCCCACGGGCACCTCGTCGCGCACCTCGAAGGGGGGCGTCTCCGCCCGGCTGAGGATGCGCAGGTCGGAGACGAACAGCTCAAGCCTGCCGGTGGGCAGCTCGTCGTTGGGGCTCTCGCGCAGGCGCAAGAGCCCCTCGGCCATCACCACGTCCTCGCTGCGCAAGGACGCGGCCTTCTCGAAAATGTCGGGGGCGGTGTCCCCCCCAAAAGCCAGCTGCAGGATGCCGGTGTTGTCGCGCAGGTCGGCAAACACAAGGCCGCCCAGGTCCCTGCTTTTGGCGACCGATCCCGCCACCACCAGCCGCTCCCCGGGGCTTGCTTCCAGTGCCTGCATGGCGTAGTGCGTGCGGCGCAAAGTTCCCATCGTATCCATGTTTTGTCCTTTCCGGTGGGCGCGCGGGGCGTCTGGCGTCAGGCGTGTTCCGCCTGCCCTTTCCCTTCCGCGCACCTTTTTGTCCTCTTGGCCGGTCGTCCGTGTGTCCGGCCGGCCCGTTTTCAGGCCTGCCCGCACTCATCCTGGCATCCACGCGCCCACTCTCGTGCGGGGCGCAGGGGAGGGGAGACGCCCCTCACTCCAAAAAGCACTGCTGCAGAGGGTCCAGCGTGCCGGGGGCCACCTCGCGCTTCAGCCGCCCGCCAAACTGCCGAGCGGTCTTGCGGAACAGCGCCATCTCCAGCGCCTCGGCGGCGCTGTCCAGCAGGAAGGGGACCTCTCCCTCCTCCTGCATGTTCTTGAACTTCGCGCTGCCGCCCTGCACCTCCGCTTCGCCCAGCACGACGGTGAAGTGCGCGCCCAACCGGGCGGCGGCCTTCATCTGGGCCTTCACGCTGCGCTGGACGATATCATATTCGGCGGCGTAGCCCTTGGCGCGCAACCCAGCCACAAGCTTCCGGGCGGCAGCGCGGCCGGCTTCGTCGGCGGCCACGGCGTACAGCAGCGGTCCGTCAGGCGCGGGCGGAAGCTTGCCTGCCTCCTCCACCAGCATCAAAAGCCGCTCGACACCCATGCCAAAGCCCACGGCCGGCGTGGGCGCGCCGCCCAGCTCCCCGATGAGCCCATCGTAGCGCCCACCGCCGCATACGGTGCCCTGCGCGCCGATGCCGCTGGCCACGAATTCGAAGACGGTGTTCGTGTAGTAGTCCAGCCCGCGCACGATGCGGGGGTTCACGACGAAGGCGATGCCCGCCTCGGCCAGCAGCGCCTGCACGGCGGCAAAGTGTCCGGCGCAGTCTTCACACAGGTACTCCAGCATAGAGGGGGCATCCTTCGCGATGGCCTGGCAGGCCTCTTCCTTGCAATCCAACAGGCGCAGCGGGTTTGTCTGCAGGCGGCCCTTGCAGGTGTCGCACAGCTCACCTTCCCGCGCGCCAAAGTACGCCCGCAGGGCCTGGTTGTAGGCCGGGCGGCAGGCCGGGCAGCCGATCGAATTGACCTCCAGCGACGCGTACTCCCCCAGGCCGATGCGCCGCAGCAGCATGTCCGCCACGGCAATCACCTCGGCGTCGGCCTCGGGCGCATGGGTACCAAAGCACTCGATGCCAAATTGGTGGTGCTCCCGGTAGCGGCCCTTCTGGGCCCGCTCGTAGCGGAAATGGCTCTCGATATAATAGCTCTTCAGCGGCAGGGGGCTGGCTGCCAACAGGCCGTTTTCCAGCACGGCGCGCACAACGCCCGCCGTGCCCTCGGGGCGCAGCGTACAGCTGCGGCCACCCTTGTCCTCAAAGGTGTACATCTCCTTGGACACCACGTCCGTCCCCTCACCCACGCCGCGCTGGTACAGCTCGGTGCTCTCAAAGGTGGGCAGGCGGATCTCGCGGTAGCCGAACAGTCCGGCCACCGTGCGCATCTGCTCCTCGGCGTACTGCCACTTCCAGCTCTCGGCGGGCAGCACGTCCAGCGTGCCGGGAAGTTTTTGGAATTTTGGTGCCATAGCGGGCCAGCCTTTCTATTGTAGAGATGGGGGTCGCCTTTCCGTCCTTGGCGGGAAGGCTGCCTGCTTGAACATACCGGTCCCGCCGCCGGCGGCGCCTTCGGACCCGCAGGGCGCGGCCCGTACATTGGGCAGACACTTTATTATACTCACTTTTGCGCCGCGTGGCAAGCGGGACGGGGCGTGCGCCATGCGCCATTTTGCTTCCGCGCGCATAAAAAACCGGCAACCCTCACTGGCTTGCCGGGATGTCTGATTGCGTGATGGCGCACGTGCCCGCGGGCAAAAGCCCGGCGCACTTTACCCGCCCGCCTGCTTGGGGTTCACGATGTCGCGCCAGGCGAGGTCGCCGCGCTCCAACCCGTGGATGAGCACCTCCGCGGTGGCGATGTTGGTGGCCATGGGGATGCTGTGCATGTCGCACAGGCGCAGAAGGTTCATCTCGTTCGGCTCGCCCGGCTTTGCGCTGATGGGGTCCCGGAAGAAGAGCAGCAGGTCTATCTCGTTGCAGGCAATACGCGCGGCGATCTGCTGGTCGCCGCCGTGGGTGCCGGAAAGAAAGCGCTGCACGGGCAGGCCGGTGGCCTCGGCCACCATCTTGCCGGTGGTGCCGGTGGCCAGCAGGGTGTGGGTGCTCAGCGTGCGGATATACGCCGTGCAAAACTGCACCATCAGTTCCTTTTTCGAATCGTGGGCAATCAGGGCGATATTCATAGAATCGAATCATCCTTCCTGTGAATGGACGAATATCTGGCTATCCAGCCCGCCTGCGCGGGCGTAGGGCAACGGGATGCGAAGCCCAGGGGTCTTGCATGTTTTGGCGCGTATCGCCCCGCCTCGTAACGACAGTCGTCACCGCACCAGCAGCGGCACGTCCTCGCCGGCGATGCGGCGGGCGATGGCGTCGAAGACGGCCGCTTCGCGGCTGCGAGGGGGCAGGGGACGGCCCAGCACCGAGCAGTGCTGCAGAACAGCGCTCTCGGGCACCACGCCCAACAGCTGGGCGCCCACCGTGTCGATGGCCTCGTCCAGGTCGGGCAGGGCGTCCTCGCGCAGCAGCCGTTCCGGGTCCACCCGGTTCAGCAAAAGGCGCAGCGCGGGCTCGGCGTCCTTCAGGGCGGCGGCCGTGTCGGCCGCAAGGCGGCCGCTGCGCAGCGAGACGGGGTCGGGCGTTTCCACCAGGATCATGCGGTCTGCCGCGGCCACGGCGGCGCGGAACGGCTCACCGATGCCGGGCGCCACGTCCAGCAGGATGTAAGAAAACTTGGGCGCGATGGTCGCGCACAGCGCCTGCAGGGCGTTCGCCGTCAAAAGGCCGCCCTCGTAAGGCGCGGGGATGATGGACAGCCCCGGATGCAGCGCGCTCTGGGCCATCGCCTTGTCCGGCGTGGCGCGGCCGGCAAACACGTCGCCCATGTCGTACACGGCGCCGCCCGCCAGGCCGGCAATCAGGTCCGTGCTGCGCAGCGCGGTATCCACCTCGGCCAGCAGCACCTTGTGGCCCAGCGCCGCCAGAGCGGCACCCGTGCCCACCGCCAGGGTGGATTTTCCCGTGCCGCCTTTCCCGGACGCAAACGCCAATACCTCCGCACCCAAAGGCGGACCACCTCCATCACGCAACAATCCCACAAACAACTTGCACGCCGGCCGGTGCGGCGCTGGACATGCAAAACAGTTGTTCAATTGCTGTTAACAGCGGCTGCCAGTGGGCGCTTCTGTTGTCGATTATATCAGAAAAGCAGGCCCTGTTCAAGCGTTGTTTTGTGTTGATTCACTAAAAGTTTGCGCATCGGAGGAGGAAGAGCTCGTCCCCGGTGGGGTGTAGTTGCCCTTTTCCACCAGCTGGAACTGCCCCAGCCGCCATACAAAAATGGCCATCACGGCGGCCACCACGATGCAGATGGCCACCACACGGCGGCGAAATCCTTTTTCCCTCGGCCTGTTTTCCATCGGTTCCCCTTCTTTTTTTGCGTCGAACCGCTCCGCCGAAAAGGCGCGCGCATCTCCAAAAGCTACAGCCCCGCCAGCGCCCGGTACAACGCCGGTACCGGCAGTCCCATCACGTTATAGTAGCAACCGCAGATGGACGGCACGAACCGCGCCGCCCAGCCCTGGATGCCGTAGCCGCCGGCCTTGTCGTAGGGCTCTTCCGTGCGCACCACGGCGTCGATCTCCTCCTGCGGGATGCCCGCAAAGGTGACGCGGGTCGTCTCTGTAAAGCGGGCGGGGGGCCGGCCCGGCGCCAGCACACACACGCCAGTGTGCACACGGTGCTCCCGGCCGGAGAGGGATTCCAGCATCATCCGCGCCTGCTCTTCGTCGGCCGGCTTGCCCAGCACAGCGCCGTCCAGCTCCACCACCGTGTCGCAGTCCACCACCGTGTCCCGCCCGCCGCGCGCGGCAAACACCGCGCCGGCCTTTGCTGCGGCCAGCGCCTGGGCCAGCTGCGCGGGCATCTCGGCCCGGCGGGCGCTTTCGGCACACAGGGCGCCCTCATCCAACGCCGCCTCGTCCAGCTCGAAGCTGGGCGCCACCAAAGCCATCAGCTCCCGCCGGCGCGGGCTTTTGGACGCAAGCACAAGCGCCATCGCCGTCATCCTCCCATTCTCCTGCACATACTGTGGCCGCCCCGCCGGCACAAGCGAAAACCTTCCTCCGCGCAAAGCCTGCACTGTAAAACAGCCTCCGCTCGTGCCGGACAAAACATGTATAGCTATATAACGCGCCACACGGCGGCATCTTTTCAGCAGCCGGGCAGCCGATAGAGCTGCCCCGTCAAAAATCCAGCCGTTGAGTTCGCCGGTGCGCGACATGCAGCGGCTTCCCCCATTGGCCTGCTATTTCCCGGTGGAGCCAAAGCCCCCCTCGCCTCGGGCCGTACTGGTCAACTCGTCCGCCTCCACGATGTCCGGCAGCGCCACCGGCGAGACGACCAGCTGCGCGATGCGCTCGCCGTCCTGGATGTGGATGGGCCTGTCCGACAAATTCACGGCCGGCACCTGCACCTCACCACGATAGTCGGAATCGATGACGCCCACGCCGTTTGCCATGGCCAGCCCCTCGCGCAGGGACAGGCCGCTGCGGGCATACAGCAGCGCCACATATGCCCGCCCCGGCAGCTCGATGGCAAGCCCGGTGGGTATCAGCGCCCGCTGCAGCGGCGCCAGCGTGATGCCCTCCGGCCCGCAGACAGCACACAGGTCGGCCCCGGCGGCGCCCTCAGAAGCGCGGTGGGGCAGGCGGGCGTTTGGATGCAATTTTTGCACTTTTAATTGTAATTCTTGCATCATTCGGTATCCTCCTGCTTCTTTTGAGCAAACACTTTTTCGAATTCCATTCCCATCGAGCAGGCATCTGCGCTCATTTTTTTCGCCTTTTTTTTGGCGCGCTTCGCATCGGTGGCCCGCCCGGGGAGCGAGAGCGGGCCGGGGCCTTTGGCGACGTTCCCCGCCCGTACAGCCCCCGCGTGAAGGCTGTCGGTGGCGTGGCTGCCCCCGCAAAGGCACGCAGCGTCTCCCCGGCCGCCGCGCGGCTCTCGGTTGTGAAATACAGCGTGGCCGTACGGGTGGGCAGCTCGTCCAGCCGGTCGGCCATCCAGAGCGGCAGGGGGTTGTACACGCTGCGCGCGCCCTCGGCGCAGCCCCCTTCGCACCGCACGGAGAAGGGCAGGCCCCGCCTGTCCACAAGCGCGCCCGCGCCGGGGCAGTTTTCGCAGGACCGGCTGTTGCGCAGCGGGCAGGCCCGGGTGAGCATGAGCGGCAGGTGGCCGTAACACAGCGCGTCGGTGGCCGGCTGGGCGCAGGAACCATCCCGCGCCGCAAGGTCGCCCACCAGCCGCCGCATCTGGGGCAGGCTCAGCTCGGGCGAAAGCGTGATCTGCGCACATCCCAGCGCTCCATACACCGTCGCTGCACAGGCATTGGTCACGTTCAGCCCAAAACCCCCGGCCAGGGGCAGCCCTTCGCATAGCACCAGGTGAGCGATGTTGGACACCTCGTACCCCAAAAATCCGCCGTCCTTCGTGGCGCGCACAGCCTTTGCCGCGGCGTCCTCCCGCCCGCCGAACAGCGCCCGGGGCAGCCACAGGCGGGTCCTGCCGCGCAGGGCGGGGGGCACCCGCTCGGCTTCGAACAGTGGCAGCACCAGCTCCTCGCACAGCTCGGCCGCATCCGCGGGCAGCTGCTCCACCCCCGCGAAGCGCGCCCGCAGGGCGGGGTGGGCGGAGATTGCTGGCGTCTCCCCGGCGGTGCAGGATGCGCCGGCCGCCTTTGCCCCTGTGCCGGAGTGGTTTCCGCCCTCGGCGAAAACATCTGTTTTTTCGAAAAATATCTCGTCTTTTTGCCGCCCACCCGAATCATCCGGCACCGCTCTTCGGCCCAACGTCACCGCCGGGTAGCCCCCCGCGCCCGGTACATCCCCCATCTCCACAGCGGAGCACAGCGCCGAAATGTCGGCCAGCGGTGCGGCACGCGGCACTTGACCTGCACCCGCGCCGGATACCACTGCTGAGCGCAGACCCGTTCCCGGCGCATCCTCCGTGCGGGGCAGCGGGCGGTTCGCCGCCGCTTCGCGCAGGGCCAAGAGCTCTTCCAGCGCGGCGCGGCGCGCCGCTTTCACGCCGGACGGCGCGGGCAGCGGCCCGCGGCCCGCCTGTATGTAAATATCCTCCTCGGCCGCGGCGTAAAACGGCGTGCCGCCCGTCTTGCCCAAGGCGTCCCGCAGAGCGGCCGCCTGCCGCACTGTATCGCTTGCCGCCTCTGCGCCGGAAACAGCTTCCGGCGGCCCGGCGGCCTCTCCAGCCCCGCCCTCCGGCCCCGCCACCGGGCAGACCACCGTCTGCGCGCCGTCGCTCGCCGCCAGCTCGAACCCCGAGACGCCCGGGCGTAGCACCAGCGTGACCGGCACGCGGGGCGCTTCGCGCCGGTACAGCTCGCGCGCCTTGGGCAGCGCGGCCTTCGTGGCGCGTGCGTCCGCCTCGCTGCGCGCGCCGAACATCGCGTCGCCCTCCGTGTGGCACCCCGCAAACCAGCCGCCTGTAAAGGCCCCCCGGCTGAATACGTCGGCCAGCAGCTCCCGGTCGTATTCTTCTCCCCGCAACGCTTTTTTGGCGCTGTCCACCGCCACGGCGCAGTACTCCGCGCCGCGCAATCGTCCCTCTATCTTAGCCGCGGCCACGCCCATCCGTTGCAGGCGGGGCAGCGCATCCAGAATGGAAAGGTCGCGCAGCGAGAGGTGGTGCGTGGCGTCTGTGGCAGGGGGCTTTGCGCCGCCATCCTCCATACGCGCACCCGCCACCGCCCTGAAGGGCAGCCGGCAGGGCCCGGCGCAGGCGCCGCGGTTGCCGCTGCGCCCGCCCAGAAAGGCACTCATATAACACTGGCCGGACACCGCTACGCACAGCGCCCCGTGCACGAACACCTCTAGCTCGATGCCCTCTTCGCGCGCTGCGGCGGCCGCTTTCTCGATTTCCGCCTCCTGCATCTCCCGCCCCAGGATGACCCGCGAAAACCCCAGCCGCGCAAGCCTCCGCACACCGGCGGCGTTGTGTACGCTCATCTGAGTGGACGCGTGCAGCGCAAGGCCGGGCGCCACCCGCGCGGCCAGCGCCGCCCCGCCCAGGTCCTGCACGATCACCGCGTCGCATCCCGCCGCCGCCGCGTCCCGCAGGGCGACTTCGAAAGCCGGCTCCTCGCCGGGCAGCACCAGCGTGTTCAGCGCGGCGTTCACCCGGCAGCCCCGCGCGTGGCAGAAACGCACGGCCGCCCGCAGGGCCTCGCCCGTGAAATGGTCCGCGCCCTGCCGCGCGTGGAAAGCGCCAACCCCCAGATAAACGCAATCCGCGCCGCTGAAAACAGCGGCGCGCAGCATCTCTTCATCTCCGGCGGGCGCAAGGATCTCCATGGCCACTCTGCTCACTCAAGCCTCCGTACTCGCTCCATTGCCCATTCAGGGCGCGTCCAGGTCGTCCAGCTCCAGCTGGCCGCCCGTGTTCAAAACGTCGTTGGGCCGCGGCTGGGCTGCCGGCGCGGCTGGTGCTGCCGGTGTCGCCGGGGCGGGCGCTACTGCAGGCGCCGCGCCCATCTTCTGCTCGTAAAAATGCAGCTGGCGGCGCAGGCCCTCCGCCTCACGGCGGGCCTCTTCGGCCTCCATGCGGGCCTTGGCGGCGTCCTCGAGATAATCCTGTATCTGGGCGCGCATATTGTCCGCGCCAAAGGCACTTTTTTCCGCCTCATCCAAGTAGCCCAGCGCCGTGATGACCGCCGCCGCCGCAACAGACGCGTTGGGCGAGTCCAGCATCATCTGGTTCATGTCCGAATCCAGGCGGTCGGCCAGGCTGAGCAGGTACTCCTCCGAATCGCTGGTGCTCACCACGTAACTGGACCCGCAGATCTCCAATTTCACCTTGTGCGTCGGCATATCGAACCCCTCACTTCCGTTCATCTTTCACCGTTTCTTTATATCTGTCTGGTATGCTTATCTTGGGCGCATTTTCGCCCTTTTTCCTATCTCCCGTTGCGGCCTGGTCATGCTGCGCGCAAGCGGCATCACATAGGCGGCTTAAACAAAACCGATCCACGGTTTTGTTTAAGCCTAGTATATACCAGACCGAACGAAAAAAAAAGCCCCCAGAGCAAATTGCACGCCCCGCCGCTTCCGCCCCCCTGTGCACGCTGCACACTGCGCTGTTGTTCCCTTGCCAAAACACCCCCCATCCACATGCGTATTTTGCAGGCATCATCTTGAAGAACGCGCGAATATCAGGTATACTTGACAAATAAGTAACATGTACATGGTGTGGCGCCGCCACGCCTATTCGGTGTAGGGGCCTCTCCCGCATGCCCCACCATTTTTTTGAACGGAGTGTTCCTTTGAAACAGAAATTCAGCAAAAAAGAGTTCGAGCGCCTGCTGGCCGAGCGCCTGCTTAGCGAGTTCAACACGGATCTCGAATCCGCCACCGAGGACCAGCTCTACCGCGCGCTCGCCCGCATCACGCGCAAGATCCTCAGCGACGGCCGCAAGCAGTTCATGGCCCACACATACGGCTCCAACTCCAAACAGGTATACTACCTGTGCATGGAGTTTTTGATGGGCCGCAGCCTGAAGAACAACCTCTTCAACCTCGGCATGGTGGACGTTGCCGAGGCCGTGCTGAAAGACCACGACGTCAAACTTGAAAACCTCTACGAGCAGGAACCGGACGCAGGCCTGGGCAACGGCGGCCTGGGGCGGCTGGCCGCCTGCTACCTGGACGGCATGGCCACCACCGACATCCCCGCCTGCGGCTACTCCATCCTGTACGAGTACGGCATCTTCCGGCAGGCCATCGTGGACGGCTGGCAGCAGGAACTGGCCGACGACTGGCTGCCCGGCGGCTCGGTGTGGTTCAAGAGCCACCCCGAGGCCACCATCGACGTCAAGCTGGACGGCGAGGTGGAGGAGACCTGGGACGGCAGCTACCACCAGGTGGTGCACAAGAACTATACGCTCGTAAAGGCCGTTCCCAGCGACATGTACGTCTCCGGGTACGACTCGAAGGGCGTCTCCCAGCTGCGTCTGTGGGAAGCCAAGGCCCCCGGCTTCGACATGAGCGCCTTCAACGCCGGCGAGTACACCGCCGCCATGAGCCAGAACGCCAACGTGGAACTCATCTCCAAGGTGCTGTACCCCAACGACAACCACACCGACGGCAAGATCCTGCGGCTGCGCCAGCAGTACTTCCTCTCGGCCGCCTCGGTGGGCGATATTGTGCGCAAACACCTCGACCAATACGGCACCATGGACAACTTCGCAGACAAGGTCGCCATCCATATCAACGACACCCACCCCACGCTCGCCATCCCGGAGCTCATGCGCATCCTGCTGGACGAGTGCGGATACTGCTGGGAGGACGCGGCCGAGATCTGCAAAAAAACGTTCGCTTACACCAACCACACGGTGATGAGCGAGGCGCTGGAAAAGTGGAACACGGATATCTTCCGCCGCACGCTGCCCCGCCTGTACACCATTATCCAGGAGATGGACCGCCGCGCCCGCGCCAACTTCGAGCGGGTGTTCCCCGGCGACGAGGGCAAGATCGACTACATGGCCCTGCTTGGCGACCACGAGGTGCGCATGGCCAACATCTGCTGCTACGGCAGCCATTCCATCAACGGCGTGTCCAAGCTGCACTCCGAGATCATCAAGCAGACGGTCTTCCACGATTATTACCTCTACAGCCCCGAGAAGTTCGGCAACGTGACCAACGGCATCGCCTATCGCCGCTGGTTGCTGCAGTCCAACCCCGCGCTCACAAGCCTTTTGCGCGACGTCATCGGCCCCGGCTTCATGAAGAACGCCGCCGAGCTGACCAAGCTGCTCAAGTTCCGCGACGACAAGCAGGTGCTGGAAAAGCTGGCCGCCGTCAAACGCGGCAACAAAGAAATTTTTGCCGACCACCTGGCCAGGAAGGCCGGCATCGTCATCGACCCCGCCTCTGTCTTCGACTGCCAGGCCAAGCGCATGCACGAGTACAAGCGCCAGCACCTGAACGCCTTGAACATCGCGGCCGAATATCTATATTTGAAGGACAACCCGAACGCGGATTTTGTGCCCAAAACGTACCTGTTCGCGGCCAAGGCCGCCTCCGGCTACTACATGGCCAAGCAGATGATCCGTCTCATCGTAAAGCTTGGCGAGCTCATCGACGCCGACCCCGCCGTGCGCGAAAAGCTGCGCGTGGCCTACCTTGTCGATTATAACGTCACCACCAGCGAGCGGCTGATGCCCGCGAGCGAGATCAGCGAGCAGATCAGCCTGGCGGGCACCGAGGCCAGCGGCACCGGCAATATGAAGTTCATGCTGAACGGCGCGGTGACGCTGGGCACCTACGACGGCGCCAACATCGAGATCGCCGAGGCCGCCGGGCCTGAGAACTTCATCCAGTTCGGCATGCTGGCCGAAGAGGTGGACAACCTGCGCTATGCCGGCTACCACCCCGCCCGCTATATCACGGCCGACCCCGTGGCCGGGCAGGTGCTGGCCTTCCTGGAGCACGGCTGGGGGGGCGAAAACTTCCACGAGGTGGCCCAAAGCCTGCGCCAGAGCGACCCCTACATGGTCCTGGCCGACTTCGAGGACTATCGCCTTGCGCAGCAGCGCCTGTCCGACATCTACCGCGACGGCAACCAGTTCTCCCGCATGAGCCTTGCCAACATCGCGGGCAGCGGCATCTTCTCGGCCGACCGCGCGGTGCTGGACTACGCGAAGGACATCTGGCATACCGAACCGGTGGTGTGGTGAAACATCCGCACCGCGGGCAAAAACTCTTGTGGGGGGATGTTGCATAGCCTCGTTCTACAATAGCCGCGATCCCTTCTTCAAAAAACCATTTGGCGCCCTGCCGGCGGGTGCGCAGGTGCGCTTTTCGGTGCGCGTGCCCGCCGATTACGGCTGCGAGGAGCCCCGCCTTGTGTTGCAGCCGGACGGTGTGCCCCTCACGCCGGACGGCGCGGGGCTTCTCCTGTTCCCCATGCAAAAAACCGGCCTCTCCGAAGAGGGCGACTTGTTCTCCTGTACGCTCACGGCGCCCGCCGCGGGCCTGTATTGGTATTGGTTCGATTTATGGGTGGGCTTCCGCAAGCTCTACCGCGGCCCCGATGGCGAGGCGATGGAGAGCACCCAGCCCGGCCGCCCCTTCCAGCTCACCGTGTACGACCCCGCCTTCCACACCCCGGACGATTTCCACGGCGGCGTGATGTACCAGATCTTCCCCGACCGTTTCCTGGAGGGCAGCCCCGGCAAGCCCCTGCCCTACAACGAGGCCATCTACCGGCGGGACAAGAGCAAGGAGCCCTACTTCTGGCCCACCGAGGTGGAGGACGGCCACCTCACGCGCGACTACTTCGGCGGCGACCTCGCCGGCATCGAAAAGCGGCTGCCCTTTTTGTACTCGCTGGGGGTGAACTGGCTGTACCTCAACCCCATCTTCGAGGCACACTCCAACCACCGCTACAACACGGCGGACTACCTGAACATCGACCCCTACCTAGGCACCAACGCCGATTTCGAGCGCCTGTGCAAAACGGCCGGGGCCTTCGGCATCCGCATCATCCTGGACGGCGTGTTCAGCCACACCGGCAGCGACAGCATCTATTTCAACCGCGAGGGCAGCTACCCCTCCGAGGGCGCCTGGCAGGACAAAAACAGCCCCTACCGCAGCTGGTACTTCTTTAAGCCCGACGGCAGCTACGAGAGCTGGTGGGGCTTCGACACGCTGCCCACGGTGAACAAGGCCGACCCCTCCTTCCGCAAATTCATCTGCGGGGCGGGCGGCGTCATCGACACCTGGCTCTCGCGCGGGGCGGCCGGCTTCCGCCTGGACGTGGCGGACGAGCTGCCCGACGATTTCATCGCCGAGATCCGCACCGCCGTCAAAAGCCACGGCGAGGACAAGCTGCTCATCGGCGAGGTATGGGAGGACGCCTCCACCAAAGAGGCCTACGGCGCGCGCCGGCGCTACTTTTTGGGCGGCGAGCTGGACGGCGTAATGAACTATCCCTTCCGCCGGGCCATCCTGCGTTTTTTGCAGACGTTTGACGCCCCTCGCTTCGCCGCCGCCGTCTCGAGCATCTGCGAGAACTATCCCGCGCCGGCGCTGGCCGCCTGCACCACCCACATCTCCACCCACGACACGGTGCGCGCCATCACCGCACTGGCCGGCGACCCCGTGGACGACCACGACCGCGACTGGCAGAGTGAGCACAAGCTGACGCGGGAACAGCATCACCTGGGCCTGATGCGCCTCAAGCTCGCCTTTGTGCTGCAGTTCACGCTGCCAGGGGTGCCCTGCGTGTACTACGGCGACGAGATCGCCATGCAGGGCTACAAGGACCCCTTCAACCGCGCCTACTACGACTGGACCAGCGGCGAGACAGGCCTCATCAAGCTGATGATGGACCTTTCCGCCCTGCGCAAGGGCTGCCCGGCCTTTCGGGAGAGTCCGGTGCAGTTCACCACCGCGCAGGGGGGCATCATCGCCTTCGAGCGCCGGGCCGCGGGCTGCGCGGCGGCCGTCGCGGTCAACTGTTCGGGCAAGCCGGCCGTCGTGCGCCTGCTGGGCGAAGAGGTGATGGTGCCCATGATGAGCCACGCCTGGCGGGTGGAAAAGCCGCCCGAAAAATCGCTGTTCGACCCCCTGCGCAACGGCGGGGCGGCGGGCCTGCGGGAGGGGCTGTAAAACGCACAAAAGACCGGGCGGGAAAGGTTCCCCGCCCGGTCTTTTTCTGTTCGCATCCATCTCCGTTCCCGGGCGTCTCGCCTAGCAGCAAACGCAAACCCGGCAAGGCGACCCGCCGGGGCTCTCCTTGAGAGCGCCGTGCAGAGGGCGACGATTCGCCGGAGGGTTTGGCGGCCGCCTCACACCTCGGCCAGCTTCACGTCCACGGTCATGGTGCGGCTGGCGGCCGCGTGGGCAAAGCTTTCGCGTATGCGGTCGCGCACCAGCCGTCCGTCCTCCAGCGAGGTCACGCTCAGCAGCATCACATACTGGTTGCGGGAATAGCGCGAGATGGCGTCCGCCTTGCGCAGGCAGTTCATCGCCACCACCTTGAACTCCGCCATGGCGCGGGTCATGTCGAACTGGGCGGGGGACACCGTCTTGCCCGGCGTCAGCGTGAACAACGCCACCACCAGCGCCTGGCTGTTGCGCTCGGCCGAGCGCTTCAAAAAGCCGTACATGTGCCGCAGCGAGCTGTAGGTGCAGTAGTAGGCGCCCCGCTGGGGTTTTTCGGCCTGTTCGGTATCTGTCAGCTCGGTCTTGATGACGATGATGTCCTGCTCGGTCTTGTTGATGCGCTCGCTGGCGGCACTGTGGATGCGCTGCACCTCGGGGGGCGGCTCACCTCCCAGCGAGTCCTCATAGTTCTGGGCCACCTTGGAGTAGGTGGTCACAATCACCCGGTACATGCGCAGCGCGTCCAACGCGCGGAAGAGGTACACCACCGTCTTCTCGTCCAGCCCATCCACCTGCATGGCGGCCGACGCCACATCCAGCAGTTCCTTGTACAGGCGGCCTTCCCACAACGTTTCGCACAGGTCGTGCGCGCATTTCTGGTACATCCGGCGGTACTCCAGCGCCAGCGGCACCACCCAGAGGTCCTGGTCCAGCTGGGGCAGAAAATCCCCTTTGTAGGCCGCAATGGCCCTCCTGCATTCCTCTATGCGCGCCTCGGGGGTCAGCCCTTCGCAGGCGGCCTTCCCACACTGGGCGGCAAACAGGTCGGCGTCAAAGTCCAGCGCCACGGCGGGGTCAAACCGGTACCCCCCGGTGGAATAGATGATGGGGCTCTCGGTCATGCTTTCGCCGCCGCACAGCTCTTTGCGCAGGCTGTACACGGCGTTCTTCAGCACATTGGCCGGGTCCGAAAGGTCGTCGTCGGCCCACAGCATGGCAATCAGTTTGCGGCTGGAGATGAATTTTTCGCGGTTCACCAGCAGATAGCAGAACAGCTGCCACGGCTTTGTCAGCTTGGCCGCGTTTTCCACCACCGGACGCTCGTTTACCCAGACAGAAAACCCGCCCAGCATCTCGACGCGAATGTTTTCAACCTGCACGGTCTGATTCCTCCGTTTCGGGGCTGCGTTGGCAGCGCGCAGTTTCGCAATTGATATTATTATACCGCATTGCCGCGATAAATACAATCCGTCACCGGGATTTATCGTCCAAATCTGCACAAAAAAAGGCCCCGCGAGGATTCGCGGAGCACTTGCCTGTCTTGCATCCATCCGGGCGTCAGTACACGTGTTCGGCCAGCAGGTGCATCTCCTCGGAACTCAGGCCCGCGGGCGCCACCAGCGCGTAGCTGTCGTTGCCCTTGGCCCACACGACCACGCTCAATTTCTGGGCGGCCACGCCGGCATAGCTGCGGGTCACGCCGTCCAGCTCCTCGTTCACCGTGAAGGCATACTCGGTCGTGTCCCAGCTCAGGTCCTCGCTGCCGGGGGCGGTGCGGTACAGCACCTCCTGCTTGCCATTGCTGTAGGTAAGCTCCAGCACCGTGCCGTCCAGCACGTTCACAGCCTGCAGCGTGTACCCCTCGGGAAGCTCCGCAGGCAGGGAGGGCGCAAAGCCCAGGTGGTCGGCCGCCTTCTGCACCGAGGTGTATGAGGTCGCCGTCCGCTGCACGTCTTCCACAGTGGGGACAGCCGCCGCCGACGCCGAAGGTGTGGCGCCGCCCACCAGCAGGGGCACCAGCAACACAATCAAAACGGCAACCACGATGCACATCAGCAGGATCAGCGTACTCACCCTGCGGTGGTGGCTGCGGCGTCGGCGCACCTTCTCGTGCGTCAGTACAACAGGCGCCGCGGCCTGTGCGTGGTTGGGCGCGGGCGTAGTAACCGGCAGTTCCAAAAGCAAAACCTACCTTTTTGGTAAAATCTTTTCCATTTTCGGCGCAATCCATCAAGGTTCGCTTATCGTAGCACCCAATTATGAACAAATTATTAATTTCTATTTATTTTGTATTTTTGCACAAAATTTATGTCCCTGTTTTTATGACGGTTTGCACAAAGCACAGGCGGCGTTTTTGCGGTTTGTCCTCTCATTTTGCAATCTGCCGCCATGATGCGCCCTTTCTCGCCGCCAACCCGCGCGCTTTTGCATCCAACGCAGCAGTGTGACATCTCTTTCACAAAACAGCGCGTCCCGGGCGGGCCTGCTTTTACAGGCTCCGTCCGGGACATGCCGCAGTCCAGGGATCAAAAGGAGTTCGGAGGTATCGAATAAAGTCAATGGGGGTGGGCGCGTGCGGGCATGTATCTTTGCATCCTGTCCCGCCGCGCCGCTGTTTGGGGGCACAATCAGCCGTTCAGCTCCTGCAGCGTGACCGAGACGTCCTGTGCGTTGCCGTCGCGCTCGATGGTGATCTGGATGGTGTCGCCCACCTGGTGGGCCTTCAGCACCTCGCTCAGGTCGGCCTGGGTGGCCACCTCGGTGCCGTCGGCTTTCACGATGCGGTCGCCCGCCTGCAGGCCGGCCTTCTCAGCGGCGCTGCCCGCGCTCACGCTGTTCACGTACACGCCGGGCTGGCTCACGCCCTGCATCTGGGCCTCTTCGGCGCTGGCAAAGGTCACCACCGTCACGCCCAGTGCGGGGCGCCCGGTCACGTAGCCGTGGTCTATGATATCTTCGGCCACGCTCATGGCGGTGTTCACCGGTACGGCAAACCCGAGGCCTTCGGCGCCCTCGCCGCTGGATTTGGCGTTCACGATGCCCACCAGCTCGGCGCGCTCGTTGAACAGGCCGCCGCCCGAGTTGCCGGGGCTCACGGCCGCCGACATCTGAAGCAGGTTCATCGTGTAGTTGTCAATAGTGATCTGACGGTCCAGCGCCGAGATCATGCCGTCGGTAACAGTGCCGCCCAGCGTGCCCATCGGGTTGCCGATGGCCATGCAGAACTCGCCCACGGCCAGGTTGTCCGAATCGCCTACAACGGCCGGGGTAAGGCCGGTCGCCTCGATCTTGAGCACGGCGATGTCGGTGGCGGCGTCGGTGCCCACCAGTGTGGCGGTGTACTCGGTGCCGTCGTGCAGGGCCACCTTGATGTTCTGGGCGCCCGCGATGACGTGGTTGTTCGTGATGATGGTGCCGTCGGCGCTGATGATGACGCCGCTGCCGGCGCCGGACACGACCCGCCCGCCGGTGTAGAAATCCTGCTCGATGTTCTCGGTCGTAATAGATACGACGCTCTTGCCCGCGATATCGGCAATCTCGGTGGCCGTAAGGCCGTCGGTTTTGTTCACGCCCGACGACTTGGTGCCGTCCACCTGGGCGGCCTTGTACACAACGGTGCCGTCATTGCCGGCGCCCGCCGTGGAGATGGCCGCGTAGCCGCCGCCAAAACCGGCAACGGCACAGGCCGCCACCAGCGCCACGCCCGTGAGGAAGCGCCCGGCGGGGAAGGGTTTCTTCTGCTGATGGGGCGCGCCCTCGGGGCCGGCGCCCGCCGCCGGCTCCTGCGGCTGGGCGGGCCGCGCCTCGAACTGGGGCTCGTACTGGGGCGGCTCGTACCGGTAGGAGGGGTAGCTGCCCACGGGGTACTGGTTCCAGCTCGTGTAAGGCGTCTGGCCCGGCGCGGCGCTGTATGGTGTCTGCCCGGGGGTGGGGGTGGGGCCGGCGTTTTGGCTGCCGGGCC
>JAVBQQ010000055.1:0-14997 GCA_031548875.1 Oscillospiraceae bacterium
GTGTAGAAGAAGTCGGCGTTCAGGCCGACCTTGACCGGGACGTTCACGCCGGTGGCGGTGTCGTAGACGCCTTCCCTTTTCATCGTGAGGCCGAACGCCGCGTAGATCCCGTTCCAGAATTCGAAGCTGTGGGCGGCGTTGTCGCCCCAGGGGAAGAACTGGATGACGAGGTGCTGTGCAACCTGTGGATCCCCGACGGCTTCAAGGACATCCCCGCCGACCGCATGACACCACGGCTGCGCTTGAAGGCGGCGCTGGACGAGATTTTCGCCCGGCCCCTGCCCCATGTGGTCGACAGCGTGGAGAGCAAGGTGTTCGGCATCGGCCTCGAGAGCTACACCGTGGGCTCCAACGAATTCTACCTCAGCTACGCCGCCGGTCACCCCGGCGTGTACAACCTGCTGGACAACGGCCACTACCACCCCACCGAAATGGTGAGCGACAAGATCCCGTCGCTGCTTTGCTTCTTTGACAGGCTCCCCCTGCACATCACCCGCCCGGTGCGCTGGGACTCGGACCATGTCGTCCTCTTCGACGACGAGACCCGGGAAATCTGCAAAGAGATCGTTCGCAACGACGCCCTGGAGCGGGTGCGCATCGGCCTTGACTTCTTCGACGCCTCCATCAACCGCGTGGCGGCCTGGGTCATCGGGGCGCGCAGCGTGCAGAAGGCCCTCCTGTTCGCCCTGCTCCAGCCCGACAAGCGCCTGAAGGAGTTGCAAGACAATGCAGACTTCACGGGGCGCCTGATGCTGATGGAGGAGGCAAAGCTGCTGCCTCTTGCCGACATATGGGCCTGGTACTGCCACCGGCAGGGTGTGCCCGCGGACGAGGGCTGGTTCGATGAGGTTCAGCGATACGAAAATGAAGTTCAGCTGGGGAGGTAAGGCATGACAATACTGGAACAGGACGCGATCAAGGGCTTTATCCGCACCTGCGACGACGGCTGGCAGCAGGGCTGGCACGAGCGCAACGGCGGCAACCTCACCTACCGCATGAGGGCGGAGGAGGTGGCTGCGTGCCGCCCCCATTTGACGCAGCCGCCTCGCGAATGGGTGCGCATGGACGTGCGCGCGGAAAACCTGGCGGGGGAATGGTTCATCACCACAGGCAGCGGTAAATACTTCCGCAACGTGGCTCTGGACCCCGCTGCCAACATCGGCATCATGGAAATAGACGGCGCGGGCGACAGTTGGCGCATCCTGTGGGGGCTGGAGAACAATGCCGTGCCCACCAGCGAGTTCCCAAGCCATTTTTTGAACCACAGCATACGAAAAGCGGCCAGTGGCGGCATGGACCGGGTCATTTACCATGCCCACACACCTGCCCTCATCGCCCTCACCTATGTGCTGCCCCTCACCAGCCGGGACTTTACCCGCACCCTGTGGAAAAGCGCCACGGAGTGCCCCGTCGTGTTCCCCGGGGGCGTGGGAGTCGTGCCCTGGATGGTTCCCGGGGGCGCGGCCATCGCGCACGAGACCAGCCGCCTGATGCGGGACTTCACGGCGGTGGTCTGGTCCCACCACGGGCTGTTCTGCACAGGGGAAACCCTCGACGAGGCATTCGGGCTGATGCACACCCTGGAAAAGGCCGCCGACATCCACATCCGGGCGCTTTCCTGCGGCCAGGGCATCCGCCAGACCATCACCGACGACGAGCTCCGGGCCATCGCCGACGAGTTTCACGTACACCTGCGGGACGATTTCCTGGCCTGACGGGGGCGCCGCGGCAGGCGCTCACATGGATAGAACGCAGGTGAAAATCCGCAGTACCTCTTCCTTCATATGCTCATCGGGCATGGGCATCTTCTCCTTCAGCATTTCAAAGATGCGCTCGACGTCCTTCTCGCCCTTTTGTTCCAGTTCCTTCACAGTATTTTGCCTCCCTACGCAGTGTATTCATGAACGAAATCCACGACGGCCCTGAGGTTCTCCGCCTTGACATCATTGGGGGAAAGCAGGCCCTGCTCTTGGGTAAGCATGATTCCTTCCCGCCCGCATTCGTCAATGATGTGCTTTATGTGGTCGATGTTCTGTTGCTTGCTTCCCGTCTTCAGCAACTGCAGCGGCATGCCGCCACACAGGGCGACCTTGTGCCCGATATCCCTTTTCGCCTGGATCATGTCGTCGCTCTCCACAAAGGCAATGACGGATCCCTTGGGATATTCCAGAAGGTAGTCGTACACATGGGCCCACTTGCCCTCCATTGCGATCGCAATCTTGCCGCCCAGCTCAATAATGCGGTCCATCATGCGTTTGGCCGTGGGCCAGAAGAATGTTTCAAAATATTTACGGTTCAGGTATGTCACCGTCACCACCGGCAGGAACACCCAGGGGAACGCCTCCATCGGCATGGGGCCCGGTTCCACAATTGAATAGGTGGCCTCCAGCGCGGCCAATACCTTCTCCGGCCTGCGGCGCAGGTCCGTCATGCCCTTGGCAAAGCTGCGGTAGCAGATATACCTGTCCAGGGCGGGCTCCATCAGCTGCCCGCAAACCATGGGGGTCCCGTACCGCTCCCGAAGAATGCCCGGCAGCGAATCCGTCTTCGCCTTGTTTGCGATCATGAGCTGCAGGGCATTTCCCAGCGCCTGCACATCTCCGGGGAATTCCTGCTGGAGTGCAGGGTATCTTCTATACAGTGCCTTGTTTCTCAGGAACCGGAGAGGGTTTTCTGTATACTCATCCAGTTCATTTTCCTCGAGGATGCAGTTGTCCTCATGCTGAAGCGTGATGCCGTCGCGCGAGATGAAAAAGGGGCTGTATCCCATGGATTCATACATTGCCAGGGGGCGGTTCATGCCAAAAAGGCAGGTGGCGTCGTAGTCGATGTCTTCCAGCAGCTTGCCGTATACCTCGATCTCCCTTTCCACGCTGCTGAACGCGTCCTCTGCCGTAGTGCCCGC
Organism: Oscillospiraceae bacterium; assembly: GCA_031548875.1. Taxonomy (GTDB): domain Bacteria; phylum Bacillota; class Clostridia; order Oscillospirales; family Ruminococcaceae; genus JAAYCI01. The sequence goes on from JAVBQQ010000055.1 coordinate 2,906, forward strand.
ATAGGCGATGGCCCAGGTCTGGGCCATGGACAGCACGGGCACCTTCCCGGTTTTTTCATGGTTGGCCGTCGCCTTGAGCAACGCCAGCTTTTTGTCATATCTTGCCTCGGGGGCATCCATCATCGTAATCCTCCCTGTCGTCTGTTTATTATCAAAAAGCAAAGTCGGCATCTGTTTCGGCTCCTGCTTCAATAGTACCCACTACACAAATAAAAAAACACTACAAATCACTTTGTAGTGTCCTGTGTTGACCCCTTTCGGCGTCATTCGAGAAAATCGATCAACACCCTTTTCATATGCGCTTCCATGAAATCTTCCAGCGTGATCTGCGCCATATTGTTGGCCCAGTAGGTGTAGCTGCCAATCAGTTCCGATGCGATCATCTCCAGCACCAGTTCCAGGTTGTTGGTGTGGATGTGTTCCTCCTGGTATTTCTCCCTGAAATGCCGCTTGATAATCTGCTTCCACCTGAAAATGAAGGTGTTTTCCGAATTGTTTACCAGCGCCAGGAAATACAGGTGGTTGCTCTGAATAAAATCCAGCGTCTCCTTGAGGTGCAGCTTGGCTTTTTCCTTCTTTCCCTTTCGATAGTCCGAAAAATCAAAGTAGCGAAAGGACTCGTTGATTTGATAGATTCCATCGATCATATATTCTATGATCTCGTCCAGAACGGCGTATAGGTCATCGTAGTAGAAATAGAAGGTCGTGCGGGCAATCGGCGTTTGCATGCATATTTGCTTCACAGTAATGCCGCGCAGTCCCCCCTTGAGGTAGGATTGCGCAAATACCTTCCTAATCAGCTCTCTGGTGTCCTGCTTTCTGTTGTCGTCCATTATGAGCATCCCCACCGGCCATAATAGCGTAAAGGAAAGGCCCTTTGCCCCGCTGACAATATTGTATCAGATACCGGCCGCATAGACAAGAATACGGCATACTGCCAGGGAAGCACCCTCCCGGAGAGTGCTTCCCTGGCAGTATTGGGGTGTGGGGGCTCAGGCTTTTTCGCTGATCAGTTCCAGGCAGCGGTTGTAGATATCCCTCGCCACAGGGTTGTCCTTTTCCAGCTCCTGTACCGTGGCCTCCTGCAGCGGCAGGGCGGCGTCCACCCATTCCTGCAGCTCCGCGTCGGTCAGCTCGATGAAATTGTCGCTTTTGGCGGTGCCGGCGCCCATGGTGTTTTCGTCGACGCTCACCTGCTCCTCCTGGCTGGGCTTTGCGCTGGCGGTAAACTCATCGATCATCAGTTGGCGTAGGTCCTCGGGCATTCTCTCAAGCGTGGCCGTGCTGATGACAGTGCCCGAGAGATCGAGGTGGGTGCCGCCCTGCCCCATGTCCACGTGGGTCGAGATGAGGTCGGTCAGCCCAAAGGCGCCCAGGGTGGTGTAGTTGTTGATCAGCCCGTCCGCCACATTCTTTTCCAGGCTGGAGTACCAGTCGGAGGGCGGCTGGGTGATGGGGGCGCCGCCATTCTGGCTGATAAGCTCCGCAAGCTCCACTTTGTTGGTCAGTATTTTCAGGCCGTTCAGGTCGGAAGGAGTGCGAACTTCTTTGTCCCCGGTGAAATGCAGGCGATAGGGCGTAAAGGAAAACGCGCCCGCAAGGGTCATGCCCAGGTTTTCATATTCCGCCTGCATCTCCGGGAACTCCTCAAGCAGCTGGTTGTAAATCTCCACAGCCGTGTCCATGTCGGGAATGCCCATGAAGGGCATCTGGAGAATGCGGGTGTTCAGGGGCATCAGGCTTGTGAAGTTGTTGGAAGGGAAGTTCGAAACATCGGCCAGACCCTGCTGCAGTCCCTTGGGTATTTCGGAAATAGCCAGCAGGGAATTGGAAAAGTAGATCGTGAACTTGATGCGCCCTTCGCTCTTTTCCTCGATCGAGCTGCAGGCGTCCTGGATGGCGATCGCCACGGTTTCCGGTGCGGTGACATTGACGTTCAGGTCAAACACCTCGCCGTCGTCGGCCGTGGAGGCCCCCTGGGAAGCGGCGCTGCCGGAAGAGGCGTCGCCCCCGTTGTCGCCGCCGCTTCCGCCGCTGCTGCATCCGGCGAAGAGCGCGAGTGCCATAAAAGCTGCGAGCGCGAAACTGATGGTTTTTTTGAACATTGTTCTCCTCCTTTTTTTCCAGTGGATTATGCATGACTCCGACGGGCATGCCACAGCGCGCCGGCTTCATTCGATATTGCTACATCATTGACGGCAGCCACGTGGCCAGAACCGGAAAGACGGACACCAGGACAATGACCACCAGATCCCCCAGGATAAATGGCGTAACCGCCTTGAATATTTTGGTCACGGACAAGCCGGACAGCCCAGACATCATGAAGACGATCATGCCGATGGGCGGGGTGATGGCGCCGAGGGCCATCATGAGAACGACAAACAGTCCCAACCAGATGGGGTCGAAGCCTGCCGCGGACAGGGCGGGAAACAGGATGGGGATCGTGAGCGCGATCATGGGAATCTCGGGCAGGATCATGCCCAAAACCATATACATGACGCCGACGGCCAAAATGATGATCCCCCGCCCGGCATCCAGGCCTGTGACCACCTGGGTGATCAGGAAGGGCAGGCGCGAATGGGTGACAAAAGCGATGAAAATATACGTTCCCACAAGCAGGAACAATACCATGCAGGTGGTGAGGACCGTTTCCTCCACCGCCTTTAGGAACTTCTTCAGGTTCAGCTGCCTTGTGACCAGGGCGATGAGGATGGCGCCCACCGCGCCCACCGCGCCGGATTCCGTCGTGGTGAACAGCCCCCCGTAGATGCCGCCCAAAACCAATATGAACAAAATGAGCATGGGGATGATGCCCTTGATGGAGCGGAACTTGTCGCCCCATGTCGTCTTGGCGCCGGCCGGGCCCAGGTTCTTGTTCCGCAGGCACATCACGGTGATGATGGCAACGAACACAACGATCATGAGTATGCCGGGAATCAGGCCGGACATGAACAGCTTGCCGATGCTTTGCTCCGTGAGTATGCCGTACAGGATAAACGGCATGCTGGGGGGGATGATGATGGAGAGCGGCGCGCCCGCCGATATGGTGGCTGCCGCGAACCCCTCGTCATACTTGTAGCGGCGCATTTCGGGCAGGGCGATCTTGCTCATGATGACGGTGCCCACATAGTGGGAGCCCGTGATGGCGCCCAGCATGCCCGAGGCCACCACGCTGGCGGAGGCCAGCCCGCCGCGCAGGCTGCCGATCCAGGCGTTGGCCGCTTTAAAGAGGTTTTTGCCGATGTCCGTCTCGGATATGATCATCCCCATCAGGGTGAACATGGGCACCACCGTCATGGTGTAGCTGTTGATGTTGGTGAAGGGCACGGTTCCGGCCACGGTGAGGGCCTGGGGCAGGCCGCGCATGATGATGAGCCCGACGAAGCCCACAACACCCAGCGCAACCCCGACCCACACCCGCAAAAGCAGAAGAACAAACAGAGCGACGATTCCAAGGATGCCAATCAATTCATAGCTCATTTGTCGTCCGCCTCCTCCAGGATGTCAAGCTCGGGCATGTGTTCCTCTGCCGGTTGGTTCCGGGTTCGTATCCGGTTGATCATAAAGACGAATGTGGCAATGGCGGCCACAAAAAACGCGCAGCCCAGCAGCACCAGGAAGGGCCACTCCGGCACCCTCAGCAGCGAGTAGACAACCTTGAACTCCTTTGAAAAAATGGAGGATTCAATTGTCTGCCAGCCCAGCAGCGCGCAATACGCAATCGAGATGACCAGTGTGACGACGTCCACGCCCAGGGCCAGCTTCGGGGGGAATTTCTCCACCAAAACATCCACCTTGGTGTTGCGGTTTTCCAGAATCACGCCGCCCATGGCGGGAAGGATACACACCATGGCCATCTGGGACAGCTCTGTGGCGCCCACAATGGGCGCCCTGAAAAAAATGCGAAGGATCACGTCCAGAAACACCAGCCCCAGCATAAATAAGCTTGCGGCCATGGCAATGTACACAAATATTTTTGTCACGATCCGTAGTGCTTTCACATTGTCCCTCCTCAATAACCGACAACTTGTGCACCGTTCACCAGCGGTCTCTCTCCTCCGCATATACCAGCGGGAGCAGAGTCGCCAGATTTGAATATTCCTTGATGTTGTGGCGGTAGATGGTTTCGGGGATCTGGGCGGGAATGACGATCCCGTCCGGCAGGGTCTTGACGGCCTTCCCGGCCGCGTCAATCTTCCAGCCGTTCCAAAAGCGGGTCCTGAACTCCACCCCCCCCTCCACCGGGCGGGCCATGTGTACCATGACGGCATTCACCCGGTGGTCCGGCGGGCCGGATTCCCCATTCACGGCGACCAGGAACCCGCAGTTGTTGCTGTCCTTGCCGTACCGGGCGCGGTTGAATCCCATCTTCCAGGGGTTTTCAAATTTGATCGTGACATCCTCGGGTTCCTGGTCCCATTCGAAGGCCTCCACCACCTCATGAAGCACATCCCAGCTTTTCTCCTCCAGCGGGATATCCGGGTCCAGTATCTTCCGGCGCACCTCGTCGGATATTTTCACATCGAAATGATCTTCCGGGTCCCAGATGGCGTAGCGCAACGGATCCAGGGCGTGCCAGGCAAACCACCACTGCAGCATTTCGCAGGTGACGCCGGGCATGTAGGTGTTGTTTGCCAGCGCGCCCGAGCCGTCCTCCAGCACCCAGTAGCCGGTTTCATAGGGAAGGTAGCCCATGTCCAGCAGCTTGTCCCGGTCCTCTATCAGCAGCGCGCCGCTGTTGGGCCGCGGGCCGGCGGCCGCCACCTCCAGCTTCTCTTCGGGCACGGGGGCCAGGTCCCTGCTAAAGTACTTGTAATAACTCTTGCTTTCGGACCCCTCAGGCAGAGGCACTTTTCGTTTCAGCATATTTTTCCTCCTTGATGTGTTGAGAGCGCAAAATTGCCAGTAGCACGGAGTAGTATTTATTCGTCGGCGTGTCCGTCCGGCTGGTCATGACAACGGGGGAAGACGTGCCGCACAGGGCGGCGCAGCAGTTGGCGCGGGCAAAAAACACAAGCGACTTGAACAGGATGTTCCCCGCGCCCAAATCCGGCAGGAGAAGGATATCCGCGTGCCCCGCGACGGGCCCCGAGACCCCCTTGTGCCTGGCGGCTTCCCCACAGACGGCGTTGTCGAGGGCCAGCGGGCCCTCCACCTCGCAACCCGGCAGCCCTTCCGCCGCCCAGGCCTGCAGTTCACAGGCGTCCACCGTGCTTTGTATCTTTGGGTTCACCACCTCCAAGGGCGTGACGACTGCCGCCCTGGGGGCCTCAAAGCCAAGGCCGCGGGCCAGCTCGACACCGTTGGCGAGAATCTTCTTTTTTGCCTCCAGGTCGGGCGCGATGTTGATCGCGCAGTCGGTGAGAAGCATCAGCCGGGTCTCGCGCCCCGGGTTGTTCACGTTTTGCTCGAAGATCGTCGCCTGGCTAAGCAGGGCGTCCGGGGGCAGCAGGCCCCACTCCTTGTTCAGCAGCGCGCGCATGAAGGAGGACGTCTGCATCAGTCCCTTCATGGGGATATCTGCCTCCCCGCCCGAGACCATCCGCACGGCCCGGTCGGCGGCCTCCTGCTCCCCGCCGTCCACGGGGATGATCTCGCAATCGTGGGCGGCGAGGCCCTGCCGGTCCAGCTCCTCAAGGATTTTTTCCCTGTCCCCCAGCAGGAGGCCATGGGCATAGCCCCTCTCCACCGCCTGCATCAATGCCGCCAGGGCGGCCGGGTCGTGCGCGCCCGCCAGTGCCACGGACGCCCTTTTGCCGCCCTTGCCAAGGCGGGCTTCCAGTTCGCTCAGCTCTCGTATCATAGGGCGCCAAATCCACTCTTTCCGTCATTTTTTCAGCTTCAGGGCCTCCCGCGCCTCGTCTGGGGTCGCAGGCTCCATCTCCAGTTCCCGAAGGATGCGAACCATCCGCTCCACCAGCTGGGCGTTGCTCTTGGCAAGCTCTCCCCTGCGGTAGTAGATGTTGTCCTCGAACCCCACCCGTATGTTCCCGCCCTTCAGGAGAGAATACACCGTGCCCTCCAGCTGCGCCCCGCCGATCGCCATAGTGGTGAAGCTTGTGGGGATGTCCCCGGGGATCATCCCGATCATGACGTCCAGGTTGCGCTGGGAGTAGGAGATCGCCCCCTGGCTCACCTTGTTCATCCCCATCACAAAGGTGAGCGAGACGGGATCGTCCAGCACGCCCGCGGGGCGCAGAGTGGCGAACACGTCCTCCACGGTGGCGGGGTTGAAGCACTCCAGCTCGGGCTTGATGCCCAGCTCCCTCATGCGCGCGGCCGTGCGGATGAGCCAGGGGCGCGTCCACTCGTAAATGAACACCCTGTCGTCCCACGCCGTGCCGATGAGGGAGCAATCCAGGGAGCACATCTCCGCGCGCGCGTCCTCGGGCAGCGTCAGCGCGCCCAGGCCGTCGTCGGCCGCGGAGCCCGGCGCATTGGGAGGGGCCGTGGAGTTCTGCAAAACCAGATTGCACCTGGCGCGGATGCCGCTGTTGATCTCTCCAAACGTGTTCGCGTCACAGCTGGAGCGCCCCTGCCTGTCCCGGGTGTGGATGTGGACGATGGACGCGCCCGCATTGTAGCAGTCATAGGCCGAGGCGGCAATTTCGTCCGGCTGCTCCGGCAGGGCCGGGTTTGCGCCCTTGCCGTGGAAGGCCCCCGTCTGCGCCACGGTGATGATCACTTTCCTCTTCATGTCCACCTCCGGCTCATGGCTTCTTCAGCGGCTTCGCGATGGGCGGTATCACATCCATGCCCGGGATGTCGGCGGGGTCAATGCGAAACCGTTCGTCGTACAGGGCGGGGTCCTTGCGGTCCTCGGGCTCGGTGTCGCGGTAAGAATAGTAGCAGGTGGCGCACAGGAATACTTCCCAGGCGTCGTCGCGCGGCGCCTTCACAAGGGGTCTCACCGTATCGCTGCCACAGCGGGGACATTTCACAGGGCTTCCTCCTTTGCCGCTCGGATGCGCTCGATGATCCGGCTCCATTTGTCTGTGTCTGCGGGCACGTCCAGCAGCTCCGTCTCCCGCCCGATGTCCGGCGGCACCGGCGTCGTCGCATCGATGATGAGCTTGGTATGCATCCCCGCCGGCTCACTGGAGGGGTCCAGGGGCATGCCCGGCGCCCAGGGGATCAGCACCACGTCCTTGCCGGGGCGCACCCGGGTGGTGACGGCCCACATCACCTGGGCGAGGTTGAAGGGATCCACGAACTCGTCCACCACGATGACCACCTTGCTGTAGGGCATGCCGTGGGGCGTGGACAGCAGTCTCATGGCGACGGCCTTTCCGTAGCCGCCCAGGCGGGACTTCGTGGATATGATGACCCCGATGCCGTGCGTATACATGGCGTTCACCGCCACCACCTCGGGGAAATCCCGCTTGACCTGCCGGTAGAGGGGGATGCTGGTGTTCAGGGCCATCAGGTAGTCGATTTCCGTCCAGGGGATGCCCAGGTAGAGGTTTTCGAAGATGGGCCCGCTTCTGTGGGAGATGGATGTGATCTGCACCTCGGCCTGAAGGCGGGCGCCCGAATAGCTGCCGGGGAACTCCCCGAAGGGGCCCTCGATGCTGCGCACGCCGGGCAGGATGTACCCCTCCAGAACCACCTCGCTGTGCGCCGGGATGTCCAGCCCGTATTCCGCCGAGGGCACCAGTTCCATCGGCTCGCCCTTGAGCGCCCCTGCAAACTCGTATTCGGACTGCATGTATTCCACCGGCGTGCTGGACATGAAGTTGAGCACCGGGTCGTTGCCTATGCAGATGGCCACGGGAAGGGGCCTGCCCTGCTCCTCCGCGATGCGCAGGTGGATGGCCAGGTCGTGGAAGGGCAGCGCCTGGATTCCCAGCTTGTCCCTGCCCTTCACCTGAAGCCGGTAGGTGCCCGCGTTTTGGCTGTCGAAGTTGTCCCAGTCGGTGATGTCCCGGGAGACGGTCAGGGCCTTTGAGAGATAAAATCCCCCGTCGAACTGGTTGATGCGGTACAGCGGAAGCACCTCAAACAGGTTGATGTCCTTTTGGATGCGGTGCTCCAGGACGGGGGCCTCTTCGGGCGCCACCCGCACAGGCTTGACCGGATAATTTCTCCAGCGCCGGTCCAGCTCGAAAAACTGTTCCTTTATCGTGCTGTTTTTCGGCATTCCCAGCATCAGCGCGTGGTTTTGCCAGGAGCCGTGTACGTTCAACAGCACGCTGTTGTGGTAGCCTTGAACATCCTTCACCCATACGGCCGGTCCGTTTGGCAGGTCGGCCGCGGCCCGCCCGATGGCGCCCAGATCCGGCTCGGGCATGACGCGCTCTTGAATTGTCACCAGCTGGCCTTCCGCATCCAGTATTTCGAGAAACTCCCTCAGGTCCTTGTACATGTCAAATCTCCCTGATTTCTTCTTTTCCCGTCAGCGCCCTGTGCGCATTCAGGCAAAGGGACTCCATCTCGAACTCGCCGGGGTATGCGGCGACGGGGGCGATGAACCGCACCCTCCTCGAGATGCTTTCAACGAGGTATTTTGAGTTTGCCATGCCGCCGGTAAAAATGATTGCATCCACGTCGCCGCAAAGCACCGTTGCGCGGGCGCCGATTTCCTTGGCGGTCTGGTAGCACATCGCCTGCAGAACCTCTTCGGCTCTCTCCTCCCCGCCCGCCGCCCTGCGCTCGACGGCCAGCGCGTCGCTTTCCCCAAGATAGGACATCATGCCGCCGTTTCCGTTCAGTTTTTTGTGAACGTCCTCCCGCGTGTACCGCCCGGAGAAGCAGAGGTCCACCAGCGCCCCGACCGGCAGCCCGCCGGTTCGGTTCGTGGAAAAGGGGCCGTCCCCGTCCAGGGCGTTGTTCGCGTCCACCATTTTCCCTCTTCTGTGGGCCGCCACACTGCAGCCACCGCCCATGTGAACGACGATCAGGTTGAGCTCCTCATAGTCCCTTCCGATGTCCTGGGCATATTTTCGGGCGACGGCTTTCTGGTTCAGGGCGTGAAACCGGCTCTGCCTTTCGATTTCAGCCATACCGCTATACCGGGCGAGCGGCTCGAACTCATCTGTGGAGGGCGGGTCCACGGTGAGGGGCAGCGTGTTCTCCCCGGCGAGCGAGTATACGATTTTCAGCCCCAAATCTGTGGCATGGACGCCATACTCCCCGCCAGCCGACTGTCTGAGCATTTCCTCGGTGATTCTGTACACGCCGCTTGTGAGCGGCTTTGTGTGGCCACCCCTCGTCACAAACGCGTCCAGGGACGCCACGTCGATGTCTTTGTCAAAAAAGTACTTCTCTATGGCACTCTTTCGAAATTCGTATTGATCCCAAATCGTCTTATAACGGGCAATATCCTCCGCCGGGTGCGGGATGTTTTCATTCGCCACACACCGCTCATTTTCGTAGCAGGCAATTTTGGTGGAGGTGGACCCCAAATTAATTGCAGCAATATGATAGATTTTCATCATGCTCCCTCGTTTCCGGTTTCCTGCTCAAAAAACCCCAAGCCCCTGGACATCATGTGCCCCTGCGCCGTGAGCCCGCCTTTGAACTCGTCCCGCCGCGCCTGAATCACGGTCGTTCTGGCAACGATACTCAGCGAGGCGACGCAGCCTCCGCCATACTCAAAAATGGGAACGGCCATTCCGCCAATGCCCTCCTGGCGCTCGTCGACATCCTCCGCATATTGCGCTCCTTTGCACTCCTCCAGCACCTTCAAAAGCTTCTCCTTGGACTGGATGGTATGGGCGGTGAACCTCGGCAGCCGCAGCCGCTCTACGATGTTCTGCAATATATCCGGGTCCAAATGGGCAAGCAGGATTTTCCCCATGGCTGTTGTGTGGGCGTCCAGCTCGGAGCCCAGCCGGGCCAGCGTGTATTTTTCGTTCGGTCCCGATTCCCGGTGCATTACGATCACGCGTCCATTCGCGTTGAGAACGCCCAGCAGCGTCGTGCAATCCATCTCGTTGCTCAGTTGGCGCATGGTGGGCGCGGCAATCTCGGAAAGGTTCCGCCTCTCGTTCACGATGTCTCCATAGTTGGAAAACTTTACGCCGAGCTTGTATTTCGCATCCGCCGTCTTGAATACATAATCCCTGTGTTGCAGTGTATACATTATTTTAAAAACACTCGTTTTATCAAGCTCTGTAATGCGGCTGATCTCGGCGATTCCAAGACTGTCCCTCACACTGAGAAGGTCCAGTATGCGAAGCGCATTGTAGACAGATTGAAGAAGATATCTTTTTTCGTCCGATTGTTTCTGCATGGCAAACATCCCACAGTATTGTTTATGTTGTTACTGTAAATTATAGGAGTATTGCCCGGCGAATAACATTACACTTGGAGGCAATCTGTAGTATATTGATTCTCCGATGCATGTGTTCTGCAACAGCAAAAGCGCTCCCGGGAATATCCCGGGAGCGCTTTTGTCGCCTCACATCATTATCTGGCGGTCTTTCCTCTCAAATCAGCCATGCGGGCACCATCCAGTTTTTCGCATCCAGCGGCAACAGGTTGTTCGCCATGCACACCACCGCACCGTCGCCGATGGCCACCTTGTTCTGCTCCCGCTCACCAAACCGCTCCGGCTCGGTGACCGGCTGCAGTGCTTTGAAATGCCGCAGTGCCTCCTTGCCGGGCGACGCCGACTTCTTCACCTCTATGGGATATAGCGTGCCATTTTCGTTCAATAGCAGGTCGATCTCGCGCTTGTCCTTGTCCCGGTAGTAAAACACCGGCGGGGCGATGCCGCGGTTCAGATAGCTTTTGTAGATTTCCGAGAACACCCAGCTTTCGAAGAACGCGCCGGACATCGCACCCCTTTCCAGCGTTTCGGCGCTGGCCCATTTCAAAAGATGGGCGCAAAGCCCGGTGTCCAGAAAGTGGAGCACCGGCGTTTTAAGCGCGCGTTTGAGCACGTTGTTGTGGTAAGGCTGCATCAGGGCCACGATGTGTGACGTGACCAAAATGGACAACCATTTCTTTGCCGTTGGCGCGCTGACGCCGCACTCGCCAGCCAGGTCTTCATAGTTTACCGGGCAGGCGGTTCGCGCGGCTACCGTCGTCATGAATTGGAAAAAGGCCATTTCGTCGGCCACCTGTGTCAGGTCTTTCACGTCGCGCTGCAGGTAGGAGTTCACATAGGACGCATAGAAGGTTTCACGGTCAGGCGGGTTTTCACCATAGAGCTCTGGCATCCCGCCGGTAAATATGCGCTCATATACCGTTCGCAAACCCATGTGCGGCACTTCGGACAGGCGCCTCATCAGCCGCTCATGTTCGGTGGTGAAGGGCTCGGATACACTGCCGTTAAGCTCGCTGTTGGACAACCCCAGCAGGTAGATGATGCCCACACGCCCAGCAAGAGACTCGCTCACGTTCTTCATCATGTGAAACATTTGAGAACCCGTAAGCCAGTAGTCGCCCCGCTCACCGGATTTGTCCACGTTCATCTTGATGTAGGGCAGAATCTCGGGCGCGTACTGGATCTCATCGATGATGACTGGCGGCAGATACCGCTGCATAAAAAGTGCCGGGTCGGTTTTGGCCAGCAGGCGGACGTCGGGGTCGTCCAGCGTCACATACTGACGCCCCTCCTCGGCCAGCCGGCGCAACAGAGTGGTTTTGCCTGCCTGGCGTGGCCCGGTGAGCAGCAGCACACGGAAGGTATCTGATATCCGGCGCACAGTGCCTTCAATGGCGCGGTGGATGTACATTGTGAAACTCCTCTCAATAACAAGTCCAACTTATTCAATACTTAATTTTAGAATAGTCGAACTTGTTGCCGGAGTCAAATCGTTATGTTCACTGCTACGCCGAAATATTCAGAATGTATTGCATTTTATATCAGAAAGGAAAAGCAGTTTTGGGACGAAGCCTGCACGATTTCCACGTATGAAATCGACTTCAAAAAAGAAAAACAGCTATAAAATCTTTCGATTTAACAGCTGTTTTTGGTGGAGACGGCGAGGATCGAACTCGCTACCTCTTGAATGCCATTCAAGCGCTCTCCCAGGTGAGCTACGCCCCCAAAATGGATAATTATTCAGTTTGTGTGTATGAAAAAAGTTTGCGATATCCGATGCCGTTTGCGGCGGTAGTACCTTTATCAACGTCAAGAGACC
>JAVBQQ010000004.1:0-68219 GCA_031548875.1 Oscillospiraceae bacterium
CCAGCTCGGCCAGCTTGTGATGGGCGGGGTTGGGCTGCGCGTCCAGAAACAGCATCTTGTCGCGATAGAAGCGAAAGAACTCCGGCTTGTTCTCGTCGTAGAAGCTGCGGCTGATAATGCGTTCGGGCGGATATTTGTACTGCTGGTTGTACAACCCGTCCTGGCTGCGGAAATCGGGGATGCCGCTCTCGGTGGAAACGCCCGCCCCGCCAAAAAAGACGATGCGGTCGCTTTCGTCCACCATCTGCTGCAGTTTTTGGATATCCGGTTGCATGGCTGCCTCCTCTTGGCTTTTTATAGGTAGCACACCAGGATATGTACGTCGGTACCTGCGAATGTCTCCCGGATTATGCGTTCCACGTCCTCCCAGCGGCAACCGTCGATGCCGCTGGCGATCTTGGGCATGGCCAGCCACTCTTCGCCGTTTCGGGTCATCTGCGCGCGCATGTCCTGCAGGCAAGCACGCAGCTGGGCGTGGTACTGCTCGTGCGTCAGGCTGCAGCCCGCCCGTTCGTGCACCCATTTCTTGCTGAACAGGTTGTACACGGTGCCCGCGTCGCAGGTGTAGCGCAGCGCCGTGCCCACCACCGGCTGCCCGGAGACGGCGCGCTGGCGGGCGTATTCGACGCAAGCGTCACGCACGCCGGCGTATTTCGCCTTGATGGGCACCACAACGCCCGCACCCATGCTGCAGTCCTCCGAGATACAGTGGCATATCACGTAGGTTTGGTTATCTGCATTAGGTCCATCTGCAGGGTTCCAAACGGCACCGTGCGCTTCCCCTTTCGGTTTTGCATCCTGTCACCAGTATAGCCCAAGAGACCGGCCGCATGCAACAAGAGCACACAAAAATCAGCGTAAACAAGTGGTTCGACATAATGCCATTCTTTTTGATTGTTTTGCCTGTTCCGCCACTGTTATAATAAAAACGCAAAACCGGACGGTGGACGAAGATGCCGCACAGGGCGCGCAGGAAGCCACCGGACGGTGAACGATAGAAACAGGCGAGGAGTTGTATCATATGCGCGTATTGTCTATTATCCTGGGCGTCATCCTGATCATTGGCGGGGTGTTCTGTATTGCATACCCAACCGCTACGTTTGCCACGCTGGGGTGGCTGGTGGGCATCCTGCTCCTCATCAGCGGCATAAACGGCATTGCCGCCTATGTAACAGGGCGCAAATCGGGCGGCGCCACTGTATGGGATCTCGTGTTCGGCATCCTTACGGTTGTGCTGGGCGTTTTCCTGCTATTCAGCCCGCTGGCCGTCGGCATCACCGACATCGTGCTGGTCTACCTGTTCAGCATCTGGATGGTGGTGGGCGGCATCCTGCGCATCGTGGCCGGCGTGGGGGTCATCCGTAAGCACACCGGCTCCAAGGCGTGGATCTGGATGCTCATCCTGGGCATCTTGATGATCCTGCTGGGCATCTTCGGCTTCTTCTTCCCGCTGGTGAATGCCCTTGCCATGGGTTGGATGATGGGATTCTTCATCATCTTCCAGGGTTTCAACCTCATCGCGATGGGCTCCGTCTACAAAGGTGGCAGTATGAACACGATGAGTTGAACACACGGCAAAAAAAGCTGAACGCCCGGCCCCGCAAAAGCGAGGCCGGGCGTTTTTTACAAGGTGCGCCCACAGGCTGCGGAATAATTGACAAGGCGGGAGATGGTATGATAAGATAATAGGGCATTCGCACCGCACCACGCACCGCGCAGGCCTTTGGAGAGGTGTCCGAGTGGTTTAAGGAGCCGGTCTTGAAAACCGGTGTCTCCGCAAGGGGCCGTGGGTTCAAATCCCACCCTCTCCGCCATTCTTTCGCCCGCACCCTTTCCGGCATCCTGCGCAGCGCCAGGCCGCGAATGGTTTTTCTTCAAAACAGCATAGGCCCCATTTTAGTTTGACCTGGAGAAGTACTCAAGAGGTCGAAGAGGCCCCCCTGCTAAGGGGGTAGGGCGGGAAACCGTCGCGAGGGTTCGACTCCCTCCTTCTCCGCCAACGATAGACACGCAATTTAAAAATTGCGTGTCTTTTCTTTTTGCACTGACAAAGCGCTCGCCAAACATCTCGCGCAATGCGGCTTGCTCATCAAAGTAGGCTTTCAGTAGTTCGGGGTCAAAATCAAGGTTGAAGCTGATTTCAATGTGCTCCTTGTAAACCGTCACCTGCTCCACAAAGGTCTGCACCAGCTGTTTTGTGTTGTGCAGGTTCTTTGTCTCCAACATGCGCTGAGCGTGCTTGAACGCGGCATAGATTGCCGTCTCCTTCACATGCCGCGTGTCGGCTTTGCGGCGCTTGATGAACAACTGGCTCTCAATATCCGCCTTGTCCACCTCAAGTTGTTTCAGCCCGTCTGCAAGGGCCACAGAACCTGTTGTCGCTATGGCCGCGACAAGGTTGTCTATCTTGCCCTGCACCTCATTCACGCGCTTTTCCAACGCCTTGATTTCCTTTGCAAAACTGCCGTCTAGGCTGTCAAGATAGGCGTTGTAGCCGTTCACCACATCCGGCACCAGGTCGACACGGAACACAAGGGCGGCCAACCTCTCCAGCACCACATCTTCAATAGCGTCCCGGTTGATGCCCTTGTTGTGGCATTTGACGCTGCCGTTCTTCCGCGTGCAGTTGTAGCTGATATACTCCCGGTGTGCCGGGTAAGCCCTTCGGCTGTTGCCCGCATAGGTGCTGCCGCACTCGCCGCACACGATTTTCCCCGACAACAGGTAGGTCTGCTTGGCGCGGTAACTTGCCATACGCTTGCTCCTTTTGTGCATCAACTGTTGCACCCTCTCAAAATCCTCTTTGCTCACCAGCACGGGTACGGCATTCTCCACGCGGATGATGTCGCCATCGTCCTTGTATGCGTGGCCGTTGCGCTTGCCGTCCATATCTTTCGGGGTGGATTTGGAATAGATATACGTCCCCGTGTATTTCTCGTTTTTCATGATGCTGAATAAGGAGTTCTTGCCAAAATCCCTGCCCGTTTTGGTCTTGTACCCACCGGCCTGCATTTTCTCGACGATTTCAGTGTAGCCGTCACCGGCGAGGGCAAGTTTGAAAATCTCCCGCACGGCTTCCGCTTCCTTTTCGTTGATGACAAGTTTCATCGTCTCTTTGTCCACATCGTAGCCCAGCGGCGGGGTGCCGCCCACATGCAGGCCCTTCAAGGCGTTCTCGCGCTTGCCCTTTTCCACTTCGCTGGCAAGGTTGCGGCTGTAATACTCCGCGAAGGCTTCCAACATGGCCTCCATCATCATGCCTTCGGGACTTTCGCCGTCATAGGGCTGGGCAACGGCAATCACCGTCACATCGTAACGTTTTAGATGCATTTTGGCCACCATGCTGTCCTGCCGGTTGCGCGCAAAACGGTCGACCTTGTGGACAAGCACAAGGTCGAAATCTCGGTTTGTGGCATCTTTCAGCATCTTTTGGAACTCTGCACGATCTGCGCTGGTGCCGCTTTTGGCGCGGTCGTAGTATTCGCCGACAATGACGATACCGTTGGTTTCCGCATACTGGCGGATGGCGCGCACCTGCGCTTCAATGCTTTCTTCCCGCTGCATGTCGCTAGAAAATCGCGCATACATTACGGCTCGAACGATTTTATTCCGGTTGCGAATTGAATTTATAGTCGTCATTCATTAAAACCCTCTTGACAATGTGGTTTTCGTCATACATGACCTTGTGCATCGCTTCATTGATGACTTCCAACTGCTGCTCGCGGCTCAACAGCGATGTGCCGGACGGCACGGAAACCACATTGTCAAGGCGTTTATCTCGTCTTGCTGCCATACAATTACCTCGTTTATGCTTCGTGTTCCAGTATCCAGTCCAATATTTCCTGTGCGCCCAACTTGCCTTGGGCCGTGTCCAGGCCCAGCGATACCAACTCAGGCTGTGTATACCCCAGCTCCACGCCATTGATGGCGAGAAACACGAGCGTCAGGTGGACGCCAGCCCGTTTGTTCCCGTCCACAAAGGGGTGGTTTGTAATGAGAGAATGGCACAGCCGTGCGGCCTTTTGGTGGATGCTGGAATAGAGTTCCTGCCCCTCAAATGTCTGGAACGGCAGCATCAGCGCCGAATCCAACAGGCCCAAATCCCGCACGCCATCCTCGCCGCCTGTTTCTGCAATCAGTTGGGTGTGGATGGCCAACACCTGTTCTTCTGTTAGCCGGTTCATTTGGCAAGTTCCTTATATGCCTCGCGGTTTTTGGCAATCAGGCGTTTGGAGATTTCCAGCACGTCTTCATCGCCCATACGCTGCTCTTTTTCCACCTGCCCAAATTCCATTACCACATAGCGCGGCACATTGTTTTTCAAAATCACAACGGCGCCATTTTCATCGACAAGGCGCGCCACTTTGGAAAAGTTTTGGTTGGCCTCTGTAATGGACAACAGGTTTTCCGTGTTAACTTTCATGAGTAACACCTCCTGCTGGTATTATATACTTTTTATAGGATATATTCAACCTATATTTATGAGCGTTAAGTGGTGTGATTGTCTTTTGAAATTTGTCCCGCATTCTTGGATTGGTGCCAACTTGATACACAAAACCGCCAGGCTAGTTGGCCGGGCGGCTGTAACAACATTTCATTTCGCGGAGGGCAAGGGCCCCTCCGTTTTCATCTTTTTGGGGACAAAAAGCAATGCTTGCGAGGACTGTGAACTGAATTACTGGCCGAAAGGAAAGTGGCGTGAAAAACGGTGGCTTTGCTCTTTCGGTTGGTAGGTGCCTTGGAAAATGTTTGCGTTGTCTTATCAAGCATTGCCTTTTGATATCAAAAGGCGCTTGTCAGGGTGCCCCCTGAAACCCCTGTCACCCATACCATAGAATTTCGCGGGTAATGGATTCGGCATAAGCCACATCGCCATCAAAGTGCTTTATCAATTGAGCACGGATGATGTCATACTGGCTTGGTTGTTTTTGTTCGGCGGGTTTGTTTTGCTCCATGCTGTTATTCATTATTTCCATTGTCTAGTCCTCCGCTCGGGGTTCAGTATGGGTAACAGTTTTGGTCAAATACGGCACAGTGTTGTCAGATTCGATATACAGACGTTCCGTTGAGTACAGCGTATCTTGCAGTAGGTCAATAGCAGTCAAAAGTTCGGTCAGCTTTTCTTCCCGCAGCAGGCTGAGAGCCTTTGCAGTATTATGGTACAGCAAATTATACATGGCACGGTAATCTGGCATCCATACCACCTCGTTTCGATTAACTCTTTATGGTTAATCATATCATATCTTCGATTCCAGTTCAACCATACATGGGTAACTAATTATTCGATGTCACGGTACACTTGACTTAACTATCTGTGGTTAGGAGTGACGCTGTGACGATTGGAAAAGCTGTGGCAATCAGGATTGAAGAATTGTGTGAACAACGGGGCTTGTCACTGAATAAGCTAGGCACTATTTGTGGAATAACACAATCCACATTAAACAATATTGTCAGTGGTGTGAGTAAAAATCCCACAATAGCCACTATTAAGAAAATATGCGATGGTTTGGAAATATCTGTCATCGACTTTTTCAATGTAGATGTTTTCAGAGACCTTGAGCAGGAAATCAAATAGATTTTTAACAAATTATTGCAAGATATGCAACTAGATAGACGAAATAATTGCACCGCGTATGGTTGCCAAGAGACTTTGTTTCTTGGCAAGCTGTTTTTGTGGCACACAAGTGCAGTACTCGACTGAACTTTTGTAGGATTTCAGTGCTTTGATAATGGTCAAACAGGAGTGAAAAGATGTGCGGGTTGCTTTTCCTGTTCTGTCCATGAATTCTTTCACCCCTTAACTTATTAACTAGGTCATTTATAATTGTGATATAATGTCGAAAAGAGGGGTGAAGTAATATGGAATTAACGATGACAATTAGAAATGTGAAATCTATTCAAGACTTCACATTTAGATTTCCTCTTGAAAAAGGCTTGTACGCGATAACAGGGGAAAATGCGTCCGGTAAGAGTACAATTGTCGCATGCGCATCTACAGTTTTCTTTATGATGCCAATGTACGATTATTTTGGTCGGCCAAAAGGTGGGGCCTCAATAGAGTTTGCATTAGATGATGCCACCAGAAGTTGGAATTTCAAGGATGATCGGTGGATACAAAGTATCTCACATAAACGAATGGCACTGAATGGTTTTTATGAAGGTAGTATTATTTTTGGGAATAGATTTAAGGATACAGTCTTTTCAAATATTCGAATACTCGACAGATTATCTGAATGCGATATGGAGCAAGCTGATGAATTTGTCCGGACTAATCTAGGTGTTATTCTACACGATAATTCAAATCACTATCCTGTATTAATGAAAGTAAAACCCACAATCGCTAAAAACAAGGGGTTATCAGGAACGCCGTATTGTATAAAAACTACCTCAAATGAGCTGATCAGTCAGGCGCGGATGTCTACTGGTGAAAATCTCTTGATTAGTATTCTACATTCAATTCATATAGTTAGAAATAAAAGACTTACTCGTTCAGACGGCCGCCCATGTATTGTTTTTTTAGATGAAATTGAGTTGGCTCTTCATGCTTCTTCGTTGAGACGTCTTGTATATTTTTTGCAGGATATTTCTGAAGAACTGAACCTGTCGATATTTTTTTCAACACACTCACTTGAACTGATACGAGGCATCAAGCCCCAATGTATCTACTATCTTCAAAGGCAATTGGACAATTCAATCACGATAACAAACCCTTGTTACCCCGCATATGCAACGCGAAATCTATATAGTGATGATGGGTATGGAAACGATGCAGTCATCTTTGTAGAAGATGATTTGGCAAAGTGCATTGTGGAAAGAATACTTTTAGAGAATAGTCTTCTTAATAACATGCGGGTCAAGGTTTTACCAACAGGGGGATGGACAAATACAATTATAATGGCGCATGATGTTATTTCATCGCGGTTACTATTAAAAGATACGCGAATCATAATTGTGCTTGACCAAGATATAAAAGACGAAGTTCCTAAATTTATGAGTAATCACAAAAAGTATAAATATTTAGAACCGGATTTTCTGCCAATCCGCAGTCTCGAAAAGTATCTCAAAGAAAAACTGGTTTTGAATGTAGACCATTCTTTATATCAACAACTGGATAATTATGTTTTTCAGGGACGCCCACTTTCATCAATATTGGGAAAATATCGAACCGAAGGTGACGTGTCAACTGATGCTGATGGTAAGATGCTCTATGGATTTCTTCTGAATGAGTTAACTAGCATTCGGAAGGATAGGGACGATTTAGGAGAAATTATTGTTAAATACCTGATGGAGACGGACAAGAATATGGTTGATACATTGACGCAATTCCTCCAAAATAAGCTTTCCTAACAAATGTAGAGTAGATCCACTTGTAGGGATTTTTATGCTGACTTCATGAATATACTTTTATGTAATTTCCCCTTGCATCTTGATTTGTTCCCGCAAGATAATAGGGCAAAACAAGAAAACAGCTTCTGTGTGCACTGTTTGGCTAGTTCCTTCTCCGCCAGAAGAGTATTACACGTACACCTGCTTTTTTGGGACGGTGTGGCTGTAATGCGAAGTGGACCCGAATAAAGCTTTACGCTTTATCCGGGTCCACTTTTACTTGTTTCTCAATAAACCCCGGCTCTCAGCCCTGCCATTCCAGAATTTCGAGGCCGCCATTGTAGGCGGTCAGGTAGATCAGGCCGTTGGGGTCTACCCACAGGTCGGCCACATCCACCCCGGCGCCGTTGCTGGCGTGTTCGGGGCCCCGGGGGTCGTAGTAGACCTTGGGGGTACCGGGAACATAGTAGCCCACCTCCTTGATCCGGCACGGGTCGCTGATGTCGTAGGCCCTCATCCCGCCCGCGCCCGCGGTCATGAAGACCAGGTCGTCGGAGCGGAAGGAGTCGGGGCCGGGCATATTCTCGTGGATGTTGTGCTGGCCGGGGCCCCAGGGGTTGCCCACGCCCCGCTCCAGCAGCTCACCGGGGGGCAGGGGGAACATCCCGACCACTGCCGGGTACCGCTCATCGCGGATGTCCAGCATCCAGGCGTGGCGGTATTCCCCGATCAGGATGGCATAATCCCCATTCTTGATGGGCAGGAAGGTGTGGGTTTGGCCGCCCATGTCGTAATTGACATGGGAAATCAGAGTGGGCGCGCGGATGTCCGAGATATCCACGATGGCCGCCCCCAAACCGAACCAGGTGGTGTAGGCCCTATCCCCCCGCACGATGGGATGGTGCAGCTGGCAGCGGTGATCCAGATTTTTGGGCCAATCGGGACGTTCGCCGCCTGCCGTCCACTGGCCTTTCAGCCAGAACTTGGACACCTCCCGGGGCTTTTCGGGGTTCGAGACGTCGATGATGAGCATGATGTTTCCGTCGAAGCCAGGCACCTCGGCGGACTGATAGACATAGTGGCCGTCGAACCAGAAGCGGTGGCAGGCGTTGCTGCCGCCCTCGGGGGTCCAGACGCCGGTCTCGTAGAAGGAGAGCAGCCGGGGCTTGTCGGGCCTGGAGATGTCGTACACCTTGATGCCGGATTTGACCGGTTCTTTGCTGACGGTATCGTGGTAGTTGTGGACGCCCGGCCTCACATGGTACTTGTCCGGCTCGAAGAACTTCCACTCGGTACTGGTCACCATGATGTCGCCCACGATCCGGTTTTTCAGCGTCCAGGTGTGTGGGCTTCCCGTAGATTCGAAGTAGACCACCTTGGGGTTCTTCACATCCTTGATATCCACGACGCTGAAGCCGCTGCTCCAAAAATGGTTGACATACAGGTAGTCCCCATGCTTTGTGATCTGGAACCCGTCCCCGCGGCCCTCCATGTCGTACTGGGCCACAAGCTTTGTGTTCTGGAACAGGGGCTCAAAGTCGTGGTGCTTATAGGGTTTGGGAAAAAATTGACGGGGATTCGAGTAATCAAGCCCTGTCGACGTATCCCATTTTGCCTTGTCATACACTACGGGTGTGCTCATAAAAACCTCCTAGTGCGGCGTTGTATTTATGCAACCCTCTCCAAAGAGCTGCTTGTTACCTTGGTTGATGCTACTTGATCACCAGCCGGTTCTGGGCGTGCTCCAGAAAAAACTGGAGGGAGGGGTTCAGGCTGTCGTTGCGCCACATCACCAATATCTCCATCACAGGCGCTTCGCGCCCCTCGTACATATCTAGAAAAAGGATGCTTCCCTTGTGGCGGCTGAGGCGGGAGGAATCGCTGGCGATGGCGTATCCCAGCCCGAATTCCACCGACAGCATAATGTCCTCGATGGTGGGGGTGTGAGTGATCCACTGGGGAGACACCCCGATGCCCTTGAGGTAGTTGAGGCTGTTCCGGTAAGCGTCCTCGGATATTTCGGGCGAAATGGTGACCAGGGTATGCTCCATCAGGGCCTCGGGGGTCACTGTCTTCACCTTTCCCAGGGGGTGGGTCCGGGAGACGAGCAGCTGGTCGATCTCCCAGCTCAGAACAGCGCTGGTGATGTCCGTCATGGTGTTCGCCAGGAAGGAATAGGAGACCAGGATGTCCTGGGTACCCATGTAGAGCGCTTCCGCCATGTCCTCCAGCTTGATGCGTTGGATATTCACCTGGATGCCGGGGTACATCTCGAGAAAATCAATGAAAAAACCGATATTGCTGCCGCTCATGTCCAGCCCGTGCATAACGCCGATGTTGAGGATCCCGGCCTTACCCTGGTCCACCTGTTTTGCCATGTCGATGATCTGCAGCAACCAGTTATTGTACTTTTCCAGTTCCCTGTACAGCACCTCTCCCGCGGGCGTCAGGTTGATGGTGCGGTTGGAGCGCACAAACAGCTTGATGCCCAGGTTCTTTTCCAAAGTTTGGATCTGCTTGCTGATGGCGGACTGGGCGACAAAAAGCTGCCGGGCTGCTTCGGAAAAACTGCGGAACTTTGCAACTGCGAGGAAATACGCAATCTGAAGATGATTCATAGATTCTCCTGCTCATGATCACCCCTGCGCATCCACCGGAGATTTGCCCGATGAATGCGCAGGGGATGTGTGGGTGACGTTTTCCATCAGACGCGCTTTTTGATTTCCTTCAGTTTTTCCGACAAAGCCTTGTCATATACGGCGCATCCGCCGCCCTCCTGAGAAACCAGAAACACCGTG
This sequence comes from Oscillospiraceae bacterium, assembly GCA_031548875.1. Classification (GTDB taxonomy): domain Bacteria; phylum Bacillota; class Clostridia; order Oscillospirales; family Ruminococcaceae; genus JAAYCI01. The sequence goes on from JAVBQQ010000004.1 coordinate 10,125, forward strand.
CAGTTGTCGCATCCAACGCACCATTGGATCTCCGGCTCCCGCCCCTCTGCCATTTTCTTTGGCACATAGGGGTCGGCCAGGCTCTGGCGGCCCAGGGAAACGATGTCCACGACACCCTCCCGGATGTTCTTGTTTGCCCAGAATGTGAGTGAGTTATTTTCCGGCCTGACCGCGGGGAAGGTCTTTAAGCTGCCGTCCCGGTAAAGGGAATAGCAGGTCCCAATCACCTTGGTCTCGGGCCTGAGGGCGTCTCGCAAAATTTTCTGGAAATAAAAATGCAGGTAGCCAAAATAAGGCTTTGCGCGGTCGGGCTTGGAATAGTCCTCAGTGTGGCGGGGGGCCCCGGCGGCTTCGATGATATAGGATGCGCCCCGCTCTGCGAGCCCCTGCACCAGGTCCAGGGGCTCGCTCAGGTCCATGAGCGGGGTGTCGGGGCCCGCGCTTCCCTGACCGCCCGGGAAGCCCTCGTAAAGGCTCACCTTGGAGCCCACGATGAAGTTCGGGTCGTTGACCTCCTTTACGATACGCTCGATCAGGTCAAAGGCGAACTGGCGCCTTTTCTCCCACGCGCCGCCGTATTTCCAGTTGTCCCTGTTGAAGGGGCGCAGTATCTGCGAGCCCAGGTAACCGGTGCACAGCTTGAGGTCGATACCGTCCGCCCCCGCCGCGTGGGCGACCTTGGCCCCCTCCACCATCTGGTCCATGATCTGCTCCACCTCGGCCTCGCCGATCTGGATGCTGTTTTCATAGCCAAAGAGGGGTTCTTTGGTCACCCGCACGGGCTGGGAAAGTACGGGATGGCTGACCTCGCCCGAATGGGTGATCTGGAAGATGAAAAGATTGTCTTTGTTGATGGCTTTCAGGTGGCCGACGAATCTTTCCAGCGCCTTGGCGTTGGCGGGAAGCAGGCTTAGCTGGCGGGCGCTGGACACGTTCTCCCGCTGGCAGGTGGCCGCCTCCAAGCTGATGAAGCCGGAGCCGCCTTCAAAGTATTTCTCGTACCGCTCATAGGTCGCCTTGGAGGGGTTGCCTTCCGTGTCAGCGTCGTTGCATTCCATGGCGCCCACGGCCAGCCGGTTGGGCACCGTTCTCCCGCCGATGGTGACGGGTGTCAGCAGCAGGTTTTCTTCTGGCAAAAAAAATCCCCCCTGTAATCAACTGGTGTTGTTAGAGCGTGTCTCGAGTCTCCTTGCCATTTTATAACTTCTTTATGTGCTTCTTATGTGCTTCAGACCATGATGCCCATCGTATCAAAGAAATCTTCCATTTCGGGCGGACAATCGTGCAGCTGGAAGATGATCCCGCCGGTTTTAGCGGGGTCAAGAAACGCCATTCGGACGCCATTTTTATATTCGGAACGCCCAATGATATCGATGCCGACCTTCTCCATCTCTACGATCGTTGAATCGAATTGTTCCCTGGTTACGGAATATCCGAAGTGCCAGATCCCCTCGCCATGATTGGCCAAAAAGTTTTCCACGATCGGGAATTTGCCACCTGACGGATCAAACAGCTCGATGACGATCGATCCCCACCGGGCCAATGCGACCTTGCATCTGTTCTCCATGCCGCCTTCATACTCTCTGTACGCAAAATCATGTCCGCCATCTGCTTCACCAAGCATATAACGGCGCCATGGGCCAAGGCCCATCAGCTCAAAGTTTTTAATGGTCTCGTCGATGTCCTTTACGGCCCAGCCCAGATGCGCGATGTTGTCAAACGGTAGTTTTGGAATCATTTTTCTTTCCTCCATCATTCATAAAATTTGATTGCGGGTATGTTTTTACTATTGGACAGGACAACTAACAACAACTGATGACAAGTATACACCATCCCCCCTTACCTTGTATCAAAGCTGAACTCCGCCCCCAGGGCTTTGGGCTGGGTGGAGCGCTTGTTGACGAAGAGCAGGACGATGATGGTGGCAAGGTAGGGCAGCATCTTGTACACATAGGTGCTGATCTCCAGATTTACGAGGAAGGGCACGATGGTGTAGATGTTGGCCAGCGTCTTCATGAAACCGAAGAAGATGGCGGCGAAGAGTATCTTTACCGGGTTCCACTGGCCAAAGATGACCACAGCGACGGCCAGGTAGCCATAACCGGCCACCGAAGACGCATACTCCGTCGCGTTGGGCACGATGAACATCAGGCCTCCCATGCCGGCGATGAACCCGGAAATGATGACGCCGATATACCTGGTGCGGGGCACGTTGATGCCCGTGGAAGCCGCGGCCTGTGGGTTTTCGCCGCAGGCCTTCAGATGGGTGCCGAAGCGCGTCTTGTTGAAGACCACGATGGCCACCACCAGCACGACGACGCCGATCAGGGTGGAGATGTAGGCGTTCTGGAAGAACATCCCCCCCAGAATGGGGATATCGGACAACACGGGGACCTCCCGTATCATGTAGGAATTGGTAAAGGTGATCTGCAACCGCCCAACCAGGGCGCGGGCGATGATGACCGTTGCCGCAGGCGTGAGCAGGTTGATGGCCATGCCGCTGATAATCTGGTTGCCCCGAAGGCTGATGGACGAGATGGCATGGGGCAGGATGATGGCAACGCCGGCCACCCCTGCCAGCAGCAGGGCGCAGATATAGTTCCACTGGGTCCCGTTTTCCAGACCGTGCAGGTATAGAGTACCCAAAAAGGCGCCTGCCAGCATGATGCCCTCCAGGGAGAAGTTCATGATGCCGCCCTTTTCGGAAAAGATGCCCCCGATTGCCACCACCAATAACGGCACCGCGCAGATGATCACCTGTTGTACTACAAAATAAAATGTACTCATACCGTCTCCTTGAAAACTTTGTTTATCAGGCGAATATACATTTTTTTGAAGATCACATTGAAGGAGCAGAAGAAGATGGTGATCGAGGTGATGACCGTGACGATTTCCGTTTCGATCCCAAAGGACTGCATCCCAAGCCCCCCCACCTGCAGGTAGGCGATGAACAGGCTGGAAAAGATGATGGCGATGGGGTGGCTGGAACCTAGCAGGGCCACAGGGATCCCGGTGAATCCCTCGGGGCGAAGCGCATCCGACAGTGTATATTTTTGCCCCATGGCGCCGTTGTGGTACAGCACGCCGCCCAGCGCCGCAAAGATGCCCGCGCACAGCATGGAGATCACGACGGCGCGTTCCACATTGATACCGGCGTATCGGGCCGCATTCCTGTTCAGGCCCGTTGCTTTCAGCTCAAAGCCCAGGGTCGTTTTCTTCAGGATAAAGAAGGCGATGATGCAGACCACGATGGCAATCACGATCCCCGAGTTGGCCGCGGAGCCGGTAAAGACCTCGTTCATGCCGATCTTGGGCAGCAGGGCTTCATTGGGCACCGAGTTCGTATAGCTCCGGCCGCCAAAATACAGGGAGTTGTCGGCCCGTATCAGCATATTCACAAGGTACAGCGCGACATAGTTCATCATGATGCCGCACACGATGGCGTTGATATTCCGGTAGGCCTGGAACAGGCCCTGGATGAGCCCCCATATGCCGCCCGCGGCTGCGCCCACGATGATGGCGATGATCCAGGTGGCGGAACCGAAGATGGGCTCGAAGTGGATGGCGGCGAACAGGCCCCCATACAACCCCATGAGGAACTGCCCCGGGGCGCCGATGTTGAATACGCCCGTGCGCATGGCAAACCCCACGGAAAGGCCCGTCATCATGATGGGCACTGCGTAATAAAGTACCCTGCCCATGCCGGTGCGAAAGCCCACCAGGCCGAAGCCCCCCGAAATAATGGTCTTGAACGCCGGCACGGCAACATCCCCGGCGGTGGCCAATAGCAGCAAAAAGCCTATCAGCAAACCGATGATGATAGTGATGATCGTAGCCACAAATACGGTCATGAACGGTGACAGCAGTATCTTTTTCATTTTCATTTGCAAGATCTCCGTATCATCATCAGTCTTGTAGTGAGGGCAAAGCGTCTTTTTTTGCACCGGCCATATACAACCCCAGCTCCTGGAAGTTCGTCTTGTCCGGGTACAGTTCCCCAACAAGCTCGCCTTCGTAGATTACAAGGATGCGGTCGGCGATATTCATCACTTCCTCCAGCTCGAGGGAGATGAGAAGAACACCCCGCCCCTGCTCCCGCATGCGGAGCAGCTGCTTGTGGATGAATTCGATTGCGCCCACGTCCATCCCGCGGGTGGGTTGCACCGCGATGAGCACCTCGGAATTTTGCTCGATCTCCCTGGCGACAATGACCTTTTGCTGGTTGCCGCCCGACATGCTGCGCGTGATCGTCCAGGGCCCGTGGGCGCAGCGGATATCGTACTGCTCGATTGTTGCGCCCGCATTTTTATATACTTTTTTGTAGTTGATGAGACCTTTGCTGGAGACTGTTTTTTCAAAATAGGATTGCAGGATCAGGTTTTCGGCAACATCGTAATCCAACACCAACCCATGCTTGTGGCGGTCTTCGGGGATGTGTGAGAGGTGGCGCCTGTTCCTGTGCCGTATGCTGGATTTGGTGATATCCTCCCCGCATGCGACGATGCTCCCGCAGTCCACTTTTTGCAGGCCGGTCAGCCCGTAGACAAGCTCAGTCTGGCCGTTGCCGTCGATGCCGGCGATGCAAAGGATCTCCCCTTCGTGTACGTCGAAGGATACGTCTTTCACCCGGTCCCGGTGGCCCTTCTGGCCGCGGATCGTGAGGTTGCGCACCTTCATGAGTGTTCTTCCCACGGGGATATCCGCCTTCTCGGGCGTCAGCAGCACCTTGCGACCCACCATCATTTCGCTCAGGTCTTCCTGGGTGGTGCCCTCGATGTCCACGGTGCCCACCACCTTGCCCCGCCGCAGCACTGTGCAACGATCTGCGATGCGGATGATCTCGTTCAGCTTGTGGGAGATGAAAACCACGCTTTTTTCTTCCGCCACGAGCTCCTCGATGCTTTTCATCAGCTCCTCTGTTTCCGAGGGTGTCAGCACCGCCGTGGGTTCGTCAAAGATCAGGATATGGTTTTCCCGGTAGAGCATTTTCAGGATCTCCACCCGCTGCTGCATGCCCACCGTCATATCCTCGATCAGCATGTCCAGGTCCACCTTCAGCTGGTAGCGGTCGGTCAGCTCTTCCAGCTTTTTCCGGGCATCCGTCATGTTTAAAAAGCCGCGCTTTGTCGTCTCCACGCCCAAGACGATGTTCTGCAGGGCGGTGAAATTATGCACCAGTTTGAAATGCTGATGCACCATACCGATGCCATACCGGTTCGCATCATTGGGGGTGTTGATCTTGACGTGCTCGCCATTGATGTAGATTTCTCCCGCGTCCGGGTGGTAGAGACCGAACAATACGTTCATCAACGTCGATTTGCCCGCTCCATTTTCGCCCAGCAGGGCATAAACTTCCTGTTTGCGCACCTGGAGTGTGATGTCATCGTTTGCAACGATGCCGGGGAATGTCTTTGTGATGTTTCGCATCTCAAATATGTAATCTTCCACGTGAACCTCCCCATGAAATGTTATGGACGAAACCTGCGTTTCGTCCATAACATCCTTTAATACGCTGGCTTATTTGATGTTGACGAATTCGATGTTTTTGGTTTCCATGGCGTCCCAAAGGGCGTCGTAGGCGTCGGAATTCGGGTCGGTGCGAACTTCGCTCTCGATCAGGATGCCCGTCCTCTGCCCGTTCACGTCGTCTTTGAACGCTTTGAAATCGGCCTCATAATCTTCGATGGTATAGCCATATTTGTCCATCCGCCAATGGCCGGTGGCAAGGCCCACAGCATCGTCGTCTACGTTGAGCCAGCGGTAGGTACCGCCGGGGAAGGTGCCGTCATAAACGGTAGCCAGGGCCGCGGGAACGGTTTCCTCAAGCTTTTTGATGGCGCCGGTGAGAATCATCTCCGACTGGTCGCCCTGGTCCACGTCTGCGCCAAAGCAGGGCATCTGGGCGGCGTCGGCAGCGGCGAAGAGGGAGGGGTTGCCGCCGGCCATCATGGGAATGATCAGGTCGCAGCCCGACTCGTACCAGGAGGCAGCCATGGTCTGGATCTCAGGGGCGGCCGCAGAGGTCTGGACATAATGCTGCTGCACCTTGATGTCGTCGATGCCCAGCTCGCCAGCAGCGTAGTTGATGCCCTGGATATAGCCGTAGACCCAGATGTTCATGGGGGGGATGTCAAGGCCGGTGAGCAGGCCGATGTTCTTGAACCCGCCCTTTACGGCTGCAACGCCAGCCAGGAAGCCCGCTTCGTCGGCCTGGTGGAAGAGGGCGTAGGTGTTCTCGCCCACAAGTTCCTCTATGCCATTGGGTTCCACACAGATGAAGTAGGTATCCGGGTAGTCCTCCTGGGCCTGGATCACCGCTTCCACGCTTTGGGAGCCCAGGTTGAGGATTACCCCGCTGCCGCTGCTGATGGCGGTGGTCATGGCGTCATAATAGCCCTGGGTGGAGTTATCGAGAGGGGTGTACCATGTACAGGTCTTGCCGTTCTCGTCGCAGTATTTCTTGGTGCCTTCCCAGGTCATCTGGATCCAGCCACGGTCGTTGATGGCCAGCTTGTCGTCCGAAGGCAGCACGAAGGCCACGTCGGCGCCGGCAACGCCGTATCCGTCGTCGTCGCCTTCGGCGGCAGGGGTGGAGGCGGAGTCGGGTGCGGCCGTGGAATCGGTCGCGGCGCTTGCGTTGCCCCCGCCGCTGGAAGCGTTGCCGCCCCCGCTGTTGCAGGCGGCCAGCATGAACACCAACAGGGAACTCAGTAGGATTGCCAGGACCTTTTTGCTCAGTTTCGTTTTACCCATTTTTTTCCTCCTAATTATTTCTCCCGGTTTACGTGTATGTTAACACTCACCACGGGCCCTTCCTCAACATACCCGCTGCAAGTTATAACCTTGTAATTCGCCTGTGGTCGCAAAAGGGGGTCAAACATTTACCTTTTCGCGCATATCCCCTTCGAACAACTCGATGAGGTTGCCGTCGGGGTCGTTGATGAAAACACCCACCGTGCCCCAGCAGGGGGCGACGAAAGCGACGGGGATATCCATTTCGGCCAGCTGGCGCAGGGTTTCCTTGTGGCTCGCTATGGTGAGGGAAAAATGTTTGTTCCCGTTTGTTTTCATATCCTCGTCGGGCAGTTTTCGCTCTTGGGGCACGGGTTTTGCGCCGGGTGGAGAATACAACTCCAGCACAAACCCCGAATCGGGCGCGTCCATGTGGGCGACAGGCGTGTCGATGTGGTCGATCCTGTTCCGGCAGAGCAGCTTGAAACCCAGCACGCGTCGGTACCATTCGACAGACCGCTCCAGATCCGAAACGCTCACCGCGAAGTGGTTGGTCCTCAGCGTTTTGATCGCCATCTCTCGCACCTCACCTGTTCCATTGGATAAACTCGAGAAGGACACCGTCGGGGCCGTGGATGAAGGCCACATACAGGCCGAAACAGTTGGCCGGGCCCATGACCGGCTCGATGCCCTTGGACTCGAAATAGGCGAGTTCGGCGTCCAGGTCGTCCACCTCAAAGGCGATATGCTTGGTGCCCTGGGTCTTGGAGTCGGTGTCAGGGTGCAGGCGCTCCTCGGGGGCGGGCCGCGTCTCCTTGTTTTCGAACAGTTCCACTTCGAAGCCACCGCCGTTGTCCAGGAAGGCGACGCGGAAACCGGCGGGGACGAAATCCGATTTTTCCCGCAGGGTGAAGCCGAGGATCTCCTCGAACCACCTGATGCCATCCTCCAGGTTGCCGACGCTGATGCCGACGTGCAGGGGCTTGTAGCGCACATCCGCCATTTCTTGCACCTCCCCTTATTGATATCCCGGGCTTTCGGCTTTTCTTGCGTGTGCCCGCTAGTCCATGACCACCGTCACCTTGACGAGCGGGTTGCTCTTGATATCCCTTGCGAAAGCGAACGCTTCGTCCACCCTCTCCAGCGGGAAGCGATGGGTGGACAGCATCGAGATGTCCAGACCGCTCTGCACCAAAAAGGCAATGGCCCGGTGCCAGATGCGGGGCGAGCCCAAAAATCCCTGGACCCGCAAGCCCTTCATCTGGATTTTTCCCAGCTCCACGGGGGCTTCCTGGCCTACGTTGACCCCGATGTAGGACACGCGGCCGATGTTCCGGGCAAGGTCGATGGACTGCCTCATGCTGGTGAGATTGCCGGACGCCTCCACGACGAGGTCGGCGCCATAGCCGTCCGTCAGCCCGTTCACCACTTCGGACACATCCTGTACCGTCGGGTCTAGGGTCAGCTCGGCGCCCAGGGCTGCGCCCATCTGGCGGCGGAAGGCCTGGGGCTCCGAAAGGATGACCCGGGCGCCCATCGCCCTGGCGGCAGCTACCGCGGAAAGGCCGATGGAGCCGCCACCCTGCACGACCACCGTGTCTCCCGCGTCGCAGCCGCCGATGGAATAGATCCCGTTGTAGGCGACGGTGAAAGGCTCGATGAGGGAGGCCGTCACATAATCCATGGAATCGGGGATCTTGTGCAGTAGCCGGGCGGGCACCCGGTAGTACTGGGCCATGGCCCCGTCGGTGTTGATGCCGCGCTGGACCGGGGCAAGGGTGCAGTAGTCCTGGATGCCCTCCTGGCAGACCCGGCAGACGCCGCAGCCGCTGTTGCCCTCGCCCACCACGCGCTCCCCGGGGGCAAAGCCGTGCACATGGCTTCCCACCTCCACGACCTCACCGGCCCATTCGTGGCCGCCGGTGAAGGGGAAGGGTACCGGCACGATGTTTACTCCGCTCAGTACCATCAGGTCGGTGTGGCAGATGCCGCAGGCATGTACCCGCACCAGCACCTCGTCATCCTGTATAGCCGGGATGGGTATCTCCCGGAGCCGCGCTTCGTTTGCTTTTTCAAACACGTAGGCCTGCATCGTTCCCGTCATTATGCTTCCTCCCCTTGCATCCTTCGCTTCCGGCCGCTCAGCCGCCGATCTGGGCGGGCAGGCCGTACCCGAGGAACAGCTTGAGCACGGCTTCCTCCCGTTCGAGGGGGAGGATCTCCTCAAACACGTTGGGCAGGGACCAGCCCAGCTGCCTGTATTTGATCTTGGAATTCTTGTTGAAGGGGAGGATATCCACCCGCTTGAGGGTTTTGAGACCTTTCAAGAGCTCAGCCGTCTTCTGCAGGTTTTCCTCGCTGTCGTTGTAGCCGGGAATGAGGGGCAGGCGGACGATGATCTCTTTGCCGGGGTCGTCCAGGTTGTCCCTGTACTCCAGGTTCTTCAGGATGATCTCGTTGGAGACGCCCGTGCCCCGGATGTGGGCCTCCCGGTCCAGCCCCTTGATGTCGTAGAGGGCGAGGTCGGTTTCGGCCAGACAGCGCAGGCCGGCATCGGTGGTGATGTGGCCGCAGGTGTCGAGCGCCGTGTGGATGTGCGCGGCCTGGCATTTTCGGATCAGCTCCAGGGTGAACTCGGGGTAGAGCGTCGCTTCCCCCCCGCCGATGGTGACGCCGCCGTCCTCTCCGAAACGGGACCGGTCTCGTTCGATCTCCTCCATCAGCCCGTCCACGGTGTACGTTTTGCCAAAGACATCGAGGGCGCCGTCGTCGCAGACGTCCACACAGGCAAGGCAGTTGCCGCACATGCTCCGGTCGATTGCCGCCACGGATTTTTCACCGCCGCTCATTGTGATGGCCCCGCGCGGGCAGGTATCCACACACCGGCCGCAGCCCGTGCAGTCCTCCGCCGTATACTTCAGCTCCAGATACTTTTTCTGTCCCTCCGGGCTGCAGCACCAGCGGCAGCGCAGCGGGCATCCCTTCAGGAGGATGGCCGTCCGGAGCCCCCAGCCATCTGCGCTGGAACCGCGGACGATATTGAATACAGGCGCTTGCAGAGCAATCTCGTTTGGCATAGTGCACTCCATGATTTAACAGTTCGAGCTATATCTGGTTATTTCGACACAACTCGTCACCACTATCATAGCACGGGTATGGCGAATCCGTTCATATGCGTTCAGCATTGGGTTATCGCGAAAAGAGATTATTTGCTATATTCGCATTAAACGCATTCGCTTCTTTTGTGCAACCTGCCCCGGACGACCCGGTCAAACCGTGCATTTGAGGATGTAGAGCCCGTCGTGGAAGGTATCCATGTAGATATACCCGCGCTTGTCCACGACGCAGTCCTCGGTGGTGGCGATCATGGGGCCGGGGTAATGGCAGTCGAATTTGTATGACTCGGGGTTGGGCGGGATGAAATAGGCGATCTCTTTTGGAACGAAGGGGTCGCTGGTGTCGTATACACGCAGCCCCGCGTGGAAGTAGCAGCAGTAGAGCCGGTCGTTGCGGTCCTCCAGGTCGGGGTGGTCGTGGGGCTCGTGGATGTTGTGGGGGCCAAAGGGCCCCGGCGCGCCGATGCCACAATCGTTGAAGTTGGGATAGGGGAAATCGGGCGGAACCTCCGGATAGGGGAAGGTGGCAATCAGGGTGGGGTCGGTCACGTCGGAGACGTCCACCATGCCCAGGGTGCAGAGCGGCTGCGCCTGGCCGTTTATGATCTCCTTGTTGAAGCAGGGGAACCGCTCACCTTCATTGGTAAAGATGGCGTAGGGGCGCTTTGAAAGCGGCAGCACCGTGTGGCAGCGTGCGCCGGCCAGCTTTCCGCCCAGTGGAGGATAGGTGGGCAGGTGGCCCACAAGCCTGGGCACCGCGATGTCGGAGATGTCCAGGATCACCATACCGGCGCCATTGTAGCCGCAGTAGGCGTAGTTGCCTTTCACATAGGGCGGCCCGTGGATGCCCGGCAGGGAGAGGGGGAAGTCCATAGGGGGTTTGTCTTTTTCGAGGATGCCGGCGTCCCACTGCTCGGGCATCCACCAGCGTCCGGCTTCCACAGGGTTTTTGGGGTCCTGCAGATCCAGGATCCGGTAGATCATGTTGGAGTAGCCGTCGCAGGTGGAGGAGAGGTGGGCGTATCGCCCGCCATTGTAGAAAAACCGGTGGACCCCCAGGCAGATATTGTCGCAGGCCTGTGATTCGCCCGCGTTCCAGTAGGAAAGGAACTTTGGGTTCTCCGGATCCTTCTTCACGTCGAAGATGTACAGGCCGGCCTTGTAGGGGTCGTCTGCACCGATGTTGTGCAGGAAGGGAATGCCCGTGCCCAGGGCGCAGAGCATCAGGCCGTCGGCCACCTGGATCTTGTTGGTGCATTGGCCGGCAAGGTCTGGCCCTTCGATGAACCGCACAAAACGTGGGGTTTCCGGTTCCGTCACGTCCAGGATGGTCCAACCGGAATGGCGGAAATGGGAAATATACAAGTAGTATTTTCCGTTCGATTCCTGCAGGGCCATCTGGAAGCCGGGGCGGTCTTTCAGGTCGTGGTAGCCCACGCATTCCACGTTCTTGGCATAGTGTTTTTTGTTTAGCACGATGATTCTCCTCTGGTGTAAAAGTGACGTGCCCGTCGAATATGTGGTATACTACGCTTGAATACAGGGTTGGGAGGCTGGCGCATGAACCGGACACAGGTCCAGTACTTTCTCACGGTGGCCAAGTATCGTAGCTTTTCCGAGGCGTCCCGCCAGCTGTACGTGGCCCAGTCCGCGGTCAGCAAGCAGATCCTTGCCTTGGAGACGGAGCTGGGCATGCGGCTGTTCGACCGGGACAACAAGTCTGTGCGGCTGACCGCCGCCGGAGAGGTTCTGTACCGGGAATGGGGCAGTTTTTCGGACTGGCTGGACAACACCGTCGAGCACGCAAAGCAGGCAAGCCAGGGCATGCGGGGCACCCTGAACATCAGTGTGCTGCACGGCATCGATCTGTTCAATCCCGATATCACCCATCTGTATGCGTTTTCCGAGGCCTATCCCGACATCTACCTGGACCTGCGCCGCCTGTCCTTCCAGGATGTGGAAGAGGACCTGATCACCGGACGTTCCGACATCACCATCATCCTCTCCTTCCTCATGCCCGAAAACAGCCTGCCCGCCTATGTCCTGGAGTCCAACGAGGATTACCTGGCCATCTCCCAGTCGGGCGCACTGGGTGCCAAGGAGCGGCTGGGGCCGGAGGATTTCCAGGGAGAAACCTTTGTGACCATCTCCCCCAGCATCTCCCCCCAGGCCAACGCCAACAGCACCAGCTTTTTGAATACCCTTGGCATCCGCCCGACCCGCACCAAGCACGTGAACACCATCGAGGACATGATGCTCTTTGTGGAAGCGGGCCTGGGCTATGCCGTCATCAGCAACTCCACGCGGATCTTCAAGCGGGACACCGTGCGGGTGGTGGATATCTTCCCTGCGTCCCTGCCCCGCCCCACCACCAATATCCTGGCGGTTTGGCACAGGGATATCACAAACCCCGCAATTACGAAATACATCGAGTTTGTGAGGGCGCAAAAAAGCCAATAGGCTTTCTTTGAGAGGCGGCATCCTGCAATGCCGCCCCTTTTTATTGCGGAAAAGCAATCTATTTCTGGGCTACTTTTACCATGTCTCCTTCGAACAGCTCGATCAGGTTCCCAGTGGGATCCTGAATGAAGATGCCGTAGGTGCCCCAGACGTCGGCGGTCATCACGATCTCCACCCCGTGCTCCGCCAGCTCCCTTTTGGCCTGGTCCCGGTCGGGGATGGTCATGGAAAAATGCTTGTTGCCATGTACCCGCAGGTCGGTGTTTGGTCGTTTGCGCTCCTCGGGCAGGGGGGCCGCCCCCTTGGCCTCGAACAATTCCAGCACCACGCCCTGGCCGGCCATGTGCGCCACCTTCACGTCAATGTTTGGGATATCGCCTTCCACCAGGGGCGCAAAGCCCAGGACCCTTTCGTACCACAGTATGGATTCCTGCAGGTCCCTCACGCTTACAGCGAAATGGTTTACCCCCATCGTTGTCACAGCCACGGTTATCCCTCCTGTTACTCTTGCTACGTTCGCGCCGGGCCGAACGTCAACCTTTCAGGCGCGCCATCAGGTCCTGGAATATCTTCACGTAGGGCTGATTGTGGGGCACGCAGCCCACGTTCTCGTGGTGCACCAGCAGGATGCTGCAGCTGTCGCAGCCGGTGCACCAGTTGATCTCGTCGGCCTTGCCCTCCCGCAGTTTTTTGGCGAGGTAGGGGTCGGCCAGGCTTTGGCGGCCAAGGGCAACCATATCGGTGATGCCGTCGGCTATGTTCTTGTTCCCCCAGAACCGAAGGCTGTTATTCTCGGGCGCCACCACAGGGAAGTTTGTGTGCAGGCCGTCCCGGAAGAGGGAGTAGCCCGCGCCGATGACCACCGTCTCGGGTTTCAGGTTGTCCCGGCACACCTTCTGGAAATACTGCTGTATGTACGTGAAATATGGCCTGTCCTTGTCGGGCTTTGCATATTCGAGGGTGTGGCGCGGCGCGCCGCCAGCCTGCATGATATAGGCGGCCCCCCGCTCCTCCAGCCCCTTGATGAGGTCGATGGATTCACTCAGGTCCATGTAGGCGCTGTCCGGGCCCGCCGTGCCCTGGCCGCCGGGGAAGCCCTCGTACAGGGACACTTTGGAGCCCACGATAAAGCCGGGGTCGTTGACGGCCTTGCGGATGCGCTCGATGAGGTCGAAGGCGAACTGCCGCCGGTTTTCCCAGGGGCCACCATATTTCCACTTGTGGCTGTTGAAGGGACGCAACACCTGGGAGCCCAGATATCCGGCGCACAGCTTGAGGTCGATGCCGTCCGCCCCGGCGGCATGGGCGATCTTGGCCGACTCCACGTATTGGTCCAGGATTTTCTCCACTGCATCCTCGCCGATGAATTCGGTATCCTCGAAGCCGTACAGGGGCCTCTCGGTGACGCGGACGGCACGGGAGAAGCGGGAATCGGTCACCTCTCCCGCATGGGTGAGCTGGAAGACGAAAACGTTGTTTTTGTTGATCCCTTTGAGGTGCTGTACAAATTTTTCCAACGCCTTGGCGTTGCGGGGCATGATGCTGAGCTGGTGTTGGCTGGACACGCTGTCGTACTGGCAGGTGATGGCTTCCAGGTCCACAAAGCCCGCTTCCCCCTCGAACAAGCGCTCGTAGCGGGCATAGGTCTTCTCAGAGGGGTTGCCGTTCTCGTCGGCGTCCTCCCCCTCCATCGCGTTGATGGCGATCCGGTTGGGCACTGTCTTGCCACCGATGGTAATGGGCTGCAAAAGCAATTCCTTTTCTGACATGGCTGCTCCTCCTTTAGCCGGCGCGTCCGGTCCCTTTTGCGAATCTTCAAGAGCGGATCTACAGGTGGCCGCTGGTTGAAACGGTGGTTCTGGCCACTGCAACAGATTGGCGTATTGTACTATTTTATGTTAACATCGGCATGCATGTTGTGTAAAATATCTAAATCGACTGGTGCCATCCCGAACACAGATAGCTGCCGATTCATAACGCGTTTCAACGCCGCCCAACCCGTGGAACGAAAACGCCCGCCCTGGCGGTTCACCAGAGCGGGCGCGGATAATTATACTATGGGTCCTAGAATCGAGTCTCAGGGTCGCTTTTCAAAGATCGCCTGATGCGGGGATATCTGAAACCAGGCAGGTGAAAAGATGCGGCCAGCCGTTTTTGCCGGCGTGGCGGACGCGGGTGGCGAGGTCCGGCAGAAGGCCGGAAAGATACCCGCGCGTAGTCTCGTCCCACAGTTCGAGATGGTTGCACAGGGCGGCTGTTCCGGCGGCCAGCAGTTTGTCGAGCTTGGCCGGGCGCAATGGCTTCAATCGCGCGCTCAACGCGTCCAATTGCGGGGCGCCCAACACGAGCGTATGAGGGTCATCGCCCAGCAGGGCCAAACCCAGCGAGGCGGTGAATACCGGTTCGCACAGGTTGACGCTGAGGTCCGGCCAGAGGGGCAACCAGGCGGTGAGCAGCTTTCGCACCATCCCAGGCTCAAAGCAGGCGAGGAAGCGCATCTCGGTGAGCAGCTGGCGCAGGTATTCCTGCGCATAGCAGACCCCTTGCAGATTTTCGGGGACTGGGCGGGCGAGGGGATAGTCTATCTCGGCGGGCAATGCGTGGGCAAAAAAGCGGATATCGTACCAGCGGAAATAGGCGGGGAAGCTGCGCAGGGTGCTGCGAAAAAAGGCGTTGTCGGCAAGGGGCGTGCCACGGCGCGCCAGCCGGAAAAGGCCCTTTGTCTTTTCCAGTTCGCGCTGCACAGCCTGCTGGCAGATGCGCAGCAGATCCATCGGCGATACATCGAGGGCCGGGTTTGGGGCTTCCGCCGCTTTCTGGAAGGAAAGGCAGAACAACAGGCCTTTCCACAGATCCTCGGCCAGTTCTACCGGGATGGAGCAGCTGTCTCCTCCGGTATATAGCATCGCCTGGCGCTCGAACAGCGCCCACAGCTGCGCCGGCTCCGGCGCGGCGGGGGAGGGGCTGGAGGAGGATGAAAAATTCGCAGGCGCGCAGGGTGTTTGCGCGAGGCCGCCGGAGCATCCAACAGGGTCAGTCATCGGTGCGCTCCTCCCATACCGGCCGCCCAGGCCCGTCCATGTCCGCGTCGTCCTCGTCTTCGGACACCCTGCCGTTCGAAGGGGAAGAAAAGTCTCCGTTGCGCACCCCGTCGCTGAACCGCTCCTTCTCTGTATTGCGCAGGTATTCGAGCGAGCCCTGGCAGGGGCCGTCGAAGGCTTGTTTCATCTGCTTCAGCAGGTCGCTGTCGCCCACGCGTTCCCGTGTCTGGTGCTTGAAATGATAGAAGCATTCCAGCAGCTCGTGCAGTGTTTCGGCATAGTTGTGCGGGGCGAGGAAGGGCGAATCGCAGAACTCGAAGATGAGTGCGGGCAGGATGCCGTCGCCGAACTCGATGCGGCCGTGTGCGCTGAGTGCTTCAAAGCGCCACCGGGCCAGTTCCAGCGCTTCCGCGCCGGTGAGCGCAAGGCCGAAGCGGGCGCTGGTCTGGTTGCAGGTCAGCAGGGTGTGGGCCGTATGCTGCAGCTGTGCGGAAGAGGGGCGGGGCGCCGTAAGTTCCATTCGGGGCAGTCTCCTTTCGGGCGGGGTGTACTACCCATTGTAGCCCCTTTTGGGGGAGATACCAGACTTGAAATTTGCGGCGTTTTGTGGTAGTATACAAGCAGGAAAGAAAAGGCCGCAGCCAGGAGATGGCTGCGGCTTTTTTGTGCCCAGGCTTGTGGAGGAGACAATCAAAAAGCGGCGGCATTGCAGGTGCACTGCAATGCCGCCGGTACTTCCCATGGAGGCACTTACATAAAAATATAGCTCATGATAAAACTGAAAATAGCAGCTTCGCTGTCCTGTACGGCGGGCTCGATCAGCCCGCGCCAGGCGGGGTCGATTTCCGGATGGGCATTCAGGAACGCGTCAAATTCGTGCAGATAGGTCTTTTCATCCATCTGTGATACACCTCCCGGCTGAGAGCCTGTTTTTTTGTGGCCATGCGCTGGTGGCATCGCCCGTCTGTTTTGCGGCGCGCTCAATACACGGCGTTGTCGCGGACCCACTCCAGCACGGCCGCCAGCTTGGACGCGTCGACGCTCTTGGCATCCATCACCCCGCGGTCGAAGGTGAAGTAGAAGTGGCCGCCCTCCATGCACGCGTCGCACAGGCGCTTTACCTCGTCTATGCATGCCTCGCGGCTGCGCGAGAGGGTGATGGTGGGGTCGAAGAATCCGGCGATGATGTGGTTTTTACCGAATTCGTTCTTTATTTTTTTATAGTCCCCATTCTCGAAAAAGACGACCGTGGACTCGGGCAGTTGCAGCAGCGCGTCGAGGTAGCGCGTCCAATCCTCTTCGGCATACAGCGAACAGCCGATCCCTTTCCGGTCCAGCTGCACGATACACTCGAGCAGGGTGGGCCAGTACAACTCGTCGAAGGCCTTGCGGCTGATGTAGGGCGCAAGGTGCAGCGGGATGAAATCCAGCGTGCCGGGGATGTGGTGCGTCGGCGTGCCCTGCTTCACCATCAGGGGCACCAGCGCGTCGCAGGCGGCCTTCACCTTGTCCGGGCAGCGGCGTACGTCCATGTTGATGCCCTTGTAGCCGCGCAGCTGGTCTGCGAGGAAATCGAAGGGGGCTTCGATCATGTTTGCGCCGCCAATGATGCCGAACGAATAGCCGTATTTGGCGCTGAGCTTGCCGATCAGCCCGAAACTGACACCGGCCGCCTTGGCGTATGCATCGTAGGCGGCGGCCAGTGTGGTGGCGGCGTTCATGGGCGCGGTGTCCAGCGCGGTGCACACGCGGGGCAGCAGCTTCTCCACAATGGTGGCATAAGGCGCCGCGATGAAGTCGTCATAGTCGTCGGTGGTCATCGTTTCGATCTCCGGGTGTTGCACCGCGCCGTTGGAGCCCAAAATCCAGTTCCGGGCGCCCAGTATCTGGTACGAAGCCGGGAAGCGCAAATCTAAGGCCGGGCAGCAATCGGCGTAGAAGTCGCGGCAGATCGATTCGAATGCCTGTTCGCGCAGGTCGGGGCGGTAGTGGGCCTGCATCAGGTCCACCCCAGCGTGGGAACAGGCGGCCTCCAGCGTGAAGCTGGGATAGACGGGCACGCGCTTTGGTACCTTGTGGGCCATCAGGTCGGCCCGAAGTTGCGACCGTTCGGCGAATAGGGCTTGGACATCGCTCATGATTTCACCAGCCTTTTATATAAAAGTTTTCATCAAGGAGCGAGTAAATTATATCACATTCCCCAATGGGCGGCAAGTGTCGACAGATATTGCAGGAGTTGGGGCAGTACTTTGCGAAAGGGCGTGCGAATGACGGGTTTCCACTCTCGTTGGGGGAGTACTGGCTCCGCACTGGTGGGGCTTTCCTGGGCGAACGGAAAGAAGGCGTCATGAAAAAAACCGGGCGGTATCTTCGTAATATGGTATAGGCTGCAAGACACAAACAATGGACAGAACGTGAAAGTGTGGGGAGGTGCCTGTTTGTACAGGATACTCATTGTGGAAGACGACGCGACCATCTCCCGGTTGATGGCCGACGCCCTGGGCGGATGGGGGCATGAGGCGCGATGCGTGGAGGACTTTGAGCGGGTGCTGGAAGACTTTCACGCGTTTGGGCCCCACCTGGTGCTGTTGGACGTTTCACTGCCCTGGCGGAGCGGATTCCACTGGTGCGGGGAGATCCGCAAGATCTCCCGCGTGCCGGTGCTGTTCGTCACCTCGGCGGGGGACAGCGTGAGCCTTGTGACGGCGCTGCACCAGGGCGCGGATGACCTGATCGCGAAGCCGTTCGACCTGGCTGTGCTGGTGGCCAAGGTGCAGGCGCTTCTGCGCCGCGTGTACGACTTTGCCGCCCCGGGCGAACTGCTGGCCTGCCGGGGGGCGGTTCTGGATGTGGGGAGCATGGCACTGCAGGCGGGAGGGAGGACAGTGGAGTTGACCCGCAACGAGTTCCGCATCCTGCAGCTGCTTTTGGAAAACAAGGGACGGGTGCTCACGCGCGAGGCCATCATGCGGCAGTTGTGGGAGGACGAGAGCTTTATTGACGACAACACGTTGACCGTGAATGTGAACCGGCTGCGCAGGAAGCTGGATGAAGCGGGCCTTGCGGGCTTGATCGAGACGCGGAAGGGTGAGGGATACCTGCTGGCGGAGTGACGGGCGACGCCGGCAAGACAGGCGCAGAGGACAATGACATGCGCGGGTATGCGGGCGCAGATGTTGGAAGGGAAGAGGAAGGGGAAGGACGCGATGAGACGGGACGGGCGGGGAAGGGTGCGCCTGCTGCCGGCGTGGTTGCACGCGCGGCGGTGGGTGCTTTTGTACCTTGTGCTGTTTTGCGGCATCCTGTTTTTGGTTTATGGCCTGTACGGCCTGCCCTGGGGTACGGCGGGGTACGCCTGCCTGCTGGGCGTCGTATTGAGGGGCGTGTTTGCGGGGGCGGACTTTGCACGTTTTGCGGCCAGGCATCACACACTGAGCAAACTAGCCGGGCGCTTCCCGACCGGCAGCCTGCCCGAAGCGGGCGATATGACAGAGCAGGACTATGTGGACATCATCCTGGCGCTGGAGGCCGAGCGGGCGCGGCTTGCGGCCGAAAAGGACGCCCAGCGGCGGGACGCCGCCGAATACTACACGCTGTGGGTGCACCAGGTCAAGACGCCCATCGCCGCGCTGCGGCTGCTTTTGCAGAGCGGGAAGCCTGCGGCG
The DNA here is from genome assembly GCA_031548875.1 of Oscillospiraceae bacterium. GTDB lineage: Bacteria > Bacillota > Clostridia > Oscillospirales > Ruminococcaceae > JAAYCI01. Next base: position 29,139 of record JAVBQQ010000004.1, read on the forward strand.
GGCCGCGCTCCGGCCATGGAGCAGGAGCTGATGCGCATCGAGCAGTATGTGGGCATGGCGTTACAATACCAGCGTCTTTCGTCCATGGAGGGAGACCTTACGCTGCGGCGGCACGAGCTGGCAACGCTTGTGAACAGGGCCGTGAAGGGCTGCGCGCCGCTGTTCATTTACCAAAACCTGCCGCTGCGGCTGGGAGAGATTGCCGGCAGTGTGGTCACCGACGAAAAGTGGTTCGTGTTCGTGCTGGAGCAGCTGTTGACCAACGCCGTGAAGTATACGAAGAAGGGCGAGGTGTTCGTGTACACCGAGGGCGATGTGCTTATTGTGAGGGACACGGGAAGGGGCATTGCGCCCGAAGACCTGCCCCGCGTGTTCGAGCGGGGGTTCACCGGGGCGGCGGGCCGCAGCGAGCGCAGCTCCACCGGGCTGGGACTGTACCTCTGCCGCGAGGTGCTGGACAGGCTGGGATTTGGTATCTCCATACAGTCCGCAAAAGGGGAGGGTACGCACGTCTGCTTACAGCTGGTGCAATGGGCGCTGCCGCAGGATTGAGCCGGGCACACCACCGCCCACATGACAAAACTGTAAGGAATACGGCGGGTTTTGTAAGGCGAATCGATGGCGGTGGCCGGTCGCCGGGGGTACACTGGGTGTGCATGACGCGGCAATGGAAAACGGCAAACCCCAAAGGAGAAAAAGAATGGCACTATTAGAAGTACACCATCTGCAAAAAATATACACCACCCGCTTTGGCGGCAACAAGGTGCAGGCGCTGGCCGACGTTTCGTTCGACATACAGGAGAGAGAATTCGTCGCTATCATGGGGGAGAGCGGCAGCGGTAAGACTACGCTGCTCAACATTCTGGCGTCGCTGGACAAACCCACCGGGGGCGAGGTACTGCTGCGCGGGAAAGCGTTTTCCGCCATCCAGGACAGTGAGCTGTGCACCTTCCGGCGTCGGCACCTGGGTTTTGTCTTCCAGGATTTCAACCTGCTGGATACCTTTTCCGCCGAGGACAACATCTTCCTGCCGTTGGTGCTGTCTGGCCGGGGGTATGTGGAGATGCAGGGTCGACTGCGTCCCCTGGCAGACAAGCTGGGCATCACGAGCATCCTGAAGAAGTACCCGTATGAGCTGTCCGGCGGGCAGAAGCAGCGGGTGGCCGCGGCGCGCGCGCTCATCACACACCCGGACATCGTGCTGGCCGACGAGCCTACCGGCGCGCTGGATTCCCGCGCGGCGGGCAGCCTGCTCTCGCTGTTTGGCGAGGTGAACCGCGCGGGGCAGACCATTTTGATGGTTACCCACAGTGCGCGTGCCGCCAGCCGGGCGGGCCGGGTGCTGTTCATACGGGACGGCGAGCTGTTCCACCAGATCTACCGCGGGGGCGGGAGCGACGAAGAATTCTACGCGTGCATCACCGACGCACTGACGGTGGCTGCCGCTCCGGATACGACGTCCGCAGGCGTGCCGGCGGTTGCCCTGGCGGCCGAACCAAAGGGGGCGTCCCGGTATGCATAACGCCGCCTTTTACCCAAAGCTTGCGTGGGGCAACCTGCGGCGCAACAAGAGCACCTACCTGCCCTACCTGCTGGCCTGTGTCGTGTCCATCCTCGCGCTGTATACGCTTGTCGCCATCAACAACAATGGCGCGTTGGACAACCTGCCCCATGCGGCGGTGGTGGCCTCCTTTACGGGGTTTGGAGCCATCGTGCTGACTATCTTCAGCGCCATCCTGCTGTTTTACACAAACAGCTTCCTTATCAAACGCCGCAAACGGGAGCTGGGGCTGTATTCGATATTGGGCATGACCAAGGGCGACATCGGCCTTGTGATGCTGTTTGAAAGCTTGTTTATCGACGCCGTGGCGCTGGTGGGCGGCCTAGGGGGAGGCATTCTGCTTGGGAAGCTGGTGTTCGCGGCGCTCATGCGGCTGGTGCGCTTCCCGATAGATGTGGAGATGCCCGTTTCGGGCAGGGCCATCGGCATCACCGCCGCCATTTTTGGGGTGATATTCCTGCTTACGCTGCTCACCAACCTGCGCGGCGTGCGCAAGGCCAACCCCCTGCAGCTGCTGGCCGGCGCCAAAGAGGGCGAACGGGAGCCGCGAGCCTCCTGGCTGCTCACGCTGTTAGGTCTGCTCACGCTGGGCGGCGGGTACGCCATCGCCATCATCGTGCAAAACCCGATAGACGCGCTGATGTATTTTTTTCTCGCGGCTTTCCTGGTCATCGTGGGAACCTTCTGCCTGTTCACATCGGGTAGCATCGCCCTGCTGAAGCTGCTGCGCCGCAACAAGGGATACTACTACACACCGGGGCATTTTATCTCGGTGTCTGGCATGATATACCGAATGAAGCAGAATGCCGCCGGCCTTGCGTCCATCTGCATCCTCTCCTGCATGGTGCTATTTACGGTATCGTTCACGCTTTCGCTGCAGGTGGGAGGAGAGGACTCGCTGCGCAACAATTATCCGCACGACTATCGGCTTGTGTTCAGCGCCCCGGACGCAGGGGATGATGTTCTGGCCGATGTGCAGACAATGGCCCGGAAGAAGGGCGCTGAGATAACGGGGATGCGGGATGTCCGCAGTTTCTACACAATGGCGCAGGCTGGCGCCGAAAGCGGCAGCTATACGTCAGTCAGCAACTTTGGCGGCGGGAACAACGCGGGCATTACGCTGCTGCCACTGGAAGATTACAACCGCGCCGAGGGCAGTGATCTTTTCCTTGCCGAGGGGGAAGCGCTACTGTATTGCAACAGCGGACGGTATGACGGCGCCACCCTGACGTTGAACGGGACCGAATACAGCCTGACACAGCTGGACGAGCTGGGCGGCCGCCCGGCCGGCGGGAAAGACATAGCGCCCGGGTATACGCTGGTGCTACCCAGCCTGCAGGCGGTGCAGCAGGCGGCCGAAGCCTGCGCGCGGCGGCTGGGCACTGCCGAAGTTGAAGCAGTGCCGCTCCAGCGGATTGTGCAGTTTGACCTTGCGGGGAGCGAGGAGGCGAAAACCGCATTTGGAGCGAGTTTGAGTGTGTACGCGCAAGATGCCCCCACACCGTTTGATTATCGCTCGCTTGAGGAACAGCGCGTTGCATGGTATAGCTTGACCGGGGGCTTTTTGTTCCTGGGGCTGTACCTGGGCATCGTGTTCCTGCTGGCGGCGGCCATGATCATCTATTACAAGCAGTTGTCCGAAGGGTATGACGACCACGACCGGTATGAGATACTGCAAAAGGTGGGCATGAGCCACGAGGAGGTACGCGCCAACATCTCGGGGCAGATACGGGCGGTATTTTTCCTGCCGCTGGTGGTGGCTATGGTGCATGTGGCGGTGGCGTTTTTACCCGCCAGCAGGTTGTTGCTTGTGTTCGGCATCACAAACCCGTGGATGCTGGCGCTGGCGCTGGGCATCACCATCCTGGCCTATGCTGCCATCTATCTGTTTGTGTACCGCCGCACGGCGGGCACATACTTCCGCCTGGTGCGACGTGCGGCGGCCACCGGGTGAGATTTGCGACGATGCTCGACCGCCCGGCCGTACAAGGAGCCACTTTCCAGAGAACATATCGAGGTAGGGTACGCGTTGTAAAATAGATGTGCCCCAGAAAAGTGAAAGAATTAGGCGGGCCGGTGTGTCATCCACACCGGCCCGCCCGTTTTGTATGATATAAAGTATTTCATGGCTGGGGTGGCGGAGCCGGCTTGCCCAGCGATACGGATAGCTCAGCGGCGGTAGCCTTCACCGCCTCGGCGTTGCGCGTCTGGTCCTCGGGGTCAAAGCGGTCCGCCGGGACCACCACCGTGACGGCCGCCTCCACCTCGCCGTTTGTGCTGAACACGGGGGCGGAAACGGCGCACACGCCAAGGTCCTGCTCCTCCCTGTCGAACGCGAGACCGACCTTGGCAATATTGTCCAGCTCCGCCCGCAGCAGTGCGGCGTTGATGATCGTGTGGGGGGTGAGGGCGACGGGTTGCTCGAGCAGGATGCGCTCGCGCTCTTCCGCCGGCTGGTAAGCGGCCAGCACCTTGGCGCCCGAGTTTGCCAGGTTGCGCAGCACCCGGCCCAGCGGCAGGTTGGGCTTGAAGGGATGCGAGGTGACCACATGGTCCACTACAACGGCCCCCTCCTTGCCCTGCACGGCAAGCTCCACCGTCTCGCCGGTGGCGGCGGCCAGCTTTTCCAAAGCGGGGTGGGCCAGACGGGAAAGCCCCACGTTGGAGAGCGCCAGGTACGCGACGGGGATGGTGGCGGGGCCGATGTGGTAGAGTTCCGAATCGGGCTCGAAGGTGAGGAAGCCCTTCCACTCCAGTGTGCGCAGCATGCGGTAGGCGGTGGTTTTGGAGATGCCGGTGTGCTGCGAAAGCTCACCCAGGCTCCACTTGGGGTGCTCCACGTCGAACAGGGACAGGAGGGTGAGGCCACGGGCCAGCGCCTGCACGTAGATCTCGCTATTCTTCTCTTCACCGGCTTCCATGGAAGCACGGGGCCTGCCGCCGATTCTTGCCATGTCCCTCACCGCGCCCTTCCTGCATGTTACACATCTTGCTGTTTTACCAGTTTACCATATCTTTGCGCAGTTTGGAACGACATTTGCGCAGGAGCCCCGCGGCCATATATCTTTATTTATCATTCGGCTCCCAAATGCTGGTGCGTGGGTTTTTCCGCTATGCACACAAAAACAAATCGAAGCGATTGACTTGCGGAAAAAGGGACGGCATAATAGAAGTGTAACAATTAATGGAATAGCTATTCCGAAGAACGGAATAGAAAAAATAGAACAGGAGGAGACGCTATGGCAGAAGACAGAAGCAAGAACAGCAAATCTGGCGAAAAGACCCTGATTCGCGACATCAGCTTCTGCGGGGTGCCGGAAAACGGCTCGAATGCATCCATGGTGGACGTGAAGGACGGCAAGATCGTGCGCATCCGCCCCATGCATTACGACTGGAAGTATGACCCCGGGAAGGACATGAACCCCTGGAAGTTTGAGGTGCGGGGCAGCACGTTCGAGCCCAGCATGAAGACGCTGCTGCCCCCTTACTCGCTCGCGTACAAAAAAAGGGTGTACTCGCCTGCGCGGGTGCGCTTCCCCATGAAGCGGGTGGACTTTGACGCGAGTGGCGCTCCCGGCTCCACCGGCCCGGGCGGCCGCAACGCCCAAAACCGCGGCAAGAGCAAGTATGTGCGCATCAGCTGGGAAGAGGCGCTGGACACCATCGCCAAAGAGATGGAGCGGCTGAAGCAGACCTATGGCCCAACCTCGATCTTGTACCAGTGCGACCAGCACGGCGAGAACAAGGTGGTGCAGGCCTGCCATGGCGCGGGCCGCAAGCTGCTGGACCTGTGGGGCGGCTACCTGCTTCAGATCCGCCAGCCGGACAGCTGGGAAGGCTGGTGGTGGGGCTCGAAGCACTTCTGGGGCTGCGAGCCGGTGGGCCAGGGCAAGCAGAGCAACCTGCTGCTGGACGTGGCCGAAAACTGCGAACTGCTGCTCTTCTGGGGCTGCGACCAGGAAACCACCCCCTGGGGCTGGCAGGGCCAGCTGCCCAGCCGGCTGAGCTACTGGTACAGCGAGTTGGGCATCAAGCAGATCTACATCTGCCCGGACGTAAACTACGCCGCCGCCGTGCATGCCGACCGGTGGATACCCGTGCTGCCCAACACCGACGCGGCGCTGTACCTGGCCATCACCAACGTGTGGTTCAAGGACGGCACCTATGATAAGGACTACCTGAAAAACCACGCCCTGGGCGTGGAGAACTACGAAGCCTACGTGATGGGCGAGGAAGACGGCGTGGAAAAGACGCCTGAATGGGCCGCGCCGCTGTGTGGCGTGCCCGCCCGCACCATCAAGGCGCTGGCCCGGGAATGGGCGTCCAAGCGCACCAGCGTGGTCATCGGCAACGGCGGCCCCGGCATCCGTGGCCCTTACGCCACCGAGCCCGCCCGCCTGCAGGGTCTCTGCCTGGCCATGCAGGGCCTGGGCAAGCCCGGCCGCAACCAGGTGAAGATGATCGAATGGGGGCTGTTCGACTTCCCCGACCAGTACGCCCAGCCCAAGCCCCTGCGCGTGCCCAATCTGCGCAAGGCCTACACGGGCGGGCATCCCTCGGACAGCCACGACCCCTCGCTGCCCAAGACCTACATCCCCAAGGCCATTCTGGAAGGCCAGTGCGAGTGGTACGGCTGCGAGAGCGAGACGGCGCCACGTGAGGACCAGTTCGTCAAGCGCACCTACCCGGCGCCCGGATGTTCCAAGATCCACGGCGTGTGGACCGACTCCCCCTCCTGGATCACCTGCTGGAACGCCGGCAACGACTATGTGCGCGCCATGCAGCACCACGACGTCGAGTTCATGTGGGCGCAGCACCCCTGGCTGGAGAATGATGCCCTGCTGGCCGATATCATCCTGCCGGTGAACACGAAGCTCGAGGAGGACGACATCGCGGCCGACATCTTCAGCGGCCAGTTCAACCTCCTGTATCCCGAGCACAAGTGCATCGAGCCGCTGGGCGAATCGTTCAGCGACTACGAGATCGTGTGCATGCTGGCCGACAAGCTGGGCCTGTTGGAAGAGTACACGGGCGGCAAGAGCATCCCGGATCTCATTAAGTACGGCTGGGAAACCTCCCGCTGCTCCGACCTTGTGAGCTGGGAGGAGATGAACGAGAAGGGCTACTTTGTGGTGCCCACCGCCGACGGCTGGGAGAAGGAGCCCCGCGGGTTCCAGGAGTTTTACGAGGACCCCAAGGCAAACCCGCTCACCACACCTACAGGACTTTTGGAGTTTGAAGCTACGGGCCTCAAGGAGCATTTCCCCGACGACGAGGAGCGCCCGCCGGTGCCCAAGTGGATACCGCGCGGCGTGAGCCACGAGGAGACGCTGGAGACCGACCGCGGCAAGGTCTATCCGCTGCTGGTCATCTCCAACCATCCGCGCTGGAGCGTGCACTCGCAGCACGAGGACATCACATGGCTGCGCGAGATCCCCACCTGCAAGATAACCGGGCCGGACGGGTACAAGTACCATCCCGTGTGGCTGCACCCTTCCACGGCCGCCGAGCGCGGCATCGAGGACGGGGAGATCGTGTCCGTCTTCAATGAGCGGGGCATCGTATTGTGCGGCGCGTATGTGACCGAGCGCATCATGCCCGGCGTGGCGTACATCGACCACGGCGCCAAGTGGGACCCCATCGTGCCGGGCGAGATCGACCGCGGCGGCGCCATCAACACCATCTGCCCGCGCAGCGTTACCTCCAAGAACGCCGTGGGCCACGCGGTGAGCGGCTTCCTTGTAGAGGTGGAGAAGATAGACCTGGAAGCGCTGAAGAAGAAATACCCCGAGGCTTTTGCACGGTCCTTCAACTCCGCCGCAGGCCCGGGCATGGACGCCATCCTGGCGGGAGGTGAGGAATAATGGGGAAGGTACTCGTTATCAACTACGACGTTTGCAACGGCTGCTACAACTGCCAGGTGGCCTGCAAGGACGAGCATGTGGCGAACGATTGGTCGCCCATTGCAAAGCCCCAGCCCGACGTGGGGCAGTTCTGGAACAAGATCTACGACAACGTGCGCGGCCAGGTGCCCAAGGTGAAGGTGACCTACGAGCACAGCATCTGCCAGCACTGCGACGACGCGCCCTGCATCAAGGCGTGCAAGTCGCAGGCCATCTACAAACGGGACGACGGGATCGTGATCATCGACCCCAATAAGTGCCGGGGCAACAAGGTGTGCATGGAGGCCTGCCCATATGAGAACGTCATCTACTACAACGACGACCTGCAGATTGCGCAGAAATGTACCTTCTGCGCTCACCTGCTGGACGACGGTTGGGAAGAGCCCCGCTGCGTGGACGCCTGCCCCACGGGCGCGTTCACCTTTGGCGACGAGGACGACCCGAAGATCAAAGAGCTGATTGCCAAAGCGGAGACGCTGAAGCCACAGCTGGGTGTGAAGCCCCGGGTGTACTACATCGGCCTGCCCAAGCGCTTTATCGCCGGCGCCCTGTTCGACCAGGAGGCCGACGAGTGCACCGAAGGCGTGCAGGTGACCGCCACCAACCTGGACACCGGCGCCACCCAGACGGCCACGACCGACAACTACGGCGACTTCTGGCTGAACGGCCTTGCGAACGGGAAGTACACGCTGCTGTTTGAAAAAAGCGGCTACCTGACGCAGAAGTTTGGCCCGGTGGACGTGACCCAAAAGGACATCAACATCGGCGACGTGGAACTGTGGAAAGCGTGAAGGAAAACAGCATAACGAAGGGATCCCCGGCAAAACCGGGGATCCCTTCGTTTACAGGACATTTCCGCGCGCAAAAAGGTCCTCGTACAAGCGGCGGAAAGTGTGTATAATGAAAATGAAGAATTGTCTGCCGGGGGCATCCCCAGCGCAGGCAGGGGATAGAGAGATTTTTGCCAGACTATTTTAGGAGGTATCGTAGCGATGTCAACCCAAAAGCATTTCTCGCGAAGCGCACTGACACTCAATGGAGTGGTGCGGCATGTACTGTACGATGCGGAAACGGACAGCCTGGCGAGTGTGATACGCCGGATGGGGCTGACGGGCACGAAGGTGGGTTGCGGCACGGGCGTGTGCGGCGCCTGCTCGGTGATTTTGGAGGGCAAGGTCGTGCGTTCGTGCACGGTAAAGATGAAGAACGTGGCCGAGTTTTCGAACATCACCACCATCGAGGGCATCGGCACGCCGCAGTACCTGCACCCGCTGCAGCAGGCGTTCATCACCTATGGAGCCGTGCAGTGCGGCTTCTGTACGCCGGGGTTCATCGTTTCGGCGTACGGGCTTTTGCAGGAGAACGCCGACCCCACGCGGGAAGAGGTACGCGATTGGTTTGAAAAACACCGCAACGTATGCCGCTGCACGGGGTACAAGCCCATTGTGGATAGCGTGATGGCGGCGGCTGCGGTGCTGCGGGGCGAAAAGACGATGGAGGACATCACCTTCGCGCTTCCCGAGGGCGAGGACGTGTACGGCTCGAAGCTGCCGCGCCCCTCCGCGCTGGCCAAGGTGTGCGGCCTGGCCGATTACGGCGACGACGTGGCCCAGCAGATGCCCGAAGGCGTGGCCTACCTTGCGCCGGTGATGGGCGGGGTGCCCCACGCGCGCATCAAAGGCATCGATGCAAGCGAAGCGGAAGCGATGCCCGGTGTGTATAAGGTGCTGACGGCGGCAGATGTGAAGGGCTCGAATGATATCTCCTTCCCGGCCATCGTGCCCCGCCAGAAGGGCCAGGGCGCGCCCAAGTTCCCGGTGATCTGCGGCGAGAAGGTGAACCGCCGCGGGGATGTTGTGGCGGTGGTGGCGGCCGAGAGCCACGAGCTGGCGCGCGAGGCGGCCAAGAAGGTGAAACTGGACCTGGAGATCCTGCCGGCGTACATGAACATCCTTGAGTCTTCGATGCCGGGGGCGATGCAGCTGCACGAAAACGTGCCCAACCAGTATTTGTTCCAGCCCGCGTACAAGGGCGAGGACACGGCGGAGATCTTTGAAGATGCGGAATTTGTGGCCGAGGGCAGCTTCCACTCGCAGCACGAGCCGCACCTGCCCATCGAGCCGGACGTGTTCCAGGGCTACTGGGACGAGGACGGCATGTTGGCCATCCAGTGCAAGACGCACGATCTGTACGGCTGCGGGGCGGAGCTTGCCCCCGCCATCGGCATGGATAAAGATAAAGTACGCATGATCAACAACGTGATCGGCGGCGCGTTCGGCTATACCACCATCTCCAATGTGTTCGCCATCGCGGGCGTGGCGGTAATGGCGCTGGACATGCCGATCTCGATGACCTTGAGCTATGAAGAGCACCAGCACATGACCGGCAAGCGCTCGGCGTCCTGGTCCAACGGGCGCATCGCGGTGGATGGGGCAGGGATGATCCAGGGCGTGGAGTTCGACGTGGCGCTGGACCACGGGGCCTACGCCGGCACCGCGTCCATCATCTTCGGCAACCTTGTGTCGGTGCCCTTCCAGGGATACAACATCCCCAACGTGAAGCTGCTGGCACGGGCGGGCACATCCAACCACAACTATACCTGCGCCTACCGCGGCTTTGGCGGCCCACAGATCTACACCACAAGCGAATCTTTGGTGGACATGGGCGCCGAGGCCGCCGGGTTGGACGCATGGGAGTTCCGGTACAAGAACGCTGCCCGCCCGGGGGACCTGACGATCAACAGCCGGCCGTACCCCTATTACACGTACCCGGCGCTGTTGGAGGCCATCAAGCCGCCTTCCGACGCGTACAAGGCGGAGGCGGAGGCCGGGACGGCCGAGGGCAGGCAGATGGGCGTGGGCCTTGCCATGGGCGGTTTCAACGTGGGCAAGGGCTTTGTGGACCACTGCGAGGACGCGCTGGAGCTGCTGCCCAGCGGGGATATCGCCGTGTACAACACCTGGCAGGATATCGGCCAGGGGGCGGACATCGGCACGCTGACGCACGTGTTAAAGGCGCTGGAGCCGCTGGATATTAAACCCCACCAGGTGCGGCAGGTGGTGAACGATACGAAGAAAGCGCCGGATTCCGGCCTTTCGGCGGCCAGCCGCAGCCACTTCATGAACGGGCGGGCGATTCTGGATGCAGCGCGGCAGCTGTTGGGCGCCATGCGCAAGGATGATGGCAGCTACCGCAGCTACGACGAGATGGCGGCCGAGGGCATCCCCACCTACTACATGGGGCATGTGGATGAGATGAACGAGGGGTATTCCCACTGCCAGGACCCCAACACCGGCGAGGGCAACCGGTTTGCACAGTACATGTACGGCGTGAACTGCGCGCTGGTGGAGGTGGATGTGGCCACCGGCAAGACGAAGGTGCTGCGGTTCACCTCGGCTGTGGACGTGGGCGTGGTGGGCAACCGGCTGGCGGTGGAGGGGCAAGGCTATGGCGGCCTCTCGCACAGCATCGGGTTTGCCCTGCAGGAGGACTACGACGGCACGGACAAGTCCGGCAACATGGCCGCCTGCGGCATCCCGTCCATCGCGGTGATCCCGGACGACATCAACCTGATCTTCTACGAGGAGAACCCGCGCGTGAACGGCCCGCACGGCTCTTCGGGCTGTGCGGAGGTTTTCCAGTGCTCCAACCACATGGCGGTCATCAACGCCATCAACAACGCCTGCGGCGTACGCATCTACGACCTGCCAGCAACGCCCGCCAAGGTGAAGGAGGGCCTCGAGAAGAAGAAGCGGGGCGAGAGCCTGACGCCGCCCAAGTACTTCTTGGGGTCCGACTTTGAGGACGAGCTGGAGGATATCCGCAACAATCCCATTTAATTAAAATATGGTACAATTTGCATAGACGAATAAGAATCGAACTTTTTGGGTGCCATCATGTTCGACACAAGCGGCCGGTGTTCCTTTGCGTGGAACTGTCGTTGCTCCCGGGAGTTTATACGAAATGTGAACTCCCGAGCCGGCGCTACGGAATACCGCCCGCTTGCATCGGACAGATGACCTTGGTTTTGGCTTTGGATGCACACACCTGAGTGAAAAACTTGGGTTATCAATTGGTGCTGCCGCCCGGCGTGAGTGGATGGCGCTTCGCAGCGCAGTTCGCGCTGGAGCAGCAACGGCTCTGCGCGGAGGAGCGCCATCTGCTTACGCTGGGCAATCATCCGGGGTTCACATCCCTTTGCCTTGTGCGTAAAGAGCGAATCCAAACCTGGGCACGATATCAGATTTGGATTCGAATTTCATTCACCCAGATAAAAGGGAGGTGCGCACATGGAGAGGGAAAAGGCATTTTCCTACACGGCCAGCTGCATTGCCGGCCAACCGCCCTCCTGCGTGTACGCCTGCCCTTTTCATTTGGATCTGCGCTCGTTCTTAAAAAAAGCAGCCAAGGGCCGGTGGGATGCCGCTTACAAAGAGCTGCGCACGTCGGTTTTGTTTCCGGAGGTGGTGGCCGCGCTGTGCACCCGCCCCTGCGAAGGGGTCTGTCAGCGCCGGACGGTGCTGGGGGACGACCCGCTGGCCATGGGTCTTATGGAGCGCGCTTGCATTGCAAACGCCGGGCGCAAGGAGGCCATCTCGTACGCCATCCCGCCTAAAGAAGAAAAAGTGGCGGTGGTGGGTGCAGGCCCTGCCGGCCTGAGCGCCGCCCTGCTGCTTGGGCAGAAGAAGGTTTCTGTATCGGTGTTTGAAAAAGCCGGGGGCTGGGGCGGCTCTTTGCGGGCGCACCCAGACTTTGCGGCGTTCGAAGAGGAGTTTGCTTCCGCTTTTGCCGCGGTGGAGGTGGACTTCCACTACGGTGCCGAGGTGCGCGCGCTTGCCGAGCTTGCCGCATATGACGCCGTGCTGCTGGCCACCGGCAGGGGAGGGGAGACATTCGGCCTGCTGCCGGGCTGGGACGAGACGCTCTTTTCCACGAACGACCCACGCGTCTACCTGTGCGGGGAGATGACCGGCGTTTCGTTGGTGGAGGGCATGGCGCAGGCGATTGGCGCCGTGCGCAGCATCGAAGCATACCTGCAGGCGGGCAGCACCAGTTTTGCCGCCGCACAGCAGCAATGGGACGCGGCCCATTGCACGCGCTTTGTGCCCCATCCGGGCAAAGTGAGCGAGCCCGGCGTGCGCCCCGCGGGTGAAGCATATGCCCCGGAGGAAGCACAGGCCGAGGCCGCCCGCTGTATGCAGTGCGACTGCGACGCCTGCATGCAGGCGTGCGAACTGCTGGTGAACTACAAGAAAAAGCCGCCGCGCTTGGGCAACGACGTGTTCATGGACAGCCAGGGCCGCAACTCGGTGAGCAGCGCGAACATCACCCGCCAAACATGGAGCTGCAACCTGTGCGGCCGGTGCGGCAACAAATGCCACCTAGGGGTGGACGTGCGCGGGCTGTTCCAGCTCTCCCGGGCGGACCGGGTGCAGAGCGGGTACTACCCGCCCGCCCTGCACGACTATTGGCTGCGGGAGATGGCCTTCCACGCCGGGGTGGGCAGCATTGCCGCCACAAAGGATGGAGCGGACAGCTGCACATATGCGTTTTTTTCCGGCTGTGCGCTGGGGGATGTGAACCCCGCGCATGTACAGCAGGCTTATGCGGTTTTGCGCGAAAAGATTGATGCCGGACTGCTCTTGAACTGCTGCGGCGCACCCGCCTGGTGGGCGGGGGAGGATGCCGTTTTTGAGGCGCATCTGGCGGCGCTACAGGCGCTGTGGGAGGGGCTGGGACGGCCGACGCTGGTGGTGGCCTGCGCTACCTGCCTGCGGATGCTGGGCACATTCCTGCCTGAGATACCGCTGGTTTCGTTGTATGAAGTGCTGGCCGAACACGCGCCTGCCGGCGGAGCTTCGCCGCTGTTTGCACATGCCGCCCTGTTCGACCCCTGCGCCGCCTGGGGGCAGGACGGGATGAGGGCCAGTGTGCGCAAGCTGTGCGCCGATGGAGGGGTGACGCTGAGCGACTACGACAGTGACGGCCAGTGCTGCGGCTTTGGCGGCCATATGCAGCTGGCGGATCCCGCGCTGTATGATGAGATCACCCACGCGCGCATCGCGGAGACAGACGCGCCGTTCATCGTGTACTGCGCCAACTGCAGGAACGTGTTCAGCGCGGCGGACAAGCCCTGTGCGCACGTGCTGGACGTGGTGTTCGGGCTATTGGATGAAAATGCGCCGGGAGACGCACCGGCCGCAACCGTGCCCACACTGGACGAGAAGCGCAGGAACAGCCTGCAACTGAAAAAGGAACTGATGCGCATGTATTGGGGAGAGGATTTTTCGCCCGAGGCCGCGCCCTGGGAGGCTTTACGGGTCTGCCTTGCGCCCGGGGTGGCGGAGAAGATGGAAAAGCGGCTCGTCACGCTGGAAGACGTGCGAGAGACGATCTGGCGTGCGCGTGAGGCGGGCGAGGGCTTTTGCAACGCGGACGGGGAGATCTTGTGCAGCCTGCCGGGGCAAAACGTGACCTACTGGGTGCTGTACAGCATGCAGCGGGAGCCGGACGGGGGCGAATGCGCCCATGTGGCCGACGTGTATTCCCACCGCATGCGCCCGCGCGAGCAGGCGGACGTTTGATGGACGGGAGAGGGGACGCGATGGAAAAGAATGAAAACTGGACCTGCCTGTGCTGCGGCAAGCCCCTTGTGCTGGACAAGGTGGTGTTTGAATACCTGGGGCACAGCGTCTCGCAGGACCTGTACAAGTGCCCGCAGTGCGGCAAGGTGTTGATACCGGGCGAACTGGCCGAGGGCAGGATGGCCGAAGTGGAAACAATGCTGGAAGACAAATGAGAAACAGGCCGACGGGCATGCCCCGGTATGCATCCGTGTTGAACTGTGAAAAAGACGTATGACACCCTTGAGCATGAGGTGATGACGATGGCAGGCAAGGAAGAGATGGCGGCCCAAATTTTCGAGAGCCGCGTGAATTGCGCGCAGGCCGTTTTGGGCGCTTTTGGCGAGGACTACGGCCTGGCGCCCGAGATGGCTTTGCGTGTGGCCTGCGGGTTTGCCGCCGGCATACGCAGTGCCAACGTATGTGGCGCCGCCTGTGGCGGCGTGATGGTGGTGGGACTGAAACACGGGCTGGACAAAGAAACCTGCAACAGCGAGACGGACGCGTTCTTGCAGGCGTTTGCGCAGCGCGCCGGTGGCGGCAGCATCCTCTGCCGCGAGATACTGGGCTGTGATGTCATGACGCCCGAGGGACGGGCCGATGCCATGGCCAGGAACGCGTTCGGCACCACCTGCCTGGGCGCTGTGAAGACTGCGGTAGAGATCCTGGAAGACAGCGGATATTGAGCGCCGGTTCCATCTGGCGGAGACTTCCGCAGGCGGCCGGATGCCGAGAGGACAGGATATCGATTTGCCCGGAAAAGGAGAACGCATTGAAAACACGGGACAAAACGAAATCGGAACAAACGGGGCGGGTGCTTTGCGAGACGGGCAGCATCTGCCCCGAATGCCTGCGGCGGCTGGACGCGAAACGGGTGGAACGGGACGGGGACATCTACCTTGAGAAGACCTGCCCCACGCACGGCGCCTTTCGCACGGTGGTGTGGCGTGGGGCGGAGAGTTATGCGCCTTGGGTGGGCGGCTTTGGGCCGGAGGCACAGGCGTCCCAACTGCGGGCGGACTGCCCTTACGGCTGCGGCATTTGCGAGGGACACGGGCAGTCCACCTGTTGCGTGCTGCTGGAGGTGACCGACAGGTGCGACCTGGGTTGCGTGTTCTGCTATGCGGGCGGAGGCAGGAATGCGCCGGATCCACCGTTGGATGCGCTTTTGAGCCGCTTGGATGCTTTTGACGGGGAGGAGCATAAGCCGTTTGTCTACCTCACCGGCGGCGAGCCAGCCCTGCGCGACGACCTGCCCGCGCTGGTGGCCGGTATACGGGCGCTGGGCTTCCCCCATGTGCAGCTGAACACGAACGGCCGCCGCCTGGCCGCTGACCCGGCTTTCGCCCGAACATTGGCCGACGCGGGGCTCTCCTTCGTCTTTTTGCAGTTTGACGGGACGACGGATGAGATCTACCGCGAGATACGCGGGCAGGCCTTGTTGGACGAAAAACGGCGGGCGATCGAAAACTGCGATGCCGCCCTGTTGGGTGTCACGTTGGTGCCCACGCTGATACCCGGCGTGAATGTGGAAAATATCGGGGATATCATACGCTTTGGTATCGAACATTCGCCGGCGGTGCGGGGCGTGCATTTCCAGCCGGTCACCTATCTTGGACGGTATGCCGGCGAAGGCGCCCGCCCGCCCGATGCCGCCCGGGTGACGCTGCCCGAAGTGGTGCGGGCCATACACGAACAGATGGATGGTCTTGTGGAGGAGGGGGACATCGTGCCCTCGAGTTGCGACCACCCGCTGTGCGGCTTCCACGGGGACTTTATGGTGCTGCCCGACCGCACGCTGGAAGCCCTGACGCCAAAGCGCCCGGCTGAAGCCGCCTGCTGCTGCGCCGCGCCGACGGACGTTGAAAAGAACCGCAATTTTGTGGCGCGCCGATGGAAGCGCAGCGAGGACACCTGCTGCGCTACAGTGGACGCCGTCGCTGATCCCACCACGCTGGACGGCTTTTTGCAGCGGATGAAGACGCACGGCTTTACGATTACGGGCATGGCGTTCCAGGATGCATACACGCTGGACCTTGCACGCCTTGGGGCGTGCAGCCTGCACGTGGTGGGCGAGGATGGCGGGGTGGCGCCCTTTTGCGCCTATTACATGACAGACGCGAATGGAGCAAGGCTTTTTGAGAGACGAGAGGAACTGCGCTGAAGCCTCTTTTTACGATACGGAAAGGGCGGCGGATGTCGCGCCGGCCCTGCGCCCGGGCGGCCTGCACACCACCGCATGGGCGCTGGATGCCTGCGGCCTGCACACGGGGGCGTGCCTTCTGGACGTGGGCTGTGGGGCGGGCGCCACCCTGCGGTTTTTGCGCGGGCGGGGGTATGCCTGCCGGGGGGTGGACGTATCCGACAGCATGTTGGCTGCGGCGGCGTCTGGTGGCGCGGAAGTGCAGAAGGCTTCGGCGTCTGCGCTGCCGTTTGGGGAGGGGCTTTTTGATGGCGTCCTGTTCGAGTGCAGCCTTTCGGCCATGCAAGATCGGGACGGCGCGCTGGGCGAAGCGTGCCGCGTGCTGAAGCCGGGCGGTTTTCTCCTCCTGTGCGACCTTTTTGCGCCGGGTCCGGGTGCGCATGTGGGATGGCCCGCGCCCGGCCCGCTGGACAGCTCCCTGCTTTTTTTGGAAAGAACCGGCTTTCGGCTGCTTTGCCGACAGGATTTTACGCGGGAGATGAGGGCGTTCTACGCGCAGATGGTTTTTTCGCTGGGCGAAGCAGAGGCCCGGCAGGCTTTTTGGGGCGGATGCGCAGAGGGCTTTGAGGGTAAGGATATCTGTTATCTCGCGCTGGTGTGCGGGAGGGACGATAGATGAAAAAAACGACATTAGACGGTTGGATAGATGCAACAATTGGCCCCGGCACGACGCTGGAGGAGTACCAGCTGCGCATGCTGCGGAAGACGCTGGCGCTGGTGCGGCGGCACAGCCGCTATGGGGCGGAGAAGTTTGCGGCCGTCTCGCCCGAAGAGATACACACCCTGGCCGATGTGCATAAGCTGCCCTTCACCACGGCGAAAGAGGTGGCCGAATACGGGCAGGGAATGCTTTGCGTGGGCGGCCGGGAGATCCACCGTATCGTGACCATCCCCACCTCGGGCACATCGGGTGCGGCCAAGCGGTTGTTTTTTACACAGGAAGACCAGGAATTGACCCGGGATTTCTTCCACCACGGTATGCTGAACCTGACGGGGCCGGGCGGGCGGGTACTCGTCCTGCTGCCCTGCGACACGCCCGGCAACACCGGCGCGCTGTTGTGCGAGGCGCTGGGGCGCGTCCCTGCCGAAGCGCTTCCATTCGGTATCGTGACAGCCGAGAACGCGGATGAAGCGGAAGCGCTGCTGCTGGAGAGTGAAGCGGATGCGATCGTAGGCATTCCCACGCAGCTGCTGTGGTTGGCTGGCGGGCCGCTGGCGGGCTGCATCCGGAGGGCGGGCAGGCTGAAAAGTGCGCTGTTGGCCACCGATCATGTGCCCGCCCCGCTTGCAAAGCGCATCGAACAGGCGTGGGGGTGCAGGGTGTTCGAGCACTACGGCCTGACAGAGAGCGGCCTGGGCGGCGGAGTGAGCTGCGAGGCACAGGGCGGCTATCACCTGCGCGAGGCGGACCTGCTGGTCGAAATAGTGGATGCAGAAACGGGCCAGCCACTGCCCGACGGGCAGGAGGGGGAGGTGGTGTTCACCACGCTCACCCGCAGGGCCATGCCGCTCATCCGCTACCGCACAGGCGACCGGGCGTGTTTTTCGCTGCGGCCCTGCGCCTGCGGCAGTTCCCTGCGCACCCTGTGCAGGGTGGAGGGCCGCAGCCGGGAAACAGCCCAACTGCCCGGCGGCATTTCGCTTTCGCTGGCGCAGCTGGATGAGATCCTGTTCGCTGTGCCCGGTCTTGTGGATTATAGCCCCGCCCTGCGGCGGGGCCCGGGCGGCGATGGGCTATCCATTGCGTACACGGCGGGCCGGGGCGCAATGGATAGCGCCATACGGGCAGGGATACAAGAAGCGCTCGAAGGGAGCTTTCTGGGGCCACTCATCGCCGCCGGGTGCGTCCTCGACATCCGGCCCGGCTACCGGCGCGCTGAGGACGGCAGGGCGCTGCACAAAAGAACCTGGGAATGAGGCATCAAGTTTGAAGACATTTTTTGAAAACGTACTGGCCGCGCTGCGCGGCGATGAAAGTGTGGTGCTCGCGTCGGTGGCGAAGCGGACGGGTTCCGCCCCGCGCGACGTGGATGCGTGGATGATGGTGCATGCAGACGGCCGCGTGACGGGCACCATTGGCGGCGGCAGCATGGAGGCCATGGCCATCGAAGAGGGGGGCCGCCTTTTGGCGGCGGGCGCCTCGCAGATAAAAAAATACGCGCTCTCGGCGGCCGAAGCGGCCGGCACGGGCATGATATGCGGCGGTGAGGTGCTGGTGTGCTTTGTGCACCTGGCCGCGGGAGATACGCAGAACATCGAGCTGATGGAGCGGGTCGTGGCCTGCCAGCGGGGCGTCGAGCGCGCCTGGCTGGTGGCAAGGGTGACGGACGCGGGCGAAGGGCGGTTGTTCGTGTGCGCAGAGGGAGAAGGGGCGGTGACCGCCTTTCCCGACGAGGGTGCTGCGGTACCGGCGATGCAGGAACTGTGCGGCTCACCGCAGGGCACGTCCATCCGCAGGGGGGACGCGACCTACACCGTAGAGCTCATCCCGGGTGTGGACAGAGCGTTTGTTTTTGGCGGCGGCCACATCAGCAAGGCGCTGGTGCCCATCCTGGGCAGTGTGGGTTTCCGCGTGACGGTGGTGGACGACCGCTCGGCGTTTGCAAACCCCGAGCGCTTTCCCACGGCCGACGAATGCCTTGTGGGCTTTGGCGAGGAACTGTTTGCGGGTTTGGGGTTTTGCGCGCAGAGCTATGTCGTCATCGTGACGCGCGGCCACCTTTCGGACAAAGAGGTGTTGCAGTATACGCTGAAATACGGCAAAGACGCCGCCTACATCGGCATGATCGGCAGCAGGGCAAAACGGGAAGCCACCTACGCGGCACTGGAAGCGGAGGGCGTCTCGCGCGACCTTCTGGCGGGCGTGCACTCGCCCATCGGCCTGCCCATTGGCGCGCGCACGCCGGAGGAGATCGCCGTCTGCATCGCGGCCGAGATGATACAGGTGCGGGCGGGGCGGTCAACATAAAAAGGCATAAAACAGCACAAACAAACCCCCCGTCGGGCCGTATGGCCTGCCGGGGGGTTCCTGTTCAGGAAAAGCAAAACATTTGTTGGATATCGCTTACGCGTCGTTCGCGTGCAGTTCGTTGTACTCTTCGGTGGTCACAGGGGTCCACTCGCTGTACTTGGCAAAGTCGAGGGTGGCATCGTAGTACTCGTCCACGTTGTCCGCCGTGATGCACATGGTGGGCGTGAAGGAGTTGGCAGGCATGTCGTTGGCGTCAAACTCGCCCGAGAAGATGCCATGGATGAGATCCACAGCGCCCTTGCCGTTGTAGTAGGGGATGTTGGTGGCAGTAGCCATCACTTCGCCGCTCTTGATGTAGTCCAGCGCTTCGCGGGTGCCGTCGGCGCAGGTGACAACCTTCAGGGATTCGCCGGGGGTCAGGCTGTGCTGCTTGATCTCCTGGATGACGCCGGGCAGCTGGCTGTCCATCTCGACGATGAGCAGGTCCATGTCCTGGTGGGCGGTGAGCAGGTCGGAAGATGCCTTCTGGCCGGCAGCGGCATCGGTGCCGTCGCCCACGCCAACGCCCACAAAGTTCAGGCCCTGGTCAGAGATATCCAGCTTGCCTTTGTTCTTCAGTTCCAGCCAGTAGTTGTAGCCTTCGAGGATGGCGTCGTACTTGCTCTCGTAGGGCTTGCCGTCCATCTCCGCCTTCTGGTACAGGTAGCCGGAGATCCAGCCGCAGGGGCGGCTGTTCGAGTCGGCATCGCTCATCTTGGAGATGGTCATGCCCACGGTGAGCACTTCGCCGGGTTTGTACAGCTCTTCGGCGCAGGAGATGCCCACCTGGAAGCCGGACTCGTTACTGCCGGACAGCAGGGTGGTCACCATCTGGTAATCGTCGTTGGCGGCTGTGGGGCCGGTGACGACGACAGGGATACCGGCCTCCACGCAGCGGGCGATGTCCGCGGTGCTGGAGTGCAGGTCAACGGCGTTCAGCACGATGGCGTCCACCTTCTGGGTGATAAAGGTGTCGATCTGGGTCTGCTGCAGGGCCAGGTCGAAGTTGGCGTTCTGCTCGATGAGCGTGTAGCCATAGTCTTCAGCGGCCTGTTTGGCAGAATCCATCATGCCAACGAAGAAGGTGCTGCCCAAGCTGGCCGCGGCCCAGCCGATGGTCACATCGTCTTTGGGCTCCACGGGCAGGGCTTTTTGCACGTCGGCGCGGCTGTCCAGATGGGTGGGCTGCACGCCCGACAGGGGAAGGATGTCTTCCATCTGCATCAGCTGCTCGTAGGAAGAGAGTTCGCTGCCGCTCGCAGCGGAGGTGTCGCCGCCGGTGGACGCAGCGCCGCTGCCACTGGTGGCCGCAGGTGTGCTGCCGCTAGCGGCGCCACTGCCGCCGCCCGAACCGCCACAAGCGGCCAGGGGAAGGGCTGCCATTGCCAGAACGATGATACATGCCAGAAGTTTTTTCATTCGGATCCTCCTTTTTCATAAGCAAATCGCTTATCTGTGCGTATAACTCACGGCGCCGGATGGCACCGTGCTGTTACCTGATTTGCCGCCCGCCGCTAGACCAGTAGCTGGTATCCGCCGTCGATGGTGAATACCGACCCGGTGATCTGCGCGGCTGCGGGCGATGCGAGGAAAACGGCGAGGGCGCCCACCTCGATGGGTTCGCCAAAACGCCGCACCGGCATCTTGTTGATGATATACTCGAAAGCGTCTTCGGGGATGAATTTGGACAGCTCGGTGTTGGTGAAGCCGGGGGCGATGGCGTTGACACGCACATCATACTTGCCAAGCTCTGTGGCCATACAGTGGGTAAAGTGGTTCTCGGCGGCCTTGGAGCTGGAATAGGGAGACATGGCCTGTGTTCTGACAACGATGTCGGCGGCATTGGAGGTGACGTTGATGATGCAACCGCCCCTGCCGCCATCCCGCAGGCGCTTGCCCACCTCGTAGGTCATATGTACGGTGCCGTTCAGGTTCGTGTTGATGACGTTGTACCAATCGGTCAGGTTCTCGTCCATGTCCAACAGTTCGCTCACACAGGAGATGCCCGCATTGTTCACAAGGATATCGAAGGAGCCGAAGGCGTCGTATGCTTCGGCAACCACCCTGCGCACGCTGGAAATGTCTGAGATATCCCCGGAAAAGCTGGCGTATTTGCCGCCAAAAGGCGCTAGTTCGGCCAACGTTTCCTGGGCTTTGGCGGTGTCGCGGCAGATGATGGCGACATTGGCGCCGTTTTCGGCCATGGCCAGGGCGATACCTTTGCCCAGCCCCCGGTTGCCGCCGGTGATGAGGGCGTTTTTACCCGCGAGGCTGAACGCCTCTTTCATGGAAGTGATAGGTGTGATCATAATCGCCGCTCCTCTCTGTTGGGCGAGGGGCATGCAGGGCCTTACAAATCTTCCAGGTGGACGCCCTGCATGCAAAGCTCGCGGAATGAGCTCAGTCGTTTGCGTGGGCTGTGTTGTACTCGTCGGTGGTCATGGGTTCCCACGGGATATACTTGGCGAAGGGCTGGCCCTCCACGTAGTATTCGTCCACATTGCCCGCGTTGACGCACTGGGTGGGTGTGATGGAGTTGGCGGGCATGTCGTTCTGCTCTGCGCCACCGGTGGTAAAGATCTTGTGGATAAGTTCCACGGCCACGCGGCCGGGATATTCTGGGGCGTTGGTGGCGGTGGCCATCAGCTCGCCGCTCTTGATATAATCCAGGCTCTCGATGGTGGCGTCGGCGCAGGTGACGATCTTCAGGTCTTCGCCGGGGGTGAGGCCGTGCTGTTTGATCTCCTGGTACACGCCGGGCAGCTGGCTGTCCATCTCCACGACAAGCAGGTCCATGTCGGGATGGGCGGTCAACAGGTCGGAAGAGGCTTTTTGGCCCGCGGCGGCATCGGTGCCGTCGCCCATGCCCACGCCCACGAAGTTGACACCCTTGTCGGACGCGTCCACCTTGCCTTTGGCTTTTAGCTCCACCCAGATGTTGTAGCCGTCGAGGTAGGCGTCATAGATGCTGTCGTAGGGGTTGCCGGCCATCTCGGCCGCCTGGTACAGGTAGCCGCTGATCCAGCCGCAGGGGCGGCTGTTGGAGAAGCCGTCGCTGATCTTGGAGACGGTCATGCCTACCTGTAGCACCTCGCCGTCCTTGTACAGTTCTTCGGCGGTGTATTTGCCCACCTCGAAGCCGGCGTCGTTGCAACCGGAGAGGAAGTTGGTGACGATCTCGTAATCGTCGTACGCGGCGGTGGGGCCGGTGACGATGACCGGGATGCCGGCCTCCACGCAGCGGTTGATGTCATTTGTGCTGGAGTAGAGGTCCACGGCGTTCAGCACGATGGCGTCTACGCCCTGGGTGATGAACGTATCCACGTGGGTGCTTTGCAGCGCCAGGTCGAAGTTTGCGTTCTGCTCGATGAACTTGTAGCCGTACTCTTCGGCGGCATCCCGCGCCGAGCCCACCATGGCCTCGAAATAGGTGCTGCCCATGCTGGCGCCGGCCCAGCCAATGGTCACGTCGTCCTTGGGTTCAACAGGCAGGGCTTTTTTTACGTCTGCCCGGCTGTCCAGATGGGAGGGGGCAAGGCTGGCAAGCGGCAGGACGTCTTCCATGGCCATCAGCTGGTCGTAGGCCGAAAGATCTGAGCCCGCCGCATCACTCTGGGCGGCGGAAGAGCCTGTGCCGCTTGTGGCGGTGGAGGCGGGGGTGCTGGCAGCCGGTGTAGAAGCGCTGCCGCCGGAGTTGCCGCTACAGGCGGCCAGGGGAAGGGTGATAAGTGCCAGTGCGAGGATACATGCCAATAGCCTTTTCATTGTTTTTCCCTCCTGCTTGTGTTCGAAAATGCCTGTGTGATAAGAGAAACTGCCAAACGGACACCGCCGCATTCGAGGATATCCAGTTTGGCTGTTTCTTTCATTTTGAGGAACGGCTTCCTGTGGCGCCCCTGGTATGATTATGTTGCATGGAGCCACTTTGTGATGTTGACAGAGCGCTTATCCTCAGGCCTTGCGGCTGGTGAAGCTCTTGAGGAGGACGGCCAGCACGATGACCACGGCCTTGACGACCATCTGCGGGTACACCGGCAGGGAGATCAGGTTCATCAGGTTGATGATGAGCGCGATGACGAAGACGCCGACGACGGTCATGGGCACGTTGCCCTCGCCGCCCTTGAGACTACAGCCGCCAATGACGACGCCCGCGATCGTGTTCATGTTGTAGTCCACCCCAGCGGTATTGGCCGAGGCGCTGCCGCTGCGCGCGGTGATGATGACGCCGGCGATGCCGCACAAAAGGCCGCAGATGGCGTACACCCAGAAGATGTATTTCTTGCTGTTGATGCCGGCCAGCTGGACAGCTTCCTCGTTGCTGCCGGTGGCCATGACGAGACGGCCAAAGGAGGTGAAATGCATGACGAGACCGAAGATGATGACGACGGCGATCATGATGTACACCTGGTAGGGGATGTGCAGCACGGGGTCGGCCTTTTCGGCGAAGGCCACGAAGCCGGCCACCGATTCATGTTTGCGGTCCAACAGGATGGTGTTGCCGTTCGTGATGATCCAGGCCATGCCCTCGCCGGCGTACATCATGGCCAGCGTGGAGATGAAGGGCGGCATCTTGAGCTTGGCGACCATGAAGCCGTTCAGCACGCCCATAAGGAAGCCGGCGCCCACACCGATGAGAATGGAAAGGACAAGGCCGCCGGGTGTTTCCTGCAAGCCCCATTTTTGCAGGGCGTGGGCCACCATGATAGAGCCGATGGCCGCGATGGAGGAAACGGAGAGGTCGATACCGCCGGTGAGCATGACCATCAGCATGCCGATGGCGATGATCATGTAGGTGGACTGCTGGCGGAGGATGTTGAGCAGGTTGCCCGAGGTGAGAAAGTTGGGCGAGAGGATGGTGGCCACAACGAAGAGTGCCACCAACAGGACCACGGCGTTGTATTTGATCGTCGTGCGCCCTACCTTTTGCAATGTACTAGTCTGCGTCATGTGCCGATACCCCCATCGCGTATTGGATGATGTTTTCCTCGTTCAGCTCATCTTTTTGAAGCTCGCCTACGCTATAGCCCTCGCGTATCACGATGGCCCTGTCGCACATGCCGATGATCTCGGTCATCTCGGAGGAGATCATAAGCACCGCATAATCCTGTGCCACAAGGTCGTTGATGAGCTTGAATATCTCGCGCTTGGCGCCCACGTCCACGCCGCGTGTGGGTTCGTCCAGAATGAGCACCTTGCTGTTGGAGGCCAGGATTCGGGCGATGGCGACCTTTTGCTGGTTGCCGCCCGAGAGGCTGTCCACCGGGTTGCGGATGTTGTTCGTCTTGATGCCGACCTGTTCTTTCATCTCTTCGGCGTATTGGTTCTCCTTCTTGCGGGCAATCCACCCGAAGGGGCCGATGAAGCGTTTCAAGCTGGAGAGCGTGATGTTGTACTTAATGGGCAGCCGCAGCATGACGCCCTGGTTCTTGCGGTCCTCGGGCAGGAAGCCGATGCCCTTCTCGAAAGCCTGCTTGGTGCTTTTCAGCTTGACCTCTTCACCCATGTAGAGGACCTTGCCGCCGTCCATCTTGTCCACGCCCAAAACGGCGCGCAGTGCCTCGGTGCGTCCGGCGCCCACAAGGCCCGAGAGGCCCAGTATCTCGCCTTCATGCAGTTCGAAGGAGATATCCTTCACGGCCTTGCCGGCCTTGACGTTGTCCACCCGCAGCACAGGTTTGCCGATTTTCACTTCGCCACGGTCGGGGAAAAAGTCTTGCAAATCGCGGCCGATCATCATGCTCACAAGGCTTTTGGGGTTCACATCAGCCACGTTCACGGTGCCCACGTACTGGCCGTCCTTCAGCACGGTGATGCGCTGGCAGATGCGGAAGATCTCCTCCAGGCGGTGGGAGACATACACAATGGCCACGCCACGGTCCCGCAGGCGCTCCAGCAACAGGAACAGCTGATCCACCTCGCGGTTTGTGAGCACCGCGGTGGGCTCGTCCAGCACCAGCACAGATGCGTTGCGCATGAGCGCCTTGCAGATCTCTACCACCTGTTGGTATGCCACCGACAGGTCCATCACGCGGGCGTTCACGTTGATGTCTGAGAAGCCGATGGATTCGAGGCTTTCCCGCGCGCGCTGGCGCATCTCTTTCCAGTTGATGTACTTTTTGGAGCGGAACTCGTCCAAAAAGATGTTTTCAGCCACCGAGAGGTGCTGCACGAGCGCGAACTCCTGGTAGATGACCGAAATGCCGTGCTGGATGCCGTCCTTCGGGTTGCAGATGCTCACCTTTTCGCCTTTGAGGAAGATCTCCCCACTGTCGGCTTCGTGCGCACCGGAAAGTACGCGGATCAAGGTGGACTTGCCCGCGCCATTCTCCCCCATCAGGGCGTGGATCTCACCGGGGCGTACGGAAAAGCTTACGTCTTGCAGCGCCTTGACGCCATCGAAGCTTTTGCTGATGCCGTGCATCTCCACCTCGTTCTCGTAATTACGGGGCGTTCCTTCCGCATCTGCCGGCGTTATCGAGTCCAGCACATCTTCCACAGCTTCTTCGTGGGAGATTGGAGGTTGTTGTGTGTAGTCCTTATCATCGGCCACTGGCTGCGCGTCCCTCCCTTCAGGCTGCGGCGGCTGCCGTAAAGAGCAAAAAAGCTCGACCAACACCGCGTTTTGGCCCATATCTTTATGTTATATTATATCCCCCATGCCCTGCCCGACAATACAAAAAACAGACACTACTGGCGGCCAAACTGTCCTTTTCCGCTGGCAAATGGTGGTGTATAATCAATAAAAATAGCAATAAGGACATTGATATTTTGTTCACAAAGTATAGAGGGTTTTATTTAACGTATTAAACAGATATCTTTAAGAGTATATACAAGAGAGGAACGTGAGACCCAGATGACCGAAGCAGTGAAGGCAAAACAACAGGAACGGCTGGAGATGCGCGAAACGACCATTGCCGGTGGTATTCCCAAACGGGTGTTCATCGTTGGCTGTTATTCGCTCGACATGGCCTGCGGCTACGCCGGGGTGGACCTGCGCCGCGCCCACTACGACCCCGACCTGCAATACAAGGCGTTCAGCGCTATCTGCAGGGACTTTTATTCCGACTCGTACCCCTGCGAGAACATGCGTTTCGCCGGGGCATACCAGATTTTGGGCGCCAAAAACTGGCTGCTTTCGTCCACCGGCACCATCCAGCACCCGGAGATCGAGACGATGCAGGTGGAGGACTACGACGAGTTCATCGCAGACCCCTACGGCACCATCATCGACAAGATGCTGCCCCGCGTGTGCAGCCACCTGGACACCACCGGCCCCCGCCAGGCAATGACGATGGCCAAATTTGTGGACTGCTGGGACTGGTATGAGGCGAACAACAACGCTATGGTGGCGGCGCTTACCGACGAATACGGCTATTCGCCTGAGTTTATCCAGGGCAACCTGGCCGTGGCGCCGTTCGATTTCCTGGCCGACCAGCTGCGCGGCTTCAAATCCATCACGATGGACTGCCGACGCATCCCGGACAAGGTGGAGGCCGCCTGCAACGCGGTGCTGCCGCTGCTTTTAAAGCAGGCCGTGCCCGCCGGCAGCAAGAAGGGCGACATCGCCCTGATGCCGTTGCACCTGGCTCCGTATATCAACCTGAAGACGTTCGAGCGGCTGTACTGGCCCTCGATGGAAAAGCTGATCGTGGAGGCGGCCAAGGCCGGCGTGGGGTACAACCTGTTCGCCGAGCAGGACTGGACGCGCTATGCGGAGTATTTGGCCAGCCTGCCCGAGAGCACCATCGTGCGTTTTGAGGACGGCGACATGAAGCTGTTGAAGGACACAGTGGGTAAGAAGCATGTCATCGGCGGCTTTTTCGACGCCACCATCACTCTCACCCGCAGCAAAGAGGAGTGCATCGACGAGGCGAAACGCATCCTGGACACCTGCGCGCCGGGCGGCAGGTTCTACTTCTGCCTGAACAAGGGCATCATGGATATCAAGAGCATAGACGTGAAGAAATACCAGGCCGTGCTGGACTGGCTGCATGCCAATGCGACCTATTAAAGGGCGCCGAAAGCCCCTCTTTGCGCGCACGGGCGCGACAAAAACATCAAAACCAAAAGGAGATGATACACATGCCGGATGAGGTGAAGAAAGAGGCAATCAAATATTGCCAGACGATCGACGAGTTCATGGAGAACAACCCCACAATCGACCCCGCGTTCAAAGATTTTATAAAGCCGGTCGTGGGACGGGCGGACGACCGCATCTACAACCTGGTGATGGGCAGCATTTTTTCGTAAAAGGGTAAAGGCGGGGCAGCGTTTTTGGCTGCCGCCCCAAAGCCCGGCAAACCCCGTATGCGTGGGTTTGCCGGCTTGTTGTAGCCGGGTGGGCATATAAAAATTCCCGGTACTGGCGGCAAGGCCAGGCCCGGGCAGGCGCATTACGATTCGGCTTCCTCATCGTGTGATTCCTGAGGACTACTCGCTTTGTGGCGGGCGCGGTACTCCGAGATGCTGACGCCCTCGACCTCGAGGAACATCTTCACCAGCTGCTGCGCGGAGGAAAAACCCACCAGTTCTGCGATTTTTTCGATGGAATAGTCGGTATCGTGCAGGTAGTTTTTGGCGTAGTTCACCCGGTAGGTGCGCAGCGTCTTGTGAAAGCTGGAGCCAAAATAATCCTGGAAGATGCGGTTGATGTGCCGCGGGGTGACGAACATGGCATCGGCCACGTCTTGCAGGGCGATGTTTTTGTTGTAGTTCTGGTGCATATAGCCGGTGATCTTGATGGCCATGTTGATGTTGAGGTTGTCGATGCCCTGGCGGCCGTCGTTTGGGATGAGGTTGCGCAGGATGAGGATGATGAATTCGAGGTAGCAGCCGCGCATCAGCTCCTTGTAGCCGTACAGGCGGTCGGTGTGCTCCTGGCGCATCTTCTCGATGAGAGGGGCGGCATTGTTGCGGTCGGCCCCCACAAAGAACGAGGCCTCCTGGAAAAGCTCTGCAAACGCGTCGAAAAAGACCGACTCGCTCTCCACCGGGCGCTTGTGGAACTGGGAGAGCTGGAAGATGAAGATGAAGTATTTTTTGGGGATATGCGGGTCGTAGCGCACCTCGTGCACCGTGCCGGGGGAAAGCAGTGCATACTGCCCGGGCAGTAAAATATGTTCAAAGCCTTCCATTTTGATCTGGAGACTGCCCTCTACGCAATAGTAGACCTCATAATCAACGTGTGTGTGCGAAAATTCTACGTTGCTTTCGTCTACCATCTCGACATAGTTCACCTCGATAACACCGCTGTGCATGGGTATCTGTGTGCGCTCGATGTTATAAAGGAGAGACTCCGCTTTCATATACACCTTGCTTCACCACCTCTTATTAAAGTACCACACTGGCCGCTTTCTTTCAACTTCACAATTGTTACAAACATCTGGGGCGATAATTGCACACGGGCGGTGGCCCGAAATCCCGCAGAAAAGGACAATTTGCAGGTGGTGGCTGTCTGTTTTTTATATTGTTACCATGGCTGGGATAGCTATAATTTATAGTAAAGTAGCATGAAATTCGGGTATCGTGTGCGCGTTGTTTTTTGCGCCGGGGAAAGCCGAGTAAGGAGAAGATGGAGATGAAATCTGTACAAGCCTCGAAAGTGGGACAGTTGCGCGACCCCGCCGCCCCGGATGCCGGGCTGGTGGAGGTAGTGGACATTCCGCAGGACCCGGTTGGCCCTGAGGATGTGAAGATCAAGGTGGCGTACGCGGCCATCTGCGGCTCCGACCCGCACTGCGTGCAGGAGAACATCTTTGGCTGGCCGGTGCCGTTTGGCCTGGGCCACGAGGTGAGCGGCGTGATTGTGGAGATGGGGGAGAAGGCCACCAAAAAGGGCCTGAAAGTGGGCGACCGCGTGGCCGGCAACTTCCTGAAGTTCTGCGGCACCTGCTACTACTGCCAGAACGGCCAGCAGCAGTTCTGCCAATATGCCGACGAGAGCAACCACCCCGGCATGAGCGAGTACCTTACCTGGCACGAGAGCCAGGTGTACAGGCTGCCCGATTCGGTGAGCCTGAAAGAGGGTTGCCTGTTCGAGCCGCTTACCATCGCGGTGCGCATTGCGGACAAGGCGGACATGAAGGTGGGCAAGCGGGTGGCCATCTGCGGCGGCGGGCCCATCGGGCTGCTCTCGCTGCAGGCGCTCAAGATGTCCGGCGCAGCCTGCCTCACGCTCATCGAGCCCATCGAGACGCGTCGCGCGCTGGGCACAAAGTTCGGGGCCGACCATGTGATTGACCCCACCGCGCAGGATGTGGTGCAGACGGCCATGCAGCTGACGGGAGGCCTTGGGTACGACGTGGTGGTGGATTGCTCCGGTTCCGTGCGGGCCGTGGGCGCCCTGCCCGAGATCACGGCGTTTGGCGGCACGCTGCTGTACAGCGCCATGTACCCGAACACGTACGAGTTCCCGCTGAACCTGTACAAATACTGCTACAAGAACGAACTGACCATCAGCGGCACCTATATTGCGCCGTACGCCTTCCCCCGCACGCTACAGATGATGGAAAAATTCGATCTGGACGATTTTACAGGCAAGGTATTCGAACTGGACGACGTGGCCGAGGCATTCCGCGAGCAGTTGAGCGGGAAATATCCCAAGATATTGCTGCGCTGCAATACATTCGAGAACGAGTGAACCCCATTTCACGACGAGAGGAGCGAGGACAGGTATGTACACCTACAACATCGACATCGAGCTTGTAAAACAACTGGAAGACAAATGCGTCAAGATCCGCAAGGATCTACTCAACTTCATCTATCGCATTGGCATGGGCCATCTGGGGGGCGAACTCTCCATCGTGGAAGTGGCGGTGGCACTGTACTACAAGTACATGAACTACGACCCCACAGACCCCTGCTGGGAGGAGCGCGACCGCCTGGTGCTGAGCAAGGGGCATTGCTCCGAGACGCTGTACACCATCTTCCAGGATATGGGCATGTATACCATGGACTATATGGTGGAGCATTTTGAGACGCTGGACACCGCCAAGTTCGGCATGCATTCGAACCGCAAATACTGCCAGCAGATCGAGGTGAGCGCGGGCAGCCTGGGGCACGGGTTGTCGGTGGGCATGGGGCTGGCGCTGGGCGCTCGCATGCAGAAAAAGAACTGGAGGACGTTCGTCATCGTGGGTGACGGCGAGCTGAACGAAGGCACCAACTGGGAGGCTTTTATGGCCGCCGGGCACCATAAGCTGGGCAATTTTGTGGCCATTATAGACAAGAACGGCCTGCAGATGACCGGCCCGACCAGCCAGATTATGAACATCGACCCGCTGGATGACAAGCTGCGCGCCTTTGGCTGGGACGTGGTGACCATCGACGGCAACGACATGTATGCCGTGTGCGAGGCGTTCCAGAACATGCCGCCGTCCGACCCGCTCTCCCGCCGCAGGCCGCTTGCCATTATTTCCAACACGGTGAAGGGCAAGGGCGTGGATTTCATGGAGCACAACGTGAAGTGGCACGGTGGCGGCATTGCCAAAGAAGAACTGGAACGGGCGCTGGCCTCGGTAGAACGGAACAGGAGGGTGAGATAAAATTGAACGCACATGTTCAGTTTTATCTCTGGGAATTGCGCTTCCACGCAATTCCCCAGACCGTCAAAGAAAGGAATAGATAGATTATGGCTGTGAAAACGACGTTCGACTTTGACCAGATGCTCTCCAATGCGCGCGAGGCATACGGCGAAGAGATGATGGCGATGGCCGACGACGGCCTGGACTTTGTGTTTACCTACACGGACAACGTGGCCCCCTCTTCCACGGCGGGCAAGTTCGTGCAGAAATATCCCGACCGCTGCTTCAACTTCGGCATTGCGGAGCCCAACCAGGTGAGCGCCTCGGCGGGCATTGCGCTGTCGGGCAAGATCGTGTTCGCGCAGGTGTTCGGGCCGTTCCTCTCGCTGCGCGCAGCCGACCAGATCCACACCGACATTGCATACAACGACGTGAACGTGCGGCTGATCGGCACCCACGCTGGCGTTACCGCAGCGGGCGGCCCCACCCACAACTGTGTGGCGGACCTGGCGCTCTACCGCGCCATCCCCAACCTGACGGTGGTGGTGCCGGCCGACGCCGACCAGTGCAAGAAGGTGATCCGCCAGTCGATGAAGCACGAGGGCCCGATGGTCATCCGCATCGACCGCGGCGGCTCGCCCAACGTGTATGCCGACACCGGCTACGATTTCGTCATCGGCCAGGCCATCGAGGTGATACCGGGCAATGACGTGGCCATCATCAGCGCGGGGTCTTCTGTGTATTGGTCCATGATGGGCGCCAAGATCCTGAAAGAAAAGCACGGCATCAACGCCCGCGTGATCGACATGCACACAATCAAGCCGATGGACACCGAGATGCTCGCCAAGTGCGCCAAGGAAACCGGCGCTGTGGTGACGGTGGAGGAGGCTTCCATCAACGGCGGGCTGGGCAGCGCGGTGGCAGAGTTCCTGTGCGAGCACGGCTTTGGCGGCAAGTTCTGCCGCATTGGCCTGCCCGACGAGTTTGCTGTGTTGGGCGACCCGGACGAGGTGTACAAATACTACGGCATGGACCCCGAAGGCATTGCCAAGCGGGTATCGGAACTGTTGAAATAAACACGCGCCTTGCGGAAGGAGTGGTATCGTGGACAAGAGCATCGAACAATTCTCGATGGACTATTTTAGCCTGAAAGGCAAGGTGGCCATCGTTACGGGCGGCAACACCGGGCTGGGCATGGCATACGCCGTGGCGTTTGCGCGCGCGGGCGCGGACCTGTACATCCCGCACTTCATCGATGATGTGTCCGAGGTGAAGCAGGCTGTGGAGGCCGAGGGGCGCCGGGTGGCGTTCATCAAGGGCGACCTGACCGACAAGACGTACATCCATGCCGTTGTGGACGGCTGCCTGCGCGAGTACGGCAAGATCGACATCCTGGTGAACAACGCGGGGCTGGGTATCTTCAACGCGTTTGAGGACTACCCGGACGACGCGTGGGAGAAGATCATCAACGTCAACTTCAACGCCGTGTATTTCATGGGGCACGAGGTGGCCAAGGTGATGATGAAGCAGGGCCGCGGTAAGATCATCAACATCGGCAGCGCGCTCTCGTTCACGGCCGACATGAACTGCCCGCCTTACGTGGCCAGCAAGCACGGCGTCATCGGCATCACGCGCGATTTTGCCAACGAGCTGGGCAAGTACAACGTGCAGTGCAACGCCCTCTGCCCCGGGTTCTTCGATAGCGAGGTGAACAAGGGCGTGAAGGAGAACAAACCGCTCTACGAAAAGATCTCCAGCCGGCTGCCCGGCGCCCGCTGGGGCGATCCCGGTTCGCTGATGGGCACGGCGGTGTTCCTGGCAAGCCAGGCGTCCGACTACATCAACGGTACGTACATCAGCGTGGACGGCGGGTTCTCCTGCGTGCTGTGAGTGACGCTCTTGGTACCGGATATTTGGAAGAGATCACAAAACCTAAAAAGGGACCCCGTCCGCAAAGCGGATGGGGTCTTGTGGTTATATACCGTCCTGCGGCGGTGCGTCGTCTCCCGCCCGCTCCGCAGAGGGGGGAGGGGAGGAGGGGGCGCCCACCTCGGCGGCCAGTTCCTCCTCCTCGCGTTTTTGCAACGCGATGGATTGGGCGAGGTCGGCGATCTGGCGGTTCATGGCCGAGAGCTTGACGGTAGTGGTGAACAGCTTGATGATGAGGATGAAGATGATGACGACGAAAACGAGGTTGGAGGGCGACTGGAAGCCCAGCTTGCGTGAGACCCAGCTGACGGCGTCGGGAAAGACGCCCATGAGCAGCAGCAGCAGACTGAACAGCGCCCACGAGATGGCGTAGGGGATCTGCATGCGGCTCTTGCGTATCTGCGCCAAAAAGAAGAGAAGCGTGAACACCGAGCAGACGAGCAGGACGAGACGCAGTTCAATGCTCATGGCCTTGCCCTCCTTCGCCGGGAGTTGGGGCGGCGGCCCGCTGACTGTTCGAGCCGCTGCCCTTTGCACCGCCGCTCTCAAACAGTTGCTGCACACCTGTTTGCCCAGCAACTGCGCACGAGCCGGCGGTCTGTGCCGGGGCGTCGGTGAAACGCCCTCCGCGGAAGCCCTGCACCATCAGGATGGAAACGCTCATCTGCAGCATGTATTTGATGGAACTGAGCGTGGTGAGATAGCTCTGGCCCGTCTCCCGCTCGCCCATCTCCACCTGGATCTCGGCCGCGCGGGCGCCCTTGCGCACCAGGTAGCTGATCGTGTCCGGCTCGGGCGGATGGTTGATCTCCTTGGCAAACTCGCGGATGATGCGCCGGGAGTACATGCGCAAGCCGCTGGTAGGGTCGGTGAGCCATTTGCGGGTGGTGAGCCGGATGGACCAGGAGATGAACCGGCTGCCCAGCATGCGGGGGGTGAACGGCTTCTTTTCCGTGACAAACCGGCTGCCGATGACGATGTCGTACCCTTCGGCCAGCTTTTCCAGCATGGGTGCGATGCTCTCGGGCAGGTGCTGGCCGTCCGCGTCGAACTGGACGGCGGCGTCGTAGCCCTTGTTCCAGGCATATTTCATGCCCGCGCCCACAGCGTCCGCCAGGCCCAGGTTGATGGGAAGGTCCAGCAGAGGCACGGAAAGCCCCCGGCAGATGGAGACCGTTTCGTCCGTGCTGCCATCATTCACCACCACCAGGTCGAACTGGGGGCAGGTGTGGCGCAGGCCGACGATCACCTGCCGTATGGAGCCCGCCTCGTTGTGGGCGGGGATGATGACGAGGAGTTTCACCGGTGTGTTCGTTCCTTTCTGTGCGCGGCGGGAAGGTGGCGGAGTATTGTGAGCCGAAGGCACGTGGGCGCGGGGCTTGCCCGCGGCCAGCATGGATCAGTTTGCACTGTCCGTCCAGGGCAGCGCGGACAGCTGCTCCCACAGGGCGCTGTAGCTGAAAGAGGCGAGCACCCGCTCTTGCAGGCGGGTGGCTACCTGTGCGCGGCGGCCGGGGTCCGCCAGGGCGTCTTCCAGCGCGCGCAGCAATGTTCCGGGGCGGTTGTCGGGCAGCAGCGCGCCGTATTCGCCGCCCGGCGGCAGCACCTCGCGGATGCCACCCCTGTTCGTAGCGATGGCATACACCCCGCAGGCAGCGGCCTCCAGCAGCGAGGAGGGCAGGCCCTCGTTCATATCGGTGGGCAGGCAGAAGACGTCCGCGCAGCCCAGCAGGGCGACTACTTCTGCAAAGGGTAGGCGGCCCAGACAGCGGATGTGCGGGTCTCCGTCCCGGGCGAGTGTTTGCTCCAGCGCGCCCTCGCCGGCCAGCAGCAGGCAGAGGGGGTCTTCGTGGGAACGGTTGTACTCTTGCACCGCCTGCACCAGCTGTGGCACGCCCTTTGCAGGCATTAGCCGCCCTGTGTAAACAATGAGATGGCCGTTTGGCGGCAGGCCGGCTTCGCGGCGGTAGTCCCGCCCGGGCTTTGACTGCGCGTCGCGGATGGCGTCCGCCGAGACGGCGTTGTGCAGCACCCCCAGCGGACGGACACCGTGCGCGTCCAGCCAGGCGGCGGCGCTTTCAGACACGGCGTATACGCTGGGGCAGAGGGCGAGGATGCGCTTGCGCAGGCCGGCCGTGTAAACGGACAGCCCGGCGTTGACAAGGAGATTGGCGGTAGTGGTGTAGGCGTGGCCGTGCTCGATGAGGATGGCCGGCAGGCCCTGCTGCTTGGCAAAGCGGGCGCCCAGCAGGCTGAGCGTGTACAGCCGCGTCTGCAGGATGACGCGCTCCGGCTTTAGGGCGGCCACACGCGCCATCAGCGCTTTTGTGCGGGCGTTTCGCCGCACGAAGGGCAGTTTGCCCCCGGCGGGCAGAAAGGAAGGCAGGCGCACCACCTGCACGCCGTTTGGCTGGGCCTCCCATTCGGGCAGGCCGGGCAGCGCGCTGGTTACGACAATGGCCGCATCGCCTCGGCGGGCCATCTGGTCGGCCAGGTAGTAGGTGTGGTTCTCCACCCCGCCTACGGTGGGGCGGTATTGGGCGCTGAAGATACAGTATACGGCCATGTTACCTCGGCAAAGCTCCTTTTATACCGTGACCTGGTTGTGGATGGTTTGCAAGAATACGTACAATATGCTGAACACGTCGACGCAGCCCATGCTGTACAGCAGCAGACGGTCGTTTTCCCGCTTCTTGCGCAGCAGGCCGTGGGCCAGCAGCACAAGCAGCGGCAGCACCGGGATGAGGTAGCG
Source organism: Oscillospiraceae bacterium (assembly GCA_031548875.1). Classification (GTDB taxonomy): domain Bacteria; phylum Bacillota; class Clostridia; order Oscillospirales; family Ruminococcaceae; genus JAAYCI01. Next base: position 64,642 of record JAVBQQ010000004.1, read on the forward strand.
CGCCTGTAGCCCGGCGATGAGATAGCTGCCCACCGGCGTCCAGGTGAGGGCGGCCAGCAGCACAAGCAGGTAGCACAGGACGGCAATGGCGGCCATCCAACCCTTCTGCCAGCGCGCCACGGTGAGGTGGGATTCCTCCTGCGCGGGGAAGACGCTGAGCAGCAGCAGAGCGGCGATGACGAAGTGCAGCCATTCCGGCATGCCCAGGATGAGCGGGAACTCCGCGGCGCGCAGGGGCAGGCCCAGCTGGTCCACAAAAGAGGCGAGGAACATGCGGGCGAATTCGCGCGGGTGGCGGAAGACGCCGGAGAAGCCGTACATCTCAGTGCCGTCTGAGTAGCGCGCGCCGGACGTGAGACCGGAGAGGACGCTCTGCCCCACCAGCAGGCCCAGAAGGGCTACGGCGCCCACGATGAGGAGGATGCAGAAGACCCGCTTGACCACCGGCCGGGGCCAGCGCGCCTTGGGGATAATGAGCGGCAGCAGCACCAGCGGCAGGTAGGCGTATTTCATGGGTACCAACAACAGCGCCAGCACAGCCAGGGCGATGATGTCGAAAACACGCATCCTTGACCTGCCAAACGCAAGGTGCAGCACCCAGGCGATGAACAAGAAGCTCAGTGCGTTCACGGGCACGTCGTACAAAAAGCTGCCCCCGCTGGCCAGCAGGAAGGGGAACAGCCCCAGCATGGCGAACAGCGCCTTGAAGGGCACCATGCGGACGGCGAGCCAGACGAGCGCGACGAACAGCGCCAGCTGGAACAGGCAGCCGAGGTACAGCGTGGGCACCTGGCCCAGGCCCAAAACCCGCCCCAGCGTAACGCCCAGAGCCGGTACGATGTACTGGGTGGGTTGGCCGTAGATGTAGAATACGGGATCCACATCGGTTTGGGAAGCATCCGCCCTGTCGAACAGGTGGGCCCACACATGGTAGTACTGGTCCCGCGTGGGGGCCAGGTGCTTGAAGCCGGTCATCTCGTCCTCCGCCCGGCGCACAAGGCCGCCGGCGCCGGGGGTCTGGTCGCCGGTGAGCTGGGCGGAGTAATAGAGGGTGTTTTTGATGTGGCCCTCTTCGTCATACATGGAGTAGGGCGGGAAGACGAACATGAACAGGATGCCCAGAACGGCGGCCGCCAGCAGGAAGACATGGTGCAACTGGGCTTTTACGGCAAACAGCAGCCACCACAATGCGGCCAATAGCAAAACGAGGGGGATGGCGATCCACCAATAGTATGTGGTGAGGAACCCGGAGGTGGTGTAATAGCCCAGCATGAGGCTGCCGCCCGGTTCCTCGCCGTCCACGGTGAGGGAGGGGCCGTCGGAGGCGAGCCAGAGGCAGAGGGTGGCGTCGTCCGCCACGCCGTCCACCCACAGTTGAAGGAGAAGCGGGTCGTCGCCTGCCGGCAGGTGGGAGGAGAGGGGCAGCGGGAGCCACATGCCATCCTGTGCCTTTGGGAAGGTCTGCTCCATGGTGAGCAGTTCCTGCCCGGTCTGCGCGTCGAGCAGCCGCCCGTGCAGGACGACCGTCTCGTCTGTGATGCTTTGCAAAAACAACCGCGGGCCGATGCCGTCCATCGCATCGTACGAGGAGATCTCCTGCTCGAGCAGCTGGCCGTTTTTGATGGGGTCGGAGGGATATTCCGCCCCGGCACCGGTAGTGCCCGTTTGCGAGAGCTGTAGTGTCATGGGATAGACAGCCAGCTGGTACACAAAAAAAGCCACGAGCAACCCCGCGGCCAGGATGGCCAGCGGGACGATGGTCTTGTGGTGTTTGTGCAGCCACGTTTGGCTGTGCGTTTCCTGCGCCTGGCGGTTTCTATAGACGCTCAATCCTGCCTGATCCCTCCCAAGGGGCAAACATATACACTAATAATGTGTAAGTATAGCATACAGACGTGTCCAAAGGCAACCAATGGCAGCTCTTTTGGCGTCTGGCCGCGCCGGGCGGATTGCCAAACGGCGCGGTTTCGGTTATACTAAAGTATCTCTTGGCGAGGGGGTACGAATATGGAGAAGCAACTGTTCACGAATGCGCAGATACTGGCCTGGTTGCAATATTATGCAGAACATGCCCAGGTGGACCTGGAGCGCGTGCGGATACTGGATATCACCCGCAAGAACAAGAATTTGATACCGATGGTGGAATCGCACGCGGCGGTGCTGGCCTTTACAGAGGCCGGCCACCAGGACATCTTCTACCGCATGTGGGACGCCGGCCTGGGCGAGTGTACCGTGTGGTACAACGAGGGGTCCGAGCCGTCCGGGCCCATCAAGTGCAACAAGCTGCGCGAGATGATCGACCGGGGCATCAACGCGTCGGCCGGCATGCTCATCCTGAACCCCAACGCCCGCAGCACTTACAAGATCGGCATGAACAACAGCAGCTTCTCGCGCGGCTCCATCGACTATGTGGGCAGCGAGATACGGGCGGTGATCCTAAACAAGATGCACCTTGCACTGGACGACACCGTCTGCGTCATCAGCGGGGAGAGCATCGCCGTGGAGTCGGCCATCATCGCCAGCGAGGGCGCGGTCGTCGCCGTGGAGTACAACCAGGGCGACCGCGACACGATGGAGGAGAACATCCAAAAGTTCGGGCTGAACAACATCACCATCATCGACCATGTGGACGACGGGACGATGGCCGGGCTGCCGGTGCCGTCCCTGGCGTTCCTGGTGGCGTCGGCCAGCATGGAGCAGGAGATACAGTGCCTCTTGCGGTGTAACCCGCACATGGCGTTCGTCATCTACACGCTGGACTTCCGCTGCGCCGCTGGCCTGCCCGCCCTGTTCGAGCAGTACGGCATCGGCGGCTGCGAGGTGGTGCAGCTTTCGGTGGCCAAGCTGACGGCGAAAAACACCTTCGCGGCCGAGCCGGCGCCCTGGCTGGTAAGCGGGCAGGCATGAGTTGACAGCGTAGATGCCAGCAGCAGAAGTAAGCAGTGCTTATTCACATTCGCGAAGCGGGGATTGACTTTTTGCCCCTGTTTTGTTACCATACTTTATAATTTCATTTAATGATTATAACACATGCAAAGACGATGATGGAGACAGGCGGGTCCGGCTGAAGGTTGTAGAGAGCCAGCGGGTGGTGGAAGCTGGTACCGACAGGCTGTGCGCGCATCCCTCCGGAGTTGCAGCCCGAAACACTCTGGATGGAGTAGGCGCTGACGGCATTCCCCGTTACAGGAAGCGCATATCGTGGGTATGCAGGGTATTGGGTGGTACAGCGAAAGAGCGCGCAGGCTTTCGTCCCTTTACGGGGCGGGAGCCTGCTTTTTTGAGGGTGTGCGCGGCACGCCCGGCGAAAGACAGGGGAGGATGAGTACGATGGCACAGAACATGGTGGAGATACGGTGGCACGGCAGGGGCGGGCAGGGCGCCAAAACGGCATGCCTGCTACTGGCCGACGCGGCGTTTGCCGCGGGCAAATATGTACAGGGCTTTCCCGAGTACGGGCCCGAACGCATGGGCGCGCCTATCACGGCGTACAACCGCATCAGTGACGAACCCTGCACCATCCATTCGAACATACACCGGCCGGACTATGTGGTGGTGGTTGACGAATCGCTGCTGCA
>JAVBQQ010000074.1:0-18914 GCA_031548875.1 Oscillospiraceae bacterium
GCCTTGACAACCGATGGTTTCCTCGCCATCGTGCGCAAGTACACCCGCGCCCGCAAGCTGACGCCCCGGATGCTGAATGAACTGGTGGAGCGCATCGAGGTAAGTCACGCCGAGAAGGTGGACGGCGTACACGTCCAGCGCATCACCATCCATTACAACTGCATCGGCACTATTGACATTCCCACAGAACTGGACTTGCCCGTGCCTGACGTGGTGGTGAACACCCGCAAGGGCGTGATGGTGGCCTACGAGCCGGGAAAGGCGGTGGAGCAAATTGCCTGACAACAAGCCAAGGTGCGCCATCTACTGCCGGGTGGCGCGTGACGACGAAGAAGCCCCCGGCGCGGCCATTGAACAGCAGCGGCAAATCATTTTGGCGTATGCACGGAAGATGGGCTACATCGAAACCGCCGAATACCTCGACAATGGGTACAGCGGCCTAACCGCAGAGCGCCCCGCTTTTGCCAAGCTGAACGCTGACATTGAAGCGGGGCGGGTGGATGTGGTTATAGCCAAAGACCCCAGCCGTTTTTGGCGGGATTTTGCCCACAGCGGCCAGTGGTACAGCCACATGGACAAAAAAGGCGTGACGGTGCTTTGCTATGACACACCGGGTTTTCAGCAAGGTATGCGGGAAATGTGCAACGAGATTACGCCACTGTTCAAGCGCAAAAAGAAAAAGCAGGTACGGCATACTGTGCGCACGCCGCCCCCGCAATCCAAAGGCCACAAAGCCCGGTGACAAAAAGAAAGTGGATAACCTTACAACCCCGAAACTCGGTTGCTGTAAGATTATCCACACTGGTGCGGAAGACGGGACTTGAACCCGTACGCCATAAGACACACGCCCCTCAAACGTGCCTGTCTGCCGATTCCAGCACTTCCGCCTATAGCGCGGCAGCTTTGGCTATGCAAAGCTGCCGCGAAGTAGATTTTATCACACAACCCCTCGCAAAGTCAACCGGGGTTCACAGGTATTTGCGCACGCCTTCGGGCAGGGTTTCTTCGTCGGAGGAAACGGTAATGGTGAACCGGACATTCTCGCCGGCCAGCTCCTCCAGCCGGTCGATGAGGTTGCCCAGGCCCACCAGATCTTTTTCGCCGATCTTCAGGATGCCATCCACATACAGGTCTGTGATATCATAGTTGCCGGCCAAGATGCCCGCAATAAAGCCATACAGCGTATCGTACCCGTGTATCTTGTATTCTTCCATGTCGATCAATCGGCATTTATGGTCCAGGTCGTATGTCAGTTTCATTCCTTTTTCGATGCAGACCACATTCCCGTCCGCTGTGCTCACGGACTTGTTGATCAGGTCGACCATCTGTTTGGTTTTGCCGGAACCTCTGCTGCCAACAATGAGTGTGACCATGTGTAGTACCTCCGTATATTTGTTCCGCACCGGCCGGCTTTCACCGCCGCCGCGCGCGGTTAGCAACCTATTCCAGCGCCGCAAGGCGCGCCTGCAGGCCTTGCTGTTGTTGTTCATAGCCCGGCTTGCCCAAGAGCGCGAACATGTTCTTCTTGTAGCTCTCCACGCCCGGCTGGTCGAAGGGGTTCACCCCCAAAAGGTAGCCGGAAATGGCGCACGCCTTCTCCATAAAATAGATGAGGTAGCCCACCTGCTCCGCCTGCAGAGAGGACAGCTCCAAGCTCATCACCGGCACCCCGCCGTCCGAATGGGCCAGCAGCGTGCCCTGCATGGCCATGCGGTTCACAAGGCTCACCGGCCGGCCGGCCAAAAAGCTCAGGCCGTCGCCGTCGTCCCCCGGCGGGATGAGCATATCCGTGCGCGGCGCCCGCACATCCACCACCGTCTCGAACAAAAACCGCCCGCCGTCCTGGATATACTGCCCCATCGAGTGCAGGTCGGTGGAGAAGATGACACTGGCCGGAAAGATACCCTTGCCGTCCTTGCCCTCGCTCTCGCCAAACAATTGCTTGTACCACTCGTTCATCATGGCGAAGTCCGGTTCGTAGCAGGCCAGCAACTCTACCGTTTTGCCCTTGCGTGCCAAGATGTTGCGCACCGCCGCCCAGCGGTAACAGTCGTTCCGCTCGTCGCACACGGAGAGGGTCTCCATCGCCTCGCCCGCACCGGCCAACAGGGCGCCAATACCCACCCCGGCCACGGCAATGGGCAACAGGCCCACCGCCGTGAGCACCGAGTACCGGCCGCCCACGTCGTCCGGCACTACGAAAGTCTCGTAGCCCTCGCTGTCGGCCAGCGCTTTCAGCGTGCCTTTCGCTTTGTCCGTGGTGGCGTAGATGCGCTGCCGCGCGCCCTCCCTGCCGTATTTTTCTTCCAGCAGGCCGCGGAAGACACGGAACGCGACGGCAGGCTCTGTGGTGGTGCCCGATTTGGAGATGATATTGACCGAGAAATCCCGGCCCTCACAGGCGGCGACAATATCGCCCAAAGCGGCGGGGCTGACGGCGTTTCCGGCGAAAAAAATCTGCGGCGTGCCGGAGCAGGTGAGGTTGTACTGCGCCGATTTCACCGCCTCGATGACCGCCCGCGCCCCCAGATAGGAGCCGCCGATCCCGATGACCACCAGCACATCACTGTTTCCCTGTATCCTGGCCGCCGCATCCTGGATGCGTGCAAATTCAGTTTTGTCATAGTCGTGCGGCAGGGTGAGCCACCCTGTAAAATCGCTTCCCGGGCCCCGGCCCTCGTGCAGCAGGCCGTGCGCCGTCGCCACTGCGGGCATCAACGCGGCCACCTCATCCTCGCGCAGGTATCCCGCTTTTTGCATAAGGCCGGTGTTCAAGCAAACGCCCAACGCCCATCACCCCAATCGGCCGATATTGCCGGACCATTCAAAACAGATGCGCCAGACGGCGCAAACCCCCGCCCAGAAACCGGATGGAAAATGCCGCCCGCGCTTCGAATCTCTAGTCCCATTTTACCTTCTGGGCGGCACCACTGTCAAGCAAAGCGGGCCCCTGTAAGGGCCAAAGAGGGCGCGTTATTTTTGTGCAGGATTCATGATATTTCGCTTGATTGTGTCTCGTCCGGCAAAGAGACCCCCACATCCCCCGCCAGAAAGGCCGCCACACGCTCGCCGTCGAAGGCGCCCAGCGTAATATCCACCACGTCTCCCTGCGCAGCGCCCGGCGCGCGCACAGCCACCGGGATATAGCTTGCAGTGTAGCCGGTGAACCTCCCGTCCGGCAGCGGTTTTTCCAGCAACACCTGCTCATGCCCGCCCCCCAAACTCCGCCGGGCGATCCATTCCGCACGCACCCCGTCCGCCAGTTTTTGCAGGTGCGCCGCGCGGCGGGTGCGCTCGGCCTTGGGCAGCTGCCCCTCGAACGCCGCCGCCGGCGTACCCGGCCGGGGCGAAAACGGGAACACGTGCACCTTCAAAAAATCCATCTCTTGTACGAACGCCGCGCTCTCCTCAAAGTCCGCCCCGCTCTCCCCAGGGAAGCCCACGATCACATCGGTGGTGAGCGACGCGCCCGGGATGGCCGCCCGCAGCGCCCCAGCCACCGCGCGATAACGCGTGGTGGTATACGGCCGGCGCATGCGGCGCAGCGTCTCGTCGCAGCCGCTTTGCAGGCTGAGGTGAAAATGCCCGCACAGCTTCGGCTGGGCGGCAAACCGGGCAATGCTCTCCTCGTCCAGCAGGTCCGGGTCCAGGCTGGAGAGCCGGATGCGCCGCACACCCTCGATGTGCGCCACCTTGTCCACGATGTCGGCAAGATTCGTGCCGCTGTCGCGGCCGTAGCTGGGCAGGCTGATGCCGGTGAACACCACCTCCGCGCGGCCCTGCGCCGCATGCATCGCCACCTCGGCCAGGATGCTGTCCTCCGCCCGGCTGCGCACGGGCCCGCGCGCAGTGGGAATGATGCAGTAAGCGCAGCGGCGGTTGCACCCGTCCTCGATCTTCACGAAGGCGCGGGTCCGCTCAGGGCTGTGGGCGGCAGGCAGTTCCTCAAAACTGCTCTGGGCGGGCAGCAGGTCCACCACCCGCTGGCCGGTGGCCAAAAAGTCCTCCAGATGGTACAACAGGCGGCCGCGCGCAGCGGTGCCCGTCACCACGTCGGCCTGCAGCGCAAGCGCCTCCTGCGGGAAAGCCTGCGGGAAGCACCCGGTGAGCACGGTAACGGCCGACGGGTTCTGGCGCCTGGCCCGGTGCAGCCAGCGCCTGCTTTTCGCGTCGCCCTCCGCTGTCACCGTGCAGCTGTTCACGACGTAAACGTCCGCCGCGGCCGTGGCTGCCACGATCTCATAGCCCGCGTCGCAGAACATCTGCTCCAGTGCCGCGCTCTCGTTCTGGTTCACCTTGCATCCCAGTGTGTAAAATGCCGCCCTCAATCCATTCCCTTCCTTTGCATGGGGTCATTCGAGTTTCGCGCAAGTATTCAGATCAACGGCGCATCGGCCGCCTCCAATTGGGTGGTGCAGTTGGGGCAGCGGGTTGCCTTCGCGGGGATATCCGTGCAGCAGAAGGGGCACACCTTGGTGGTGGGCTCCTCTTCCGCCGCCGGTTTTTTGCCGATCGAGGACAGGCGGTTCATCCCCTTCACCAGCAGGAAAACGACGAGCGCCGTGATGACAAAGCTGATGACGGCCGTGATGAACGCCCCGTAGGTGAAGTTGACACCCAGTACTTCCGCGTGCAGCGAATCGAAATTGGCGCCGGTGAACAGCCCGATGATGGGCGAGATGATGTTGTCGGTGAGCGATGTTACCACCGCGCCGAACGCGGCGCCGATGATGACGCCGACCGCCAGGTCCATCACGTTGCCTCGCAGGGCGAACTCTTTAAATTCCGCAAAAAACTTTTTCATACGAACACATCCCTTCTAGCTTCTATATCCGAGCCTGCCGGTTTTGTGGCGTGCGCTCCCCCGGCGCAAGGCACAAAGCCGGCGCTCAATCTCACTGCTTCAGGCCCTGCCATGCGGCCATCCCGGCGTTCAGTTCTCCTCGTCGCCGTTTTTCAGCAGGATGCCCAGCATATCGGCCACGCCCTGGCGGCGCTCCTTTGCGCGTTCCTCCGCCAGCACAAACTTGCCACGCGTGTACAACAGCATGTCGCCAGATTTCGCCCCATCGGGCAGCATCCACACCGGTATCTCCATTGGCTTTTCGTCCTCGCCGATCAGCATTGCCTGCCCCTGCACGATGCGGTCGATGGAAAAATACATGGCTGCCTCCTGTCCTGTGCCAAACTGTGTCTTCAAAAGTGCGTCCTGCAGTTGCATGCCCATTCGGGGCCGGCCTTATGCGGCTTTTTTTGCACCGTTTTGGGCGGCGACCGCCGTGGAGGTGTGCATCTTTCCGTCCGCGGCCGCCCACGCCACCACCGAGCCGTCTGTGTCGGTGCGCAACACCCGCATGCCCAGTTCTTCGAACCGCTGCAGCACCTCGCGGTGGGGGTGCCCATAGCTGTTGCCCGCCCCGCAGCATATGACGGCCACCTCGGGCTGCACGGCCTCCAAAAACGCCTGCGTGTTGCTGGTAGTGCTGCCGTGGTGGGCGGCTTTGTACAGGTTTGCCCGCACCGAAACGCCCGCCGCCAGCAGTTCCTTTTCATCCGCTTTCTCGCCGTCGCCTGTGTCCAGGAAGCGCAGCTTGCCGCTGACAAACAGCAGCGCCGGGCTAAGCAGGTTGTAGTTGTCGTCGGTATCCACGCCGTCGGCCAGCACGCTAAGCATACCAGCGCCCAGCGAGTATTCGTCTCCGGCGCGCATCGTCTTGGCCGAAAGGCCCTTGTCCACCATCGCCTGTAGCAGTTTTTCGAACGTGGCCGTGGTGGGGTAGGGCGCCTTGTCCAGGTCGGGCAGCAGCACCGTCCCGATGGGGTACGCCTCCACAACCGCCCGCATGCCGCCGATGTGGTCTGCGTGCGGGTGGGTCATCACCACATAGCGGAAGGCATCCACCCCCGCCGCCTTCAGGTAAGCCAACAGGCCATCCTGCCCTTCGGGCGGGCCTGCGTCCAGCAGCGCCCACTCGCCGCCGTCCTCCAGCAGCACGGCGTCACCCTGCCCCACGTCGATAAAGTGCACATGGGCCGTCGTATTTTGCGCGCTTCCGCCCGCACTCTGTTCCGGGCGGGGCTCCTCCGCCGGTGGCACCACCGCCGCCTGCTCGATGCCGAACAGGCCGTCCAGGGCGGCCTGCGCGTCCGGGGATGCCAACAGGGCCGCGCCCAGCACACCCACGAGCAGCACGCCCACCAGCACGCCCGCAACGCCTTTTTGCAGGCCCCGGCGCTGCTTCTTGCCCCGGTGGGCGCTCCCTGTGCCCTTTTTTCCCTGTGCCATCACGCCCTCCTCCTGCCCGGGCGTCCAGGCTTGCTATTGTCTTTTCGGGAGCGCCGGGGGGGCCCCGCAGGTGTTCCGGCGGAAGAGCCTGCCGCCTTTCCCGGCTTCCCGCCGCGCCCGATCGAAGCCTTCCCAGCGGTCTTTCCCCAGTCGTTTCCGCGCCCGGTCGGGGCTTTCCCGGCGGCACGTCCACGCGCAGAAGCATCCTTTTTGCCTGTGTTTTTCCCCTCGCCCTTGGCGGGCGGGCTGCCTTTAGCCCTAGGCGTGGACGTTCCCGTCTGCGCGCCCCTGCGCGCGCTCGCGGGCAACAACACCGGTATCAGGTCCTCCCGGTGGCACTGCAGCAGCGCCTTGTGTACAAGGCGCGCGTTCTTTGGCAAAAAATACTGCAGCAGCGCCCGCTGCAGCGCCTTTTCCTCGTCCTTACGCGGCACGTGCACCTCTTCGCCGGTGTAGGGGTCCAGCCCGGTGTAGAACATGCAGGTGGATACGGTGCCCGGCGTGGGGTAGAAATCCTGCACCTGTTCCGGCCGCAGGTTGTGTTTGTGCAGCCACGCCGCCAGGGCCACTGCGTCGCGCAGGGTGCTGCCCGGATGGCTGGACAGCAGGTAGGGCACCAGATACTGCTCCCTGCCCGCCTGGCGGGAGAGCTCGTAAAACCGCTTTTCAAACCGCTCGTACACCTCTACGGGCGGCTTGCCCATCGCCCGCAGCACCGCCGGGGCGCAGTGTTCGGGCGCCACCTTCAGCTGGCCGCTCACGTGATGCTCCACCAGCTCCCGGAAAAAGCGCTCGTCCCGGTCGTGCACCAGGTAATCGAAGCGGATGCCGCTGCGGATGAACACCTTTTTCACGCCCGGCAGCGCGCGCATCTTGCGCAGGATGGCCAGGTACTCGCTGTGGTCCACCCGCAGCTTTGGGCAGGGCAAGGGCGCAAGGCAGCGCCGCGCGCCCTTGCACACGCCTTTTTCCAGCTGTTGCGTACAGCTGGGCGCGCGGAAGTTCGCCGTGGGGCCGCCCACGTCGTGAATCTACCCTTTAAAGCCGGGCTGCTGCGTGAGCCGCCGGGCCTCGGCCAGCACGCTCTCCTCGCTGCGGCTGTGCACACGGCGGCCCTGGTGCAACGTGATGGCACAGAAGTTGCACCCGCCAAAACAGCCGCGGTTGTGCGCGATGGAAAATGCCACCTCTTCCAGCGCCGGCACACCGCTCACCAAACTTTTTTTGCCGTCGTCGCCCGCTGCATGCGCACCATCCTGCCCGGCACCCGCATCTGCAGGCACCGCATCATACATCGGGTGCCACCTGCGGGTGAAGGGCAGCGCGTACACGGCGTCCAGTTCTTCCCGGTCCAGCGGGGCTGCGGGCAGGTTTTGTACAAGGTACCGCCCGCCCTGCTTTTGCACAAGCGGCAGCGCAGAAACGGGGTCCTGGTTGTCATGCTGGATGCGGCAGGCCTTGGCGTAGGCAGCCTTGTCCGCCTTCACCTTGGCATAGGATGCGCACTCGGCATATTTCGCGGGCAGCTGGGCAAAATCGGCAAGCCAGGCCGTGCCCGCGATGTCGGTGAGGTCGTTTGCATCCGCAGATGCGCTCCCGGCCGCGCCCGCAGTTGCGTTCGCATCTGCAGCCAGCCGCGCCGCGATCTCACGCAGGCTGCGCTCGCCCATGCCAAAGGAAAGCAGGTCCGCCCCACTCGTCTCCAGAATGGAGGGGCGGACCGTATCCGTCCAGTAGTCATAGTGGGCAAAGCGGCGCAGGCTGGCCTCCAGCCCGCCGATGACGACGAACGCATCCGGGTACGCCTGCTTTGCCAGCTTTGCATACACCTCCACGCAGCGGTCGGGCCGCAGGCCGGTCCGGCCGCCGGGGGAGTATTCGTCAAAGGTGCGGCGGCGCTTGGCCACCGTGTAATGGGCCACCATCGAGTCCACCACCCCGCCGGACACGAGGAAGGCGAGCCTCGGCCGCCCAAAAGCGCGGAAGGCCGCCGTCGTGCCCCAGCCGGGCTGGGGCAGCATGGCCACGCGATATCCCTCGGCCTGCAGCACCCGGCCGATGATGGCCGCGCCAAAGCTGGGGTGGTCCACATACGCGTCGCCCGAGACGAGCACAAAATCGACGGCGGGCGAGCCGTTTTCGTCCGCCCAGCCGCGGGCAAGCACTTCCCCTGGCGTCGTGGGCAAAAAATCCGCGCTCTGCGCGGTGTCATTTATCGAGGGCATGGTTCTCCTTTGGTCTTTTTCATCTTTTCATCCGCTGCTGCCGCAGCCCGGGGGAACACGTTCACGCACTGCTGGCAGTCCTCTTCTCCCGCAGCACCGGTTTTTCCTTGTCTACAAAATGGGCCTGGATATACCCCTCCAGCTCGGCCTCGTGGCCGAGCAGATCCTTCTTGCGGAAGGCCACCGTGGCCATGGGCGAGAGAAAAAAATAGAACAGGGGCGACTCGTACGCCTTGTCGAACGCGTCCCAGCCCACGAACAGCCGGTACCCGCCGTCCTCCTGCTCCACGGTGATGCCCGTGTCGTCCATCTGGCAGCTGCGGCCAGAGAAGATGGCGTGCTCCCGTTCCTTGCGGTAGCGGGCGGCGCGCAGTGCCTGCGAATGGGCCAGGCTGAGCGCAAGGCCAAAGGCCGCCAAGGCCACGGCCAGCACGCCCAGCAAGAAGAAATAGAGCACCTGTCCGTTAAATCCCCACCAGAGCATCAGCACGCCCAATACCAACATCGCCGCGAACAGAATATCCCCCAGGATGCGGCGGCGGCGGCCCTTGCGGCCGAAGGAATCGGGCGCATGGTAGACGGTATAGTGCACCTGTTCTTTTATCTCATGCGGCTCCATACCCATGTGAAATTTCATTGTATGTTCCTCCTGTGGGGTTTGCGTGCTTGCATGCAATCTTTCAGTGGGCGCCTGTCACAGAAAACTCACTCTCCGCTGTTCATGCTCATCTCCAGCCACTGCTGCCGGGTGATGAGCACCTCCCGGGGCTTGGAGCCATTTGGCTCGGACACGATATGCAGGCGCTCCATCTCGTCCACGATGCGTCCCGCACGGGCATAGCCCAGGCGCAGCCGCCGCTGCAGGTAGCTTGTGGAGATCTGTCCCGCGTCCAGCGCCGTCTCCACTGCACTGATGAAGGTGGGGTCGCGCAGCATGTCGCCGTCGGCCTCGGCGTCGTCCCCATCGGCGCCCGCCGCGCCCGAAAGCTGTATGGCCTGCATCTCGGCGATGAAGCCCTCGTCATAGTGCGCGTCCGACGTGCGCTTGATGTACCGCAGCACCTCGGAGATCTCCTTGTCCCGCACGAAGGTGCCCTGCACGCGCACCGGTTTGGATGCGCCGATGGGCATGTACAGCATGTCGCCCATGCCCAGCAGCTTCTCGGCGCCGCCCCCGTCCAGGATGGTACGGCTGTCCACCTGGCTGCTCACGGCAAAGGCAATGCGGCTGGGGATGTTTGCCTTGATGAGGCCGGTGATGACATCCACGCTGGGGCGCTGGGTGGCCACGATGAGGTGCATGCCGGCGGCGCGCGCCTTCTGGGCCAGGCGGCAGATGTAGTTTTCCACGTCCTTGCCGGCCACCATCATCAGGTCGGCCAGCTCGTCGATGACGATGGCGATGTAGGGCAGCTTGTCCATGTCCACGCGCCGGGCGGCCAGCTTGTTGAAGGAGGCGATGTCCCGCACGCCGTACTCGGCAAACAGGTGGTACCGCTGCTCCATCGTGTTCACTGCGTTGCCCAGCGCCTGGGCAGCCTTTTTGGGCTCGGTCACCACCGGCATCATCAGGTGAGGTATGCCATTGTACTCGGCCAGCTCCACCACCTTGGGGTCGATGAGGATCATGCGCACGTCCTCAGGCGAAGAGCGGTACAGAAGGCTCATGATGGTGGCGTTGATGCAGACGCTCTTGCCGCTGCCCGTGCTGCCCGCGATAAGCAGGTGGGGCATCTTGGTGAGGTCGGCCACCACGTTCTCCCCGGCGATGTCCTTGCCCAGCGCGATGGCCAGCGGGCTGGACTGGCTTGTAAAGGCGCTGCTTTCCAAAATGCTGCGGATGCCCACGGTGCTCTTGCGCCGGTTGGGTACCTCGATGCCCACGGCGGGCTTGCCGGGGATGGGCGCCTCGATGCGCACGCCGGCGGCCGCCAGGTTGAGGGCGATGTCATCGGACAGATTCGTGATGCGGCTGATCTTGACGCCGGCCTGGGGCTGGATCTCATACCGGGTAACGCTGGGCCCGCGGCAGACGTCCAGGATGTTTGTGGACACGCCAAAGCTCGCCAGCGTATCCACCAGCAGTTTGGCCGTCTTCTGCATCTCCTCGCGGGCGCCGGCGGTGCTCTCGGGCGGCGTGGCCGCAAACAGCGAGAGCGGCGGATAGGTGTACGGCAGCGGGCCGTCCGGCTCTTCATGCTCGGGAGCCGCGCCCGGCGCTGTGCTGGCCTTGGGGGCCGCCGCCCGGTCGATGAGCGCGTCCACAGAGGGGGGCGTACCCTCTCCCCCGCACAAAGGCGTGTCCTCTACATCGGCAGCAGGCCGCTCTGCCGAAGCCGCAGCCTGCGGGGGCACAACAGCTGTGCCGGCTGCGGGCGCGTCGGGCAGGGGCGCGGGCTCACGCCCGGCGGCGCCCTGCATCTTGTCCGCAAAATGCTGCTCGCTTGGCGCGTGGTAGGGAAACTGCACCGGCTGCTGTGCCACCGAGCGCCCGAACAGGTCAAACTCCGGGGCCGCCGGCGGCGTTTCGGGCGAGATATACTCCACGTCGGTGAGCGTTCCGCGCGGGATGCGGCTGTCCGCACCGCCCAGCGGGGCGTAGGGGTCATGCTCGCCGAACAGCAGGATGTTGCCCCCCTCTTCGCTGTCGAAGTCCACAAGGCTCTCCTCCGAGAAAGGATCGAACGGACGTATTAAATTCTCTCGCATGGACGGCTGCACAACCTGCGCGGCGGCCGGCCGCGAGATGGGGAACGGCTCGATGGGGCCGTCGTCCGCCGCGCCCTCGGCGCCAAACAGGTCGTCTTCCATGGGCGCGCCGCCCAGCGGGTTCATGCCGAAGGTGCCGCCCGGCCCAATGCGCACCTCCTCCGGCTTGCCGGCAAAGGCCTTTCCCGCAGCGGCGGGCACGCCCGGCTCGCTGTGCACGGCGTCCGGCCCCAGCGAGATATCCACAGTGTGGCTGCGGCGGGCACTCTTGATGAACGCCGGGGCCTTGGAAGCCGGCGGCGGCGCATCCTCATAATCGTCATAGTCGTACTCGCCGTCCAGCTCGTCATATTCCCGTTCGCGGCGCAGGCGGCGTTCCTCGCTGTGGGCGCGGCCATAATCCCGCGCGCGGCCAAACAGCCCGCTTAAAAAATAGAAGACGTCGCCCGGCGTCACCCGGGTGAAGAACATGACCGCCACGATGAGGATGAGCACGGTAAACACCCGCGCGGCAATACGCCCAAAGGCGGTGAGCAGCGTCCAACCGAACACCGCGCCCAACAACCCGCCTGTAAAACCCACCTCGGCGCCGTTTGCGTGCAGCGCCTGCAGCGTGCCCACGAAGGACAGGCCCGCAAACTCCGCCCTGCCAAACACCAGTGCAAGGCCCGAGAGCGCGAGCAGGAACAGCACCCCACGTATGACCCACCCCAGCACCGGCTTGCCCTGGCTTACCAGCACCGCCCAAAAGATGATGAGCGGCCCGATGAGCCAGCCGCTCACACCAAACGCACCGAAGAGGATGTTCGTGCGCATCCACGCCCAGCCCGATTCCCCCGGGATGAAACTGAGCAATAGGACAAAAGCCCCAACACCGAAGAGCAGAATGCTCCAGCGGCGGTCAAGGTCTTGTGTTTTTTTCGTTTTCCGTTTCGTTTTTGCCATCCGTTACAAGAAAAGCCTGCCTTTCGTTGATTGCTTGCAGTTGCCACGCAATGGCAGTTGCCACGCAACGGCAGTTGCCACGCAACTGCGGCCGCCCTACCCGCCGGATATGGCGGAGGTGGCGGCCGACACCACATCGGAAACCGCCTGCGAGGCGCCTGCCCCGGCGCCGATGGGAGTGCCGGAAACGTGTTCCACCACGCCGATGATGACGACGACGATGCCCAGCACCAGCGTGTACCACGCAAAGATGCGGAACTTGTTCGACAGCAGCAGCCAGCGCACCAGCCGGATGCACAGGTAGCCCACCGCGGCTGCGGCCAGCATGCCCAAAAACAGCGGCCAGAACTGCACCTCGATGCCCTGCTCGGCCGCATCGCCGATCTCGAACACCGCGCCGCCTATGATGGCCGGGATGCCCAGCAGGAAGCTGAACTTGACGGCCAGCTCCCGGTCAAAGCCCAGGATCATCCCGGCAGCGATGGTGGATCCCGAGCGGGAGATGCCGGGGAAGGTGGCAATGTCCTGCATGATGCCGATGGCAATGGCGTGGCGGGCGCGCATCTTGCCGATGCCTGCCCTGCCCCGGCGCACGCCGCAGGCCACAAACAGCAGCATGGAGGTGATAAGGAAGCAGATGCCCTCCACCACGATATCGGCATCGCCCGTCACATTGCCCACAACCTTGCGCAGCGGGATCACCAGCACCATCATCAGCGTGGCGATGATGAGCATGTACAGCATCTTGCGGCCGGAGGTCTGCGCCTTCGGGCGGAACCTGCCGGTGAAGATCTCCTTGATGGTGGCCCCCAGCTCGCACACCAGCATCCACAGTTCTTCATAATAGGCGGCGATGACGGCCGCCAGCGTGCCCAGGTGCAGCATCAGGTTGAAAAACAGCGAGCCTTCCCCAGAGCTGCCGGTGAAATGCTGGAACAGCACCAGGTGGCCGCTGCTGGATACGGGCAAAAATTCAGTGACGCCCTGCAAGATCCCTTGCCAGATGGCCGTCCAAACGCTCATGGGGTTTCCTCCGGGTATCTGGATTTGCTTCTCACAATTTATCGGGGGCGCGCCAAATGCACGGCTGTGGCACAGTGCGCGCTGCCAAAACACCCCTAGCCGAGATTATACCATAAATCTACATCTTTTGTATCCCCCATTTGACAACCCCTTTTAGAATAAAGTATAGTTACTTATATCGCAAAGCGGAAAGGAACTGATGGATTTGGCAATGACCATGGCACAAAAAATCATTTCATCGCATCTTTTAGACGGTGAGATGACCTCCGGCGGCGAGGTGGGCCTGCGCATAGACCAAACGCTCACCCAGGACGCCACCGGTACCATGGCGTATCTTGAATATGAGGCGATGGGCATCCCCCGCGTGAAGACCGAGCTGAGCATCGCCTATGTGGACCACAACACCCTGCAAAGCGGTTTCATGAACGCTGATGACCATGCGTTTTTGCGCACAATCGCTAAAAAAATCGGTGTTCGCTATGCCCGCCCGGGCTGCGGCATCTGCCACCAGGTGCACCTGGAGCGCTTTGCTGTACCCGGCAAGACGCTCATCGGGTCGGACAGCCACACCCCCACGGCGGGCGGCATCGGCATGCTGGCCATGGGCGCCGGCGGGTTGGACGTGGCCGTGGCCATGGGCGGCGGCGCATATTACATTGCCTATCCCAAGGCTGTGCGCATCACGCTCACCGGCGCTCTGCCCCCCTTCGTGGGTGCCAAGGACGTCATCCTGGAGGTGCTGCGCCGCATGACCGTGAAGGGGGGCCTTGGCAAGGTCATCGAGTATGTGGGCCCTGGCGTCGCCACACTCAGCGTGCCCCAACGGGCCACCATCACCAATATGGGCGCAGAACTGGGCGCCACCACCTCGCTCTTCCCCTCGGACGAGACCACCCGTACCTTCTTGGCGGCGCAGGGACGCGAAGCGGACTACACCCCCTTGGCGCCTGACGCAGATGCGATATACGACGAAGAACTCACCATCGACCTTTCCGTCCTGCAACCGCTGGCCGCCTGCCCCCACAGCCCCGATGCCGTGAAGCCGGTGACGGAACTTGCGGACGTGAAGGTGGACCAGGTGTGCATCGGCAGCTGCACCAATTCCAGCCTTGCCGATCTGATGGCTGTGGCCGCCATCCTGAAGGGAAAAACCGTACATTCCTCGGTCAGCCTGGTCATCTCGCCGGGCAGCCGCCAGGTGCTGGAGATGCTGGCCGAGAATGGCGCCCTGGCAGACATCCTCTCGTCAGGCGCACGCCTGTTGGAGTGCGCCTGCGGCCCCTGCATCGGCATGGGGCAAAGCCCCGCCTCGGGCGCCGTCTCCCTGCGCACCTTCAACCGCAACTTCGAAGGCCGCAGCGGCACCGCCGACGCGCACATCTACCTCGTGAGCCCCGAAACGGCCGCGGCATCGGCGCTGGCCGGCCACATTGCCGACCCGCGCACCCTGTCGCCCATCCCGGCGTTTGCCCTGCCGGAGAAGTTTGCCGTGAATGACAATATGATCGACCTGCCGGCGAGCGAAGCGGACTACAAGACTGTGGAGATCGTGCGCGGGCCGAACATAAAACCCCTGCCGGTGGCGCAGCCCCTGCCCGACACGCTCACCCTGCCCGTACTGCTCAAGGTAGGCGACAACATCACCACCGACCACATCATGCCCGCCGGCAGCAAGATCCTGCCCTACCGCAGCAACATTCCTCACCTCTCGCAGTACTGCTTCGAGGGGGTGGACCCCGCCTTTCCCCAGCGCGCCAAAGAGAGCGCACACGGCGGCTACATCGTAGGCGGGCAGAACTACGGCCAGGGCTCCAGCCGCGAGCACGCGGCCCTCGTGCCGCTCTATCTCGGCATCCGGGCGGTCATCGTGCAAAGCTTTGCCCGCATCCACAAGGCCAACCTTGTGAACGCCGGCATCCTGCCCTTGGAGTTTGAGGACCCCGCCGACGCGGACACCGTGGCCCAGGGCGATTCCCTCACGCTGCAGGGCATCCATGAGGGGCTTGCGAGTGGCCGGGTGCTGCTGTGCGACGAAGCCACCGGCAGGCAGATCCCCCTCCGATGCGACATCTCCGCCCGCCAGGCGGCCATCATCAAGGCCGGCGGGCTGCTGAACCATACGCGCGAGAGCGCCGGCGGCTGACGGACGCAAGTTGAAGCAAAAAAAGCCGGATTCGGCGGTCTTCATGCCCTAAAGCAAGACGCGCAATACACCAATCGAGAGGGGACGACACGCAAACCATGCTGGACAATAACGCCGCAAAACAAAAATTTGAAGAGATCCTGGAGAAGCAGAAGGCCCGCGTGGCCCGCATGCAAGAGCAGAAGGACTTTGTGGACTACGAGGCGCTGGACAAGCTGATCATCGGCATCTGCGGCGGCGACGGCATCGGCCCGGTCATCACGAGCGTAAGCGAGGACATCCTGCGCTTCCTGCTCAAAGAGGACGTGGCCACTGGAAGGGTGGCGTTCCGGGAGATCGCCGGCCTCACCATCGAGAACCGCATCGCCGCAGGCAAGGCCATCCCGGACGACGTGCTGGCCGAGCTGAAGAGCTGCCACGTCATCCTGAAAGGCCCCACCACAACGCCCGACGCCGCCTACAAGGGCCCCAACATCGAGAGCGCCAACGTGGCCATGCGCCGCGAGCTGGACCTGTTTGCCAACGTGCGCCCGGTGAAGGTGCCGGAGCAGGGCATCGACTGGACCTTCTTCCGCGAAAACACGGAGGGCTCCTACGCCGTGGGCAGCCTGGGGTTCGAGATCGAGGACGGCATCAGCGTCGACTTCACCATCACCACCACCGAAGGCACCCGCCGCATCGCGCAGCTGGCCTTCGACTTTGCCCAAAAGAACGGCAAGACGAAGGTGGCCTGCGTCACCAAGGCCAACGTCATCAAGGCCACCGACGGCAAGTTCCTGCGCATCTGCCAGGAGGTGGCCGGGGGATATCCCGGCATCGAGTGCGAGAGCTGGTACGCGGACATCATGACCGCCAAGCTGGTGGACGAAAAGCGTCGACGGGACTTCCAGGTGATGGTGCTGCCCAACCTGTATGGCGACATCATCACCGACGAGGCGGCGGAGTTCCAGGGCGGCGTGGGCACCGCCGGCAGCATGAATCTGGGCAAGCGCTACGCCATGTTCGAGGCCATCCACGGTTCGGCGCCGCGCATGGTGGCCGAGGGCCGCGGCGCCTACGCCGACCCTTGCAGCATGCTGCGGGCCACCGTGCTGCTGCTGCGCCACATCGGCCGCATGGCGGAGGCGGCCAAACTTGAACGCGCGCTGGACATCTGCATGTTCGAGGAGAAAACACTCGCTGTTACCGGGCGCGAGAGCGGGGCCACATCCGCCGCCTTTGGCGCCTATGTTATGGAAACCATCGCCAGACTGTAAACGCGACGAACGCGCCTAAGGAGACATTATCATGGGGGAAAACAAGGTATCGTTGCCGGTCATCAAACGGTTGCCGCGCTATTACCGCTACGTAAGCGACCTGAAAAAGGCCGACGTGACCACCATCTCGTCCAGCGAGCTGGCCAAACTGCTGGGCACCACGGCCAGCCAGGTCCGGCAGGACTTCAACCATTTCGGCGGGTTTGGCCAGCAGGGCATCGGGTACACCGTGTCCCACCTGTGCAACGAGCTGGAGAAGCTGCTGCTGGACGGCCCCGAACTGGACGCCATCCTCATTGGCGCCGGCCGCCTGGGCCGCACCATCGCCCATTTCCTGGCCACCGGCAACAACGGCATCCGCCTCATAGCCGCCTTCGACGCCGCCGAGTATGAGATCGGCCGCCCGCTGGGCGAACTTACTGTACAAAACGTAGACAACCTGACCGAATACTGCGCGGCCTACCACCCCACCATGGCCGTGCTGTGCATTCCGGAGGAGAGCGCCGCCGTGATGGCGCCCACATTGAGGAACCTGGGCGTGAAGGGCTTTTGGAACTTCGCGAACTACGACCTTTCCCACGACCAGCCCGAGGTCGCCGTGGAGAATGTGCACCTGGGCGACAGCCTGATGAGCCTTGGCTACCGGGTGCGCCATCTGGACGACTGCCCCGGCGGCCTGTGCGCCGTGCGGGACCCGAAGGACAACTGACACGCCCGGCCCCGCCGGGTTTTTCAGAACATACATATCGGAGGAAAACACAATGGCAGAATTCAAGTACGAGATCACCGAGCGCATCGCGGTGCTCTCCACCAATGCAAACGGCTGGGAGCGCCAGGTGAACATGGTGAGCTGGAACGACCGCGAGCCCAAATACGACATTCGCGACTGGAGCCCCGACGGCACCAAGATGGGCAAGGGCATCAGCCTCTCGCACGACGAGATATCCCTGCTCAAAGGCGTGCTGGACGACCTTGAGCTCTGAGATGGATTATAAGCAATCGTTCATCACCGCTTTCGGGCAGGAGGTCACGCGCGAGGGCGCGGCCGGCCTTCTTAGTTGGCTGCAAACCACAGATTTCTTCACGGCGCCCGCCTCCACCCGCTACCACGGCGCGTGCGAGGCCGGCCTTGTGATGCACAGTCTGAACGTATACGAGGTACTGCGCGCGCGCTTTGCCTCCTCCTGCGCGGAATTCGGCATCGACCCAGAGAGCCTTGCCATCTGCGGCCTGCTGCACGATTTGTGCAAGGCCAATTTTTATAAACCCGGTTTTCGCAATGTGAAGGACGACGCCACCGGCGCGTGGGAGCGCGTGCCCACCTTCACGGTGCAGGACGCGTTCCCCTATGGCCACGGCGAGAAGAGCGTCTTTCTCATCGAGCGCTTCGTGCGCCTCAAGACCAGTGAGGCCATTGCCATCCGCTGGCATATGGGAGGCTTCGATGACGCAGTGAAGGGCGGCAGCTATGCCATCAGCGAAGCCTGGCGCAACTACCCGCTGGGCGTCATGCTGCACATGGCGGACCTGGAGGCCACCTACCTGCTGGAGCGTGGCACCAGCGCGGCGAACCGGTAGTCCTTGTCCATCATTCTCTGTCTTTACAAACACAAAAGCCCCCGTGCAGGCTGCACGGGGGCTTTCTTTTGTTTTCAGTTCTCCTCGCTGCCGTCACGGTTGCTCAGCATGGTGAGGATATCGTCGAAGTAATCGTCGTCGTTGCGGGGCATGGGCGGTTCCTCGCCCTCCTGGGTGGCCGAGAAGGCGAACGGCTGCGGGCCGCGGTAGCCATCCTGCATCGAGGCGGCCTGCATGGCCGTGTCGAACCCGGTGGCCACGACCGTGATACGCATCGAATCGGTGATGTCCTCTTCGAAGGCCGCGCCCCAGATGATATTGGCATCGGGATGGGCGGCGCTGGTGATGCTGGTGGCAGCCGTCTCCACGTCTTCCAGGGCCACGTCGGGCGAGGCGGTGATGTTGATGATGACGCCGCGCGCGCCGGCAATGCTGGTTTCCAACAGGGGGCTGGTAACGGCGGCCATCGCGGCGTCGGCAGCCATGTTGCCGCCGCGGGCCTCGCCCACGCCCATGTGCGCGTGGCCGGCGTCGCGCATCACGTTGCGCACGTCCGCAAAGTCCAGGTTGATAAAGCTGGGGATGTTCACCAACGAAGAGATGCTCTCCACGCCCTGACGCAGCACGTTATCAGCAGCCGCAAAAGCATTTGCCATCGTTATTTTTTCGGCACTGATCAGCTTCAGCCGTTCGTTGGGGATCACAATCAGGCTGTCCACCCGCTCCAGCAGCGCGCGGATGCCGTCTTC
>JAVBQQ010000060.1:0-12464 GCA_031548875.1 Oscillospiraceae bacterium
CCAAATTGCAAGACGTTTGTCACAAAATCGTCTTTGTTTTTTTATTTATTTTTCACAATCAAAATGCTATAATAACCCCGTTCCAGCGCGGCCGCGCCTGTTTGCGCAAGGCCGCGCCGTGGGGCAAACTCAGATGGAAAAAGGAGAGTACCACACATGAAAAAAATTCTGAGTGCTTGCATCCTGACTGTTGCCGCCGCCCTGAGCCTGGCTGCCTGCAACAACAGCAAAGAGCCCGCCTCCACCCCCGCTGCGGACAGCACCTCTACCAGCCAGCCAGCCGACAGCACCAGCACTGCCGACAGCACCTCCACCGCCGACAGCACTGCGGATTCGTCCGAGGCCTGAGCAATATCTTACAAGAACAACCAGATCCGGCGGTTTTCCGCCGGATTTTTTTGTTTTTATGGCGCGTCCATCCCGCTTTCGATTGTAACCCATCGCCTGTTGGCGTATAATAAATGAATACGATATAAATGCCTTTGCGGCTTGCGCATGCCCTTCTGCACGGCCGCAAACCGACGCACAGAGGACACCCCGAATGACAGACGACCCTTCTTCGCCCGGCGCCCTGCTCAGCTTCGACGAGGCCGACGCCTACCTGAACGAGGTTGCCAAAGAGATTCCCGACGACATCTATACAAACCTCAACGGCGGCATCGTGCTGCTGCCGGATATCCGCGTCTCGCCAGAAAGCACACGCGGCGACCTGTACACCCTGGGCACCTATTTCTATGAGCCCCACGGCTTGGGACGCTATATCGCCATCTACTACGGCTCCTTTGTGCAGGTGTGCGCCGGACGCAGCGTGCAGGGGCAAAAACAGGCGTTGAAAGAGGTCCTCTTCCACGAACTCACCCACCACCTCGAGTCGATGGCCGGCGTGCGCGACCTGGAGGTGAAGGACGAGCAGTTCATCGCGCAATACCGCCGTTCCCACGCCACACAACCACCCGACACCTCCAAACCACGCCGGAAACTGTCTTTCCCGCGGCGCAAAGGACGGCCGGAGTAGCGGTCGACAGGCGAAATAAGTCTGCCGTGCGTTTTGTTTTCGGCTTGCGCATGCCCATCCTTTGCGATACAATATACAAAACCTGTTCTTGGGTGAAAGGGGCGTATGTTTTATGATCCGTACATTCAGCGCACACACGCAAGAAATAGACGACACTGAAACCGCCGTGGCCGAGGTGCTGTCCGGGCTGGACCTGGACGCGCTGGGCTCCCATTCGGTGGGCCTGCTCACCTGCTATGCGGAGTTTATCGACACTGGGGTGGTGGCCGCCGTGTGCCAGGCGCTGCCCTTCGATGTGGTGGGCTGTACTACCATTGGGTGCGCGGTGCCTGGCAGGCTCGGCCAGCTCACCCTCACGCTGACCGTGCTCACCAGTGACGACGTACACTTTGCCGCCGTGGCCACCCGTCCCCTCACCGACGGGCCGGACGAGCCCATCCGCGACGCCTGCCGCACCGCCGCAGACGCCCTGGGCACAACGCCCGCCATGGCCATCGCCTACGTGCCGCTACTCTTCCAGCTCAGTGGCGACCTTGTTCTGGACAAGTTGAACGACGCGCTGGACGGCCTGCCGGTCTTTGGCACCCTCGCGTGCGACCACACATCCGATTTTACCGAATCCTGCATCATCTTCAACGGCGAGGCGCTGCGCGAATCGCTGGGACTCGTGTTCATCGGGGGAGACGTCTCGCCGGCCTTCTTTGTCGCCTCGGTGGACGACTCCAAAACGCTTAAGCAAAAGGCGGTCATCACCGCCTCGAAGGACAACCTGCTCATCTCGGTGAACAACATGCCGGCCCTGGCCTATTTCGAAAGCCTCGGTCTCATCCAGGCCAGCAACGTGGAAGGCCTGAAGGCCATCCCCTTCCTCATCGACTACAACGACGGTACAAAACCCGTCACCCGCAACCCCATCGGTCTCACCGAGGAAGGACATCTCGTGTTTGGCGGCTCGATCCCGCCAAACGCCACACTGGGTATCGGCTCCATCGACCACGACGACGTGCTGGCCACTGCGCGCGGCGCCATCGGGCAGGCGCTTGCCACCGGCCGCCACAGCCTGCTGCTCATCTTCAGCTGCATGGGGCGCAACTTCACCCTCAATTTCGACAGCTTGGCGGAGATGCAAGCCGTCACCGATACTGCGGGCGACGGGATACCCTTCCAGTTCACCTATTCGGGCGGCGAGATCTGTCCCCTGCCGCGCGAAGACGGCAGCCTTGTGAACCGTTTCCACAACGACACCATCATCGTCTGCGCCCTGTAGCGCACAGGCCGCCAGGCAAAGAGCTTGCAACCGCGGCAGGAAGAAGGGAACGCATGATCGAAAAGACCGTCCCCACGCCATACACAGCCGAAGGGGAAGAGGGCAAACAGCTGGCGCTGGAAAACAAGCGCCTGCGCCGCCGGCTGCGCACGCTGGAAGACACCATTGAACGCACCCGTCTCACCTCGATGGCCAAAGAAGGGCTTGCAGCCAGCGTTTCTGCTGAAAAAACCCGCCAGGAAAACTATATGGCCCTGCTGCTGGACAACGAGCCGGACATCCTGCTGCTGTTCGACGCGGGCGGCCGCATCGCCTATTGCAGCCGCGTGTTCCTGGAGCGCGCCGGCATCCGGAACTTTGCGCTCATCAACGGGCGCACCTTCCGCGAGACGTTCGCCCCGCTTGCACCCACCGCTTTTGTGGACCGCATGGACATGCTGCTGCGCCAGGCGATGTTCGACCAGCGCGCTGTGAGCATAGACGAGACGCTGGACTTCGCCTGCGCCGGCGAAGAGCGGGACTATACCATACAGATCATCCCCATGCTGGGCGACGACGGCAGCGTCGAGGGCGCGCTTGCCACCTTCCACGACCTCACCGACCTCCTTCAGGCCAAACGCCAGGCGGAAAAAGCCAACCGTGCCAAAAGCGACTTCCTGGCCACCGTCTCGCACGAGATACGCACTCCCATGAACGCCATCATGGGGCTTTCGCAGATGATGGCCGGCACCGACCTATCCGAAAAGCAGGGCGAATACCTCGACGGTATCCAGAACTCCTCGCGCGTCCTTTTGGGGCTCATCAACGACCTGCTCGATTTCTCACGCATCGAGGCGGGGCGGCTGGAGGTCGTCCCCGCCCCGTTCGACCTGCGCGACCTGTTGGCCCACATCCGCTCGGTATTCGAGGTGTTGTTCGACCAAAAAGGCCTCGCGTTCGAATGCCGCTTCGACGAAGCGCTGCCCCGCCAGGTGGTGGGCGACGAACGCCGCGTGGGCCAGATCCTGAACAACCTTTTGAACAACGCGCTCAAATACACAAACGAAGGCTCGGTGACACTGGCGGCCACCGTGGCTGAAGGCGAAAACCGCGTGCGCTTCGATGTCACCGACACGGGCATCGGCATCCGCGAGGGCGATATCGGGCGCCTGTTCTCCGCCTTTGAGCAGCTGGACCGGGTAAAAAACAAAAACGTGACCGGCACCGGCCTGGGCCTCGCCATCACGGCCAAGTTGTGCGAGCTGATGAACGGCAGCGTGGGCGTGGCCAGCGAGTATGGGCGGGGTTCCTGCTTCTCGTGCGAGATCACGCTACCACCCGCACAGGCCGACGAAGCGGACACCGCCCCGCTGGAAGCGCTCGACTTCCAGGCGCCCGCCGCGCAGGTACTGGTGGTGGACGACATCGAGATCAACTTGATGGTGACCGCCTTCATGCTGGAGGAGTACGGTATCCAACCGGACACCGCCTCTTCCGGCGTCCAGGCCCTCCAACTGGCCGGGGGGAAAAAATACGACCTGATCCTGATGGACCACATGATGCCCGAGATGGACGGCCTGCAGGCCACCACCGCCCTGCGCGCGCAGGAGGGGCCCAACCGCGATACGCCGGTGGTGGCGCTGACGGCCAACGCAGTGCAGGGCATGGAAAAACTATTTTTGGAAAACGGTTTCAACGCCTTTTTGTCCAAACCTGTGGACGCGCAAGAACTTGCGCGCAACCTGCGCCATTGGCTGCCGGCAGAGGTCATTTCTCCCGCCGGCGCGAACGCCGGTTGAGCCGCACCAGCTTGCATCGCCATTTCATCATCGGTTACCCAGGAGGCCCTGTATGGCAACCCGACTGCTCATTACCCTGTGCGGACCGGCCGGCCGCCTCACCTTTCGAGATCTCGCCCTCAAGACCTTTTGCGGCAAACCTCTTGCGCACTATGCGCTGTCGGCCGCAGAGGTTTTTTTGCGCGCGCCGGAACAGGCGGACGTGTGCGCCGATTTCGCGCTGAACACGGACAGCGGCCTTTTGCGCGAAACGGTGTGCGGCCCCTATCCCGAGGTGGTACCCCTACAGCGCGGCGCGGAACTGAACATCGAGGGTGTCACCCGGCTGGATATCCTGCGCCACACCCTGTTGGAGATGGAGGCCTGCCGGGGCGATGCGCCGCCTTATGATTACCTGCTGGACCTGGATATCACCAGTCCCCTGCGCTGTGCGGCCGACCTTGCGGGCTGCCTTGCCACGCTGCAGGCGCGTCCAGCGCTGGACGCCGTCATCGGCGCTACCGCCCCGCGACGCAACCCCTTCGACGACTACGCCAAGCGCACGGGCGACCGGCTGGAGCGCCTTGTGAAACCGGACGAATTCGCCTTTGGCCCGCTGCCCGCCGTGTACGACCTGCACGCCGCTGTGGGCTGCTACCGGCGCGAGTGGCTAGCCCGCAATGCCAGTGGCCTGTGGTGGAACGCGGCGTGCGAGGTGTACGAGATGCCGGACTATGGCACCGCCGGCACACCGCCCGACGAAGCGTTCGCCCTGCTAGAGACACTGGGCCGCCACCTGTTCCAGACGAAGCCCGAATACAAGCGCGTGCGCGACGGCATCCGGCGGTAAGGACATGCTGATGGACGACTATGGCCTGTACATCCACGTCCCTTTCTGCCAAAGCCGCTGCCTTTATTGCGACTTTTACTCCGCCGGCAGCCACAGCGCCGTACCCGACGCCTATGTGGACGCCCTGCTGCGCGAGCTGCAGCGCCGTCGCGCCACCGGCCGGCTGCGGCGCCCCCACACGCTTTACTTCGGCGGCGGCACGCCCTCACTGCTCTCGCGCGCACAACTGGCGAAGCTGGTGCGCATGGCCGACCCGCTGCCCGGCGCCGAGGTGACACTCGAGGCAAACCCCGGTCCGGCGCTGTTGCCAAAACTTGCCGGGTTTCTCGACGCGGGGGCCAACCGTCTCTCGTTGGGCGCGCAGAGCGCCCGGGATGTGAGCTTGCGCGCCCTTGGCCGCCCGCACACGGCGGCGGACACCCGCTCCGCCTTGCGTGCCGCCCACGAGGCGGGTTTTGCCAATCTCTCGGGCGACATCATGCTGGCGCTGCCCGGCTACTCACGGGCCGAGTTCGACGAGACACTGGCGCTGCTGGCCGAGGGCGGCGCCACCCACATCTCCGCCTATCTTTTAAAGCTGGAGCCCGGCACCCCGATGGGAAACACCCCGCCCGGGGGTCTCCCCTCTCCGGACGAAGCCGCGGAACACTACCTATACGCCTGCGGGCAGCTTTCCGCCGCGGGCTTTGCGCAGTATGAGATCTCCAATTTTGCACAACCCGGCTTCGAGGGCCGGCACAACCTGCTGTACTGGGACAGCCGCGACTGGCTGGGCATCGGCCCGGGGGCACACTCCTGCCTTGCCGGTCGTCGTTTTTCCACCCCACCGGACGTCGATGCTTTTGTTTCCGGTTCGGCTGTCCCACAAGACGAAGGCCCCCTCACCGCAGACGACTACATCATGCTGCGGCTGCGGCTGACGGCCGGGCTTTCAGAGGACGCGCTCTTTGCCCGGTTTGGCCGCAGGCTCTCCACGCGGCAGCGCGCCTTCCTGGCGCGCTGCGAGGCTGAGGGCCTCGCCCTGCAAGCGCCCGGCGGCGCCTGGGCGCTTGCGCCGCGCGGCATGCTGGTGCAAAACAGCATCCTGGTGGAACTGCTGCGCTGAATGTTCCTGCCCGACAGCTGCCCGGCAAGCCGGCGCTCACGCCGGCTTGGGGCGGTGGTGCAGAGAGTGACGAGTCAAAACCTGGTTCGGCCACCGCCGGTCTGTTGAACAAAATCGCCTTTTGTGCTATCCTTTTCGATGATCGGATAAGCATTGAATTTCGCCCCGCGGGCGGCGGGCGGCTCATACCAAGGAGGAACCCCTGTGGGCAAGTTTACCTTTATAAAAACAGAAGTGCCGGACATCGTCATTGTGGAACCCACCGCGTTTGGCGATGCGCGCGGCTGGTTTATGGAGACCTATCATCAAGGCGAGTTCGACGAAGCGGGCATCACCGCCCGCTTTGTGCAGGACAACCGCAGCCTGAGCGCCAGGGGCGTGCTGCGCGGGTTGCATTTCCAAACGGAGCATACACAGGGGAAGCTTGTGTCCGTGGTGCAGGGCAGCGTGTTCGATGTGGGGGTGGATGTGCGCCCTTCCAGCCCCACCTTTGGCCGCTGGGCAGGTGCTGTGCTGTCGGAAGAGAACCGCCGCATGCTTTGGGTGCCCGAGGGGTTCGCCCACGGCTTTGTAGTGCTTAGCGACACCGCCCAGTTCTCTTACAAATGCACAGACCTTTACTGCCCCGCCGCCGAGGGCGGCATCCGCTGGGACGACCCGGATATCGCCATCGCCTGGCCGCTGGACGGCATCGAGCCCCAACTAAGCGGCAAGGACGCCGTGCTGCCGCTGCTGAAAGAACAGGACTTTTCTTGCTTTGAAAGGTGGGTGTGCTAATGGGCTACCTCAAGGCGGTGGGCGAGGTTTTCCTGCGCTACCGCTACCTGCTGGCCAACCTTGTTGGCCGTGACATCAAGGTAAAATACCGCCGCAGCGTGCTGGGCGTGGCGTGGAGCGTACTCAACCCCTTGCTCATGATGATCATCATGTCCGCGGTGTTTTCGTACCTTTTCCGGTTCGAGATCCAGTATTTCCCCGTATATCTGCTGTGCGGGCAGGTCACCTTCAGCTTCTTCAACGAAGCCACCACCAGCGCCATGGACAGCCTGCTGATGAACGCGCCACTCATCAAAAAAGTATACATCCCAAAGTATATATTCCCCATCGAAAAGGTCCTGTTCTCGGCGGTGAACACGCTGTTTTCCCTCATCCCGCTGGTTGCCGTCGTCATCTTTTTCCACTTTTGGAAGGGCCTGCCCATCACCCCGTGGATCCTCCTCACGCCCATACCCTTCCTCATCCTGGCGCTGTTCAACATCGGCGTAGGCATGTTGCTCTCCGCGCTGGTGGTCTTTTTCCGCGACATCAAACACTTCTACAGCGTCATCACGCTCGCCCTCACCTATCTCACCCCCATCTTCTACCCCGAGAGCATGCTGCCCCAATGGATGAAAATTATCGTGCGCTGCAACCCGGTATACTGGTTCGTAGCCATGGTGCGCCAGCTGGTGCTGTACGGCGCGGCGCCCACCGGCTGGGAATGGATCATGACCTGCGGCTGGGCCATCGTCGCGCTCATCATCGGCTTTGCCGCCTTTAAACGATTGCAGGACCGTTTTATTCTATATATATGACCCTCCGATCCCTTTGTGCTGCGCGGCCCTCTCTTTTTTGCCGCGCACGATTGCATGACTGACAGACACCACCCACAGGAGATGTACCGATGAGCCAACCCATGATCGAGATCGAACACGTGTCTATGCGCTTCAACCTGCCCACCGAAAAGGTGGACAGCATCAAGGAATGGTTCATCCGCAAGGCCAAAGGCACGCTGCACGTGGAGGAGTTCTTCGCCCTGTCCGACGTCTCGCTGAACGTGGAGAAGGGCGACATCTACGGTCTCATCGGGCTGAACGGCTCGGGCAAGAGCACGCTGCTCAAGATCATTGCCGGCGTGATGAAGCCCACCACCGGCAGCTGCCGTGTACAGGGCACCATCGCGCCGCTCATCGAGCTGGGCGCCGGCTTCGACATGGACCTCACCGGCCGCGAGAACATCTACCTGAACGGCACCGTCTTGGGCATGAGTCCCCAGTTCATCGATTCGAAATTTGACGAACTCGTGGATTTTTCAGAGCTGCGCGATTTTCTGGACGTAGCCGTAAAGAACTACTCCTCCGGCATGGTGGCGCGGCTCGCCTTTTCGGTTGCCACCATCATGAAGCCGGATATCCTCATCTGCGACGAGGTGCTGAGCGTGGGCGACTTCCTTTTTCAGGAAAAGTGCGAGCGCCGCATGGAGGAACTAATGAGCGGCGGCACCACGGTGCTGCTGGTCAGCCATTCCATCGAGCAGATCGAGCGCATGTGCAACAAGGCCGCCTGGCTCAGCCACGGGCGGCTGGTGGCCCAGGGCGACTGCGCCGGCGTGTGCAACGACTACAAAGAAAATGCCGGCATGCCGCTGGAAAATACCGGCGTGGAGGCAAACGCATGAGCGACGCTCCCCTCAGCGCCCCCGATGCCCTCCATCGCCGCCTGACGCCGGGACGTCTCTCGCTGCACGCAAAGTGCGCCTGGCACACACTGCGCACGCGGGGCCCGCGGGCTCTTGCACGCTATCTCGCCCATCTCTTCAGCGTGGCTGTCCACGGCTCGCCCTGGCGCTACTACGCCCCCCTGCCCACACGCGGCGAGAAGCAGGCCCAAAGGCGGGAGCGGTGGTCGGACATGCCCTTCCTTTCGGTGGCCGTGCCGCTGTACAACACGCCCAAAAAATACCTCCGGCAGATGATACGCAGCGTGCGGGGGCAAACCTATGCCAAGTGGGAGCTGGTTCTGGCCGACGGCAGCGACGCCGCCCACACCTATGTGCGCGAGGTGTGCCTTTCCGCCGCGCGGGACAAACGCATCCGCTACACCCGCATCCCCAAGAACGGCGGCATCGCCGAAAACACAAACCACGCCCTGCGCCACTGCGAGGGCGACTACGCCCTCCTGCTGGACCACGACGACGTGCTGTGGCCCAACGCCCTGTACGAGGTGGCGGCCGCCATCCGTGACACGGGTGCGCAGCTGGTCTATTCGGACGAGATCGTGCTGGACGAAAAGCTGCGGCGGGTGGTGGACTACCATTTCAAGCCTGGCTTTGGGCCCGACATGCTGCGCGGCTGCAACTACATCACCCACCTGTGCGCCTTCAGCTACCGCCTGCTCGAGAGCATCGGCGGCGGCGAGCGCGCAGAGTTCGACGGCGCGCAGGACTACGACCTCATCCTGCGCCTGTCCGAAAAGGCAAACCACGTGGCGCACATCCCGAAAGTCTTGTACGCCTGGCGGCGGCACGGCGGCTCCACGGCCGGCGGCATAGCCCAAAAGCCCGGCGCACTACAGGCAGGCGCGCGCGCCCTGGCCGACCACCTGGCCCGCGTGCGGCTGGAGGGCAGCGTACAGCCGCTGGAAGGCCGTCCCGGCGCATATCACATCCGGTACGAGCCCTGGGCGGGCCCCCTCGTCAGCGTGCTCATCCCAAACGCCGACCATGTGGACGACCTGCGCCGCTGTCTCACCTCCCTGTACACGAAGGGCGGATGGGGCAACATGGAGGTGCTGGTGCTGGACAACAACTCCAGCGACAAGGCCACCGAGCCGTACTACCAGGAGGCGGAGGAGCGTTTCACCGGCCTTTCGGTGCTGCGCTACCCCGGCCCGTTCAACTTTTCCGCCATCTGCAACTTTGGCGCCAAGCGCGCCAAGGGCGAGTACCTGCTCCTTTTGAACAACGACGTGGAGATCCTCTCGGATGGCTTCGTGCGTGAGCTGCTCAGCTACAGCCAGCGGCCGGATGTGGGCGCCGTGGGCGCCAAATTATACTATCCCGACGACACCATCCAGCACGCCGGGCTGTTCATCGGCCTGGGCGGGACGGCGGGCGTCAGCCACAAGTTCCACCCCCGCGGCGACGGCGGCGACATGTTCCGTCTCGTCACCACGCAGAACGTCAGCGCCGTCACCGGCGCGGCGCTGATGGTACGGCGGGACCTGTACGAACAGTTGGGCGGCCTGGACGAAGAAAGGTTCGCCGTCGCGTTCAACGACGTGGACTTCTGCCTGCGCCTGCGCGAAGAGGGGCTGTACAACGTCTTTACCCCCTTTGCCGAGGGGATCCACTTCGAGAGCAAGAGCCGCGGGTATGAAACGGACCCCGACCGCCTTGCCCGTTTCGAGCGCGAGGCGGACAACCTGCGCACCCGCCACGCTGCCCTTTTTGCTGCGGGCGACCCCTTCTACAGCCCACACCGCACACTGCAGGATGAAAGCTACGCCCTGCGGCAACCCGAAATATGAAAAGGCCCCAACGACCGAGGAGACACCTATGCCAAACCAGGATGAGATGAACAAAAAAAACAAGAAAAAGCGCAACCGCGAACTGTTCGCCTATTTTCGCGAGATCTCCCAGAAAGAGGGCTTTTTTGCCGCGCTGCGCCGCACCTTCAAATATATGGGGCGCCGCCGGCCCAGCATGCGCGGGCGGTACCTGCCTAAAAAAAGCACGCTGGACAAACAGCGCGAGACCGACGTGTCCGGTTGGCCCAAGATCAGCCTGTGCGTGCCGGTATACAACCCCTCACGCCAGTTTTTCGACGAGCTGGTCGCCTCGGTGGTGGCCCAAAGCTACCCAAACTGGGAGATGTGCATCGCCAACGCCAGCGACGAAAAACAGGTGGTGCGCGAGGTGGTGAACAAGTACAGCGATTCGCGCATCCTTGTGGAAGATGTGGAGAACGCAGGCATCTCGGTAAACACGAACGCCGCCGCCCGGAAGGCCAGCGGCCACTACATCGCCTTTGCAGACCACGACGACATCCTCTCGCCAAACGCGTTCTTCGAGGTCGCGAAGGAGATCGCCCACACCGAGGCCGCCTTCCTGTACAGCGACGAAGCGCTGTTCGAGAACGACTACCGCAATCCCTCCGCCGGCCACTTCAAGCCTGATTATTCGCCCCAGTACCTTTTGAACGTGAACTACATCGGCCATCTCGTTGCCGTCAAGCGGGACCTGTTCAGCCGCCTTTCCGGCCTGAACCATGAATACGACGGCAGCCAGGACCACGACTTCAACCTGCGTGCCATCGAGGAAGCCGGCGGCGCGGCCCACATCCCCAAGGTGCTGTACTACTGGCGCCAGCACGCCGATTCCACCAGCACCGGTGTGGAGGCAAAGCCCTACGTGGCCGAGGCTGCCAAGCACGCCATCGACGACCACCTGGAGCGCATTGGCATACGGGGCGACGCTGTGGACGGCAGGTTTCCCTCCACCTATAAGGTGGACTACGCCATCAAGGGCCGGCCGCTCGTCTCCATCATCATTCCCAACAGCGAGCACGTGCCCGACCTCGACCGCTGCATCCGCTCCATCTACCAGAAAAACCACTACAAACAGTTCGAGGTCATCGTGGTGGAGAACAACTCCCGCACGGTGGAGACGTTCGGCTATTACCAAAAGCTGGCAAACACCTACCCCCAGTGCAAGGTGATGGTGTACGAGGAGAAGGAGTTCAACTTCTCCAAGATCTGCAACTTTGGCCGCACGGGGGCCAGCGGCTCGTACCTCTTGTTCCTGAACAACGACACCGAGGTGATAAACGACGGCTGGATCTCGGAGATGCTGCAGCTGTGCCAGCTGCCCGACGTGGGCGCCGTGGGCGCCCTGCTGTACTACCCCGACGACACCGTCCAGCACGCGGGCGTCATCACCGGCCTGGGCGGCTACGCCGGCCACAGCCACAAGTACGCCCTGCGGGACCACAGCGGCTATATGTTCCGCCAGGCCTGCGTGCAGGAGCTTTCGGCCGTCACCGGCGCCTGTCTCATGGTCAAGGCCCGCGTGTTTGACGAAGTGGGCGGGTTCGACCCCGCCTTTGTAGTGGCCTACAACGACGTGGACCTCTGCCTGCGCATCCGCAAGCGGGGCAAGAGCATCGTCTTCACGCCCTACGCAGAGCTGTACCACCACGAGAGCAAGTCCCGCGGCAGCGATGAGACGGGCGAGGCCGCCCAGCGCTTTGCCAAAGAGCAGCAGCGCCTGCGGGAGCGCTACGGCGACGAACTGCTGCACGACCCGTACTACAACCCAAACCTGACGCTGGACCGGGAAGATTTCTCCGAGGCCGACGTGCTGCCCGAAGCCTGACAGCGGCCAAACCATACTGCAGCTCGTCGTCCCTGTTCCGCTGTCCATCAGTTCCACTACAGGCGGAACTGCCGCCGCCTCACGGTGGTTTGCCAGGCAAACGCGCACCAGACACGCCCGCCAAATGAAAGGACACCCCATGCCCTGCCGCGTAGAGATGCCCGCCAACGAACAGATCCACAGCCGTTTCTACCGCTACCGCCTGCTGCGCGGCGGGGGCGGCATCGGCCTGTTCATACTGCCCGTCGTCCTCATCGTCATCTGCGTCCTGTTGTTTATGGGCGGTGGAAGCCCGGTGCTGCCCATCATCGGCCTTGTCATCGCCGTGGGGTATCTC
>JAVBQQ010000031.1:0-28640 GCA_031548875.1 Oscillospiraceae bacterium
GCCTGGTATCACTTCTGGGGGCTTGACAAAGAAGGTAAACAATATGCAAAAACCGCGCATTTTCACAACATCCTTTGCCAGCGTGTATCCCCTCTACCTGCAAAAGGCCGAAAAAAAAGGCCGCACCAAGGCGGAGCTGCACGAGGTCATCTTCTGGCTGACGGGCTATGATGAGACGGGACTTCAAGAACAGCTGGACAAAGGCTCTACCCTGGAGGACTTCTTCGCAGGCGCACCGCTGATTAATCCCGGCGCTTCGCTCATCACCGGCAGCATCTGCGGCCACCGCGTCGAGGAGATTGAGGATCCCCTCCTGCAAAAGATACGCTACCTGGACAAGTTGGTCGACGAACTGGCCAAGGGTAAAAGCATGGAAAAAATACTGCGGAAATAATAACGTCCGGCGGCCGTTTGGCCTGACCTTGCCGTAAATGCGGTATTGCGTCGATATTTTACATCCGTCCAAATCCCTGCACTTCCAGTGCGCTTTTTGTATTGCCCTCGTTTCCACTTGCTGATATAATGACTTAACACCAAATTTGGTCGTAAAGTCATAAAAAGCAGAGGAGGCAGGCGGATGCTGTACGGTTGTATCTTGGCGCTGCATGTGTTCGCCATCGCCCTGTCGGTCTTCCTGCTCATCTTCAGCATCTACCGCCGCCAGGCGCCCAAGTCCCTCTTCTTCGCGTTCATGGCGCTCAGCATCTTCCTGTATACGATGGGCTATTTCCTCGAGATCACTGCCCCAACACAGGAGGCGGCCTTCACCGCCACCCAGATGGAGTATCTGGGGGTTCCCTTTGTGGCGCCGCTCCTGCTCATCTTCCTGGCCGATTACTGCGGCCGGCCATTTCGCCCGTCCCACGTCGTGCTGCTGTTGGTCATCCCCATCGCCACCTGTCTGCTGGTACTCACCTGGCCGTGGAACGGCATCTACTACAGCAGCGTCACCTTCCTGGCCGACGCCGTGATCCCGCATCTGGCCGTCACCGGCTCGCCGTTCTACTATCTCTTTTTTGCCTATACGTATGCCATCAGTCTCGTGGCCGTCGTCGTACCGCTGGCGCGCTATCGCCGGGGAGACGTCCATTTCAAAAAGCAGGCGCGCATCCTGGTGGTCGCTACCGCCATCCCGGTCGTGGGCAACGCCCTCTCACTGTTCAAGCTGTCCCCCTTCGGGCTGGACACCACCCCCGTGCTGATGAGCATCACCAGCA
Source organism: Oscillospiraceae bacterium (assembly GCA_031548875.1). GTDB lineage: Bacteria > Bacillota > Clostridia > Oscillospirales > Ruminococcaceae > JAAYCI01. The sequence continues at coordinate 1,218 of JAVBQQ010000031.1, forward strand.
TCCTGCTCAGCTACTCGTTCCTGAGGCTGGGCCTGTTCCGCATCGCGCCGCTGGCGCGGGAGCAGATCGTGGAAACGATGAACGACGCGTTCATCCTGGCGGATATGGACGGCGGCTTCGTGGACGCAAACGGGGCCGCAGTCAAATTATTCCCCCAACTGGCGGCGGCTGCCGCCGGCACCCACCTGTCCGACGTGGACGGCCTGCCCTGGCACCCGCAGGATAATTCCCTCCGGCACGAGTTTAGTGTGGAAACGCCGGCCGGCAAGCACTACTACCGCACCTCGGCCACGACCATCTCCCACAAAAAAACGCCCCTGTGCAGCTGCATCATGATTTATGACATCACCGAGGCGCGCCAGCTGCTGGACGAAGTGAGCGCACTTGCCACCCACGATACGCTCACCGGCCTGCTCAACCGCGGCACCTTTTTTGAGAATGCACAGGTCCTGTTCGACACCACCTTCGCCACGGACGGCGACGTCTCAGTCATCATGCTGGACCTGGACTACTTCAAGCGCGTGAACGACACCTACGGCCACATGATGGGAGACGAGGTACTCGCCACCATAGCTCAAAAGCTGAGCGGCCGCTTCCGCAAGACGGACCTGTTCGCCCGCTACGGCGGCGAGGAATTCTGCGCCATGCTGCCCGACGCACCGCTCGCAAGCGCGCTGGCCATTGCCGAACAGTTGCGCGCGGCGGCAGAGCAACAGGTGTTCCTCTGCCGGGGCGAGAGCTTCCACATCACCATCAGCGTGGGGGTGGCCCAGTACGACCCCGCCCGCCACGCCACGGTGGAATCGCTGCTGGCCGACGCGGACGATGCGCTGTATGCGGCCAAGAACGCGGGCCGCAACCGCGTGGCCCAATCTTCTTCCTGAACACGCAAAGAGAAAACGGGTACGCAAAAGGAAGCGCCGACCGCTAACCGAATCACATACAATGTCGTTCCGTTGTGTGCAAGACGGCGCGAAAGGTGGATTCCCGTTGCGCATCCGCTTTCTCAGCGCATTGCCCGGTTTTTCATGCAGCCACCGTTTTTTGCCACAAGGCAGGGACGGCGGCTTTCTTTTTTCATTCGATGGTCCCGCTCATTCCTCCGGGCCATCCTCTTTCCGGCCAAACTCCCGTTTGATGCCTTCGCGCACGTCCACAGCCGTGTCCCGCACGCCCCCGGCAAAATCCGAGGCCGCGTCGCGCACATCATGCGCCACCTCCACCGCGCGCCCGGCCACGTCCTGTGCGGCGCCCGCCGCCACGGCGCGGGTCTTCATCGCCACATCCACTGCCACGTCCTTCGTGCGCAGGGCGGCGTCCAGCGCCACATCCTTGGTCATCAGCGCCACGTCCACGGCCGTGTCCTTCACCTTGGCCGCCGTGTCCAGCGCCTTGTCCACAAACTCCTGCCCGTCACGTTTCGCATCGGCCATTCTTTCCACACCTCCCATGGCTTTGTCGCTCGCGTCTGGTTACCGTTCCCTCTGCTGGCGCAGCCCGCCCAGCACGATGAGCACCACCGCCACCACCAGCGTCGGGATGGCCAGCCAGTCGGGCACGCGCACGATGATGCGGTCCACCACCGTGCACGCCACAAACAGGATGAGCCCCGCGGCCAGCAGGGGCGATATCGTCCACTTCATCGCAGAGCCCCCCTTTTGCTAAAGTATACCCCTCCTGCATCCAATTGGCAAATGACACCTGTGCCGGCTGTATATGCGGGGCAGCACCCAGGTGTACCGCCATTGACGCAGCACCCCTTCGTCCTATATACTATATTTGTTGTGAAAAAATCTCGCATCGCCTGTTTACGCGCGTGCGGCAGGGGAAACGCATACCTTTTCGGGAGGGATGAACTTGTTCAAAACACTGGACGAAGCGCTGGCCTATTGCGCAAAAAATGAGATCCGCATGGTCGATTTTATGATGATCGACCTGAATGGCCGCTGGCGCCACCTCACCATGCCCATCGAGCGCTTCACCCCGGACACGCTGGTGCACGGCACCGGGTTCGACGGCTCCAACTACGGCTTTGCCCCGGTGGAAAAAAGCGACATGGTGTTTATCCCGGATCTTTCCACCGCCTACCCGGACAAATTCTGCGAGGTGCCCACGCTGGCCATGATCGGCGACGTATATATCATCGATCTACCCCACAACCGCCGGTTCGACCAGGACCCCCGCAATGTGGCCATGCACGCGGAGGAATACCTGCGGGGCACCGGCATCGCCGATGAGATGCGTATCGGCCCCGAGTTCGAGTTCCACGTGTTCGAGCATGTAAGCTACTCGGTGGAACCCCATTACTCCAAATTCCAGGTGGACACACGACAGGCCACCTGGAACAGCGGGCAGGAGCTTGAAAACCTGGGCTACCAGGTACCCCGCAAGGGCGGCTACCACATCGCCCCGCCCATGGATGTGCTGTCCGGCTTCCGCAGCCGCATCTGCCTGCTCATGGAAGAACAGGGCATCGCCGTGAAGTATCACCACCACGAGGTGGGCGGCCCCGGCCAGGTGGAGATCGAAGTGGAGTTTGGCGGCCTGCGCGAGATGGCCGACAAGACCATGATGACCAAATACCTTATTAAGAATGCCGCCGTTGCCGAGGGCAAAACGGCCACCTTCATGCCCAAGCCCCTGTTCGACGAAGCGGGCAACGGCCTGCATGTGCACATGCACCTCTTCAAGGACAGCCAGCCCCTGTTCTACGACGAAAACGGCTACTCCCAGCTCAGCGACACCGCCCTTTGGTTCATCGGCGGGCTGCTCACCCACGCGCGGGCGCTGTGCGCCTTTACCAACCCCAGCACCAACAGCTACAAGCGCCTTGTGCCCGGTTATGAAGCGCCGGTCACCATCGGGTATGCCACCTCCAACCGCTCCAGCGTCATCCGCATCCCGGCCTACGCAAAAGCGCCGGACAAAAAACGCTTCGAGCTGCGCTGCCCTGACGGCACCTGCAACCCTTATTACGCCTATTCTGCCATCCTCATGGCCGGCATCGACGGCATCCAGAACAAGATCGACCCCCACGCCGCCGGTTTTGGCCCGTACGACTTCAACCTGTATAACCTCTCGCCCGAGGAGAAAAAGAACATCCAGTCGCTGCCCCGCAACCTGGATGAGGCGCTGGACGCGCTGGAGGCCGACCACGCCTTCCTCACGGCCGGTGGCGTGTTTCCGCAGCATCTCATCGACCTGTGGATACGCAACAAACGCGCCGACGCATCCTATTACAACCTCATGCCCCAACCGGTAGAATACCAGATGTACTACGACCTGTGAGCCGTGGACAACCTGTCTGTCAATCAAGAAGCCCCGCATCGCGGGGCTTCTTGTCGCATTTGGTTACATTTTGGTTTCGCAACGCGTGTCCTTTTTGTAACCTTGGTGTGGTATACTGTGTTACATGACCTGCTTTCAGTCTCATTCCTCCGGCCCGCCCATGCGCGCCGCGTGCCTGCGCATCGAAACGGCCACCAGCCCCACCAGCGCCAGCACCAAAATGCCTAATCCCATCAGTTTTTTCATACAGCGCTCCTCTCGGCCACCCTTTTTTCGTTGTCGCGTGGCGGCCGTCCATTTTACAATACGAAATAAAAGCCTTTTTAGATTCAAAGATTTTTCTATATTTATTCCATTTGTGGAATAAAATTTGATTTCTTTGATAATTGTGTAAAAAAATGCCAAATGATTGACTTATTCTCCCCCAAGCGGTAGTATTGAGACATTGACAACCACCGGCAAGAAACGGCCGCTAATCCTTACAAAACTCCCTGTTTTGCCCGCCTGCGGGCGCCCCCGCCCTCCCATTAAACGAAGAGGTGTCCCGCTTGAAAACCGAGCCTTCACAACAGAATACTGCCGCACCCGGCGATGCTTCCCCCGCGCCCGGCGCTGTGCCCGGGGCCAGCCGCGAGGCCGGCACTGCGCATTTTTCCAATTTGCTCGACCTTATCATCGATGTGACGAACATCGGCCTGTGGGACTGGAATCTCGCCACCGGGCATGTCATCTATTCAAAACAGTGGGAGGCCATCGCCGGCTACGAAGAGGGCGAGCTGCCCCAAACGGTTGCCAGCTGGGAAAATTCCCTGTTCCCCGAAGACCTGGACAAAACCAATGATATCATAGCCGATTACCTCGCCGGCAAAACCGGTTCCCGTTACTACGAGGCCGACTTCCGCATGGTGCGCAAGGACGGCAGCGTCATCTGGGCGCAGGACCGCGGCACCGTGGTGGAATGGGACGAGAACGGCAAACCCCTGCGCCTCATCGGCATCCTGCAGAACATCAACCGCATCAAACAGGCGGAGTTTGCGCTGCAGGCAAAAACTGAGATGGTGGACTTTGTGGCCAATATCTCCGGCCTTGGCTACTACGATTGGAACCTCGATGAAAACCACATCGCCTATGGCGAGGACTACATGGAGATGCTGGGCTACAACGCCAGCACCATCACCGGCTCGCTGGAGGAGTGGGAGGGCTTCATCCATCCCGACGACCTGCCCGGCACGGTAGCCGCGCTGGACGCCTATGTGGAAGGCCGGGCAGACTCCTATTCCCAGGAAATGCGCATGCGCCACAGCGACGGCCACTTCATCTGGACGCTGGACACCGCCGTCATCGTGGAGCGCAACGAGGACGGCAGCCCCCACCGCGTCATCGGCGGCCATCTGGACATCGACAACCTGAAAAGGACCGAGTTGCGCCTGCAGCAGAGCCTTCTGGAGAACGAAAAGTACAGTGAGCGCCTGCAGGAAGAGGTGGACCTCGCCGTCAGCGCGCTGGCCGAAAACCAGCAGACCAACCAGGCGCTGTTCGACGCAAACCCCTACGTCAACATCATCTTCAATACCCAGCTGCAGGTCATCGACTGCAACCCTGCGGCCATCGAGTATTTCGGTTTTGCAAGCCGGGAAGATCTCGTCCGCGAGCTGCCTGGCCTCATCATGTCCAGCATACCCGAGTACCAGCCCGACGGCGCGCCCTCCTTCACATTGCCGGACCGTGTGCGCCAGGCGATGGAGCAGGGTACGGCCGTGTTCGAAACAGAGCTTGTGCTGCACGGCGAGCGCACCCCCCTGCGCGTCGTGTTCAAGCACATCTCCCTGAAAGGGCAGGATTGCATCGCCACCTATCTTGTGGACCTGCGCACCCTCAAGGAGGCCCGCAACGAGCTGCAGCGCCAAGACCTGCTGCTGCACGAGATCAATACCATGGCCACCAAACTGATGGGCACAGACCCCGACGACTTCGACGCCGTGATGTGGGGCGCGCTTGCCGCGCTGGGTACCCGCGTGGACGCCGACCACATGTACATCTGGCAGAACTACGAACAGAACGGCCACGCTTATGCCCGCAGGCGCTTCTGCTGGACGCGCGGCGAGGCCACCCTCCCGGCGGAAGACACCCCCTCCTTCTGCATGGATAGCTGGAAGGACGGCTTCGACCCTTCCACCGTCATCAACGCAACGGCCGACCAGTTGCCGCACGAAGCAGGCGCCCTGCTCATGGCCGACGATATTCAGTCGCTGCTGGTCATCCCCATCTTCATCCACGGCGCCTTCTGGGGCCTTGTGGGCTACGACGATTGCATCCGCGCGCGCACCTTCTCCGGCACCGAGGAAAAGATCCTCCAGTCGGCCGGCTACCTCATGGCCAGCGGCATCATCCGCAACGAGATGACTGAAAACCTCATCACGGCGCGCGAACAGGCGCTGGAAAGCACCCGCGCCAAGAGCGATTTCCTCTCCCGCATGAGCCACGAGATCCGCACACCCATGAATGCCATCATCGGCATGACCACCATCGCCCAGAAGTCGGAGGACACCCAAAAGACCGCATACTGCCTCTCGCAGATATCCAACGCCTCCCAGCAGCTGCTCGGCATCATCAACGACATCCTCGACATGAGCAAGATTGAATCGGGCAAGTTCGAGATCGCCGCCCACGAGTTCAACTTCGAGCGCATGATGCAGAGCGTCTTCCACGTGGTGGAGGTACGCATGCAGGAGAAGCGCCAGGAGTTCCAGTTCATCTTTGAAGACCTGTTCACCCGCCACATGTTTAGCGACGAACTGCGCCTGTCCCAGGTGCTCACAAACCTACTCACAAACGCTACAAAATTCACCCCCGAAGAGGGCCAGATATCCCTGTTGGTGCGCCACACGCAGCTGGGCAGCGACCGCTCGCTGTTGCATGTGGAGGTGCGCGACACCGGCATCGGCATTACTCCAGAGCAGCAGAAAAAGCTGTTCACCTCTTTCGAGCAGGCCGACGGCGGCATCTCCCGCCGTTTTGGCGGCACCGGTCTGGGGCTTGCCATCTGCAAGAAGATCCTGAATCTCATGGGCGGCGATATCTGGGTGGAAAGCGAAGCCGGCGCCGGTTCCACCTTTGTCTTTGAGGTGGAGGTAGGCTGGGGCGCCCCGCTGGACTTGAGCGACGCCAAAAGCCTGCCTCCCGGCAGCGACGTGCGCATCCTGGTGGTGGACGACTCGGAGGACGTGCGCCTTTACTTTACCGGCATCCTGCAAAACTTCGGCCTCTCGTGCGACACTGCCGCCAGCGGCCGCGAAGCCATCTCGATGGTCAAACACGCGCTAGATGCCGGCACACCCTACACCCTTGTTTTTGTAGACTGGAAGATGCCGGAGATGAACGGCTCTGTGGCCGCGCGCGAAATCAAGCGCATCATGAACGACCACATCGTCGTCATCATGATCTCGGTGGCCGATTGGAGCGAGATCGAGGAAGAGGCCCAGCAATACGGCGTCACCCAGTTTCTACCCAAACCCATCCTGCCCAGCGTGCTGCTCAACAAGATCGTGGAGGTCAACAAGAGCACGATGTTGAAGCAACCGGACGTGGACGACCCGCCGCCGCCCAAGCACGATTGGCACGACCACGCCATCCTGTTGGCCGAAGACATCGACATCAACCGCGAGATTATCCTCTCCATCCTGGAAGACACCGGCCTCGAGGTGGATTGGGCGCCCAACGGCGGCGAAGCCGTGCGCCTGTTCGGGCAAAACCCGGGCAAATACAGCCTCATCCTGATGGACGTGCAGATGCCCGGCATGGACGGCCTGGAGGCCACCCGCCGCATCCGCGCCAGCGGCGCGCCCGACGCCACCGACATCCCCATCATCGCCATGACCGCAAACGCGTTTAAGGAGGATGTGGACAACTGCCTGGCTGCCGGCATGAACGACCACGTGGCCAAACCCATCGACGTGGATGATATGCTGCGCAAGCTTTCTGTATACCTCGAATCCGTCAGCAGATGAGCCCCGGCCCATCTGCCCCACATAAAGGGGTTGAACCGCATTGAGCGAAAAAATGAAGCTGCTGGTGGTGGATGACATCCTCATCAACCGCGCCATCCTGCACGAGCTGTTCTCCGACCAGTACAACGTACTGGAAGCCGAGAACGGCGAGGTGGCGTTGCGTCTCATCGAAGAACACGGCGCCGACATCGCCGTCGTGCTGCTGGATATCATCATGCCCGTGATGGACGGCTTCGAGGTGCTGAAGGCGATGAACGATACCGGCCTCATCAACAGCGTACCGGTCATCCTCATCACCGGCGAAAACGACGACGAGAAGGCGCTGCGCGGCTATGGCCTGGGCGTTTCCGACCTTGTTCACAAGCCCTTCAACCCCGACATCATCTACCGCCGCGTGTCCAACGTGGTGGACCTGTACTCCTACAAGAACGACCTCGAGCGCAAGGTCAAGGACCAGATGCAGGAGATCGAGCAACAGGCCGAGCGCATCCGCGAGTCCAACCTCTTCCTCATCGACGCGCTCAGCACCACCGTCGAGTTCCGCTCCAGCGAGTCGGGCGAACACATTAAGCGCATCCGCTCTCTGGTGCGCATCCTGCTGGAAAAACTAAGCGACGAATACCCGCTGAAGCCCGAGGAGATCGAGATAATCTCCAATGCGTCGGCACTGCACGATATCGGCAAAATCGCCATACCGGACTCCGTCCTCCTAAAACCCGGCCCGCTCACCGATGAAGAGTTTGCCATCATGAAAACGCACAGCGTGCGCGGATGCGAGATCCTCACCAGCGTGGCCCCCGGCGTGCAGGACCAGAAATACCTCACCTACAGCTATGAGATCTGCCGCCACCACCACGAGCGGTGGGACGGCCGCGGCTACCCTGACGGCCTTGCGGGGGACGAGATCTCCATCTGGGCCCAGGCCACCAGCCTGGCCGATGTGTACGACGCCCTCACCTCCAAGCGCGTATACAAGGGCGCTTACACACACGAGGAAGCCGTGCGGATGATCAAAAACGGCGAGTGCGGCCAGTTCAACCCCAAGATGCTGCAGGCCTTTGGGGATGTGGCCGACGACCTGGGCCGCGAAGTACAGCTCGTGAACCAGCAGGCCGAACTGGCCAAAAAAAGCATGGATGCAAAACCCGGCGAAAAGATGATCCTGCTGCCGGGCGGAGAGGTCGACATCGTGGAACCCAAAGCGGACGGACAGCCCTCGCTTGCAAAACCAAACTAGAAGTACGCAAAAACACCCGCGTGTCCGCGGGTGTTTTTCTTCGCAAGGTATCACAGGGGGGGGTCACGCCTCGCCCAGTTCCACCAGTTCTTCCTCCACGTACTTGCGCGTGATGGCCAGCGCCGAGAACAATTCTTCGGCGGTTTGCCTGTCCGCCACACCCTCGCGCAGCTGGCCCATCATCTTCGTGCTCAACTCGAATAAAGCGTCCAATGCCAAGTTGCCCGTCATGCCCTTGATGGCATGGGCAAGGTCGGCCGCCCGCTCGATATCGCCCGCCTCCAGGCTCTGTTCCAACTGGGCAAATTCCTCCGACTTGAGGAACAGCCCCAACATGCGGGCATATATTTTTGTGTTTCCGCGCACCCGGCCAAGGCCGACCTCAACATTCACATAGCTGGCTTTGGGCAGCGGGGTGGATTCAGGCATGTCGTTGCGCCTCCTTCAGGCGTTTTTGCGCTTTTGAAATTTGGACCACGCATATATTTTGTACAGTATATCATACTCCGTCCATAGAATAAAGCCTAAAAATGAAAAAATCTCGGGTGCGGTAAATTTTGCAGGGCAGGACGGGGCGTGCTGTGATATAATGCACTTACCACATAGATACCCGCATGCAAAGGAGGCTCCCCGATGGAAGACGCATCCAATCCCCGTGCAAAACACCTCATCGACCACCCCAGCTACGATTCCACCCAGCGTGTTCCCTTCCCGCCTTCCGAAGAGGACGGCACGGGTGGATCCGTGCCCCGCGCCGGGCGCCCTCAGGGCGGCCCCGGCCCCAAAGCCGACTATTACGAAAGCTATGACCCCGACCCCCAGACCCCCCAGCCGGCCGCCACCACGCCCGGCGCACCCAACCTGCGCGACCCGGCTACCCGCCTGGGAGACGACCAACTGCGCCGCCTAAGCCCGGATATCGAACCCGGGAAAGGGCTTGAAAACCCCTGAGATCGGCTTCGGTCCCACCATGCGGCGGCATCTTTTGGGGCCGCTATACTATCTTGCCGTCCGACGGGCCTTCTGTGCAGAAGGCCCGTCGGCTTGCAGTCTGCCCCGCCGCTGTAGTACAATGGGAGCGTCCGGCACGTACCTTCCTCTATAACACATCACAATCACCCCGGGAGAGACTATGTCAGAAACAGTAACCACCTTTCTATATGACCACAACATCCCGCCCCTGCTTATCATCTTTATTATCTCACTGCTGCCCATCCTCGAGCTACGCGGCGGTCTCATCGCGGCCAGCTTCCTGGGCATTCCGTGGTACATCGCCGCCCCCGTCTGCATCATCGCAAACTTCATCCCCGTACCCTTTATCATCCTGTTCATCGAGCGTATCCTATGCTACATGAAGGACCACGGCCCCCGCTTCACCCGCCGCTTTGCCACCTGGGTGGAGGCAAAGGGAATGAAAAAAGGCTCGGCCATGATGGAAAAGCACCCCACCCGCATTCAGCTGGGGCTGTTTGTCTTCGTGGGCATCCCGCTGCCCGTCACCGGCGCCTGGACCGGCTCGCTTATCGCGGCGTTGTTCGGCCTGCCGCCCAAGCGCTCGGCGCCGGCCATCGGCCTGGGCATCTGCATGGCCTGCGTCATCATGCTGGTCATCGCTTACATCATCCCCGGCGCGTTCGGGCTGTAGGACAGTGCGGGATCTTTATAACAAACAAGCAGGACCCCGCAGCATCGCTGCGGGGTCCTGCTTGTTCTCCTATAGTCGCGCGGCCCGCCCGATTCCCCTCCGGGCGGGGCCTCCAGCCGGCAGCCCACCCGGTGGCCTGTCCCGGCATAGCCGTCCTCTAGTCTTCCTCGGCGGCGGCCGCCTCGCCCAGTTCGCCCTTGCTGGCGGCCTTCAGGTAGGCGTTGATGAACCCGTCCAGCTCGCCGTCCATCACGGCGTTCACGTTGCCGTTCTCAAAGCTGGTGCGGTGGTCCTTCACCAGCGTGTACGGCATGAACACGTAGCTGCGTATCTGGCTGCCCCAGGCAATGTCCTTCTGCACGCCCTTGATGTCGTCGATGCGGTCCAGGTGCTCGCGCTCCTTGATCTGCACCAGCTTCGAGAGCAGCATCTTCATGGCCGTCTCGCGGTTTTGCACCTGGCTGCGCTCGGCCTGGCTGGCCACCACGATGCCGGTGGGCAGGTGGGTGAGGCGCACGGCGCTGGAGGTCTTGTTCACGTGCTGGCCGCCCGCGCCCGACGCACGGTACACGTCCATCTTGATGTCGTCGCCCCGCACCTCCACGTTCTTGTCCGGCTCGATCTCCGGCATCACCTCCAGCGAGGCAAAGCTCGTGTGCCGCCGGCCGGAGGAATCGAAGGGGGACACACGCACCAGGCGGTGTACACCGTTCTCGCTCTTCAAAAACCCGTAGGCGTTCTTGCCCTCCACCAGAAGCGTGGCGCTCTTCAGGCCCGCCTCTTCTCCGTCCAAAAAGTCCAGCACCGTGGCCTTGTAGCCATGAGCAGTGGCCCAGCGTTGGTACATGCGCAGCAGCATCTCGTTCCAGACCTGCGCCTCGGTGACGCCCGCGCCCGCGTGGAAGGTGAGGATGGCGTTGTTCTCGTCGTACTCGCCGGTCAGCAGCGTCACCAGGCGCATCTGCTCCACCTGGGTCTGCAGCGCCTGCACGGCCGCGTCGCACTCCTCAGCGGCGTCCTCGTCGCCCTCCTCCCAAAGCTCCAAAAAAGTGCGCGCTTCGTCCAGCTGTTCGCGCAGTTTGGCATAGCTTTCCAGCGTGCCGCGTATGCCGCTCATCTCGCTGAACACCTTTGCCGAGGCTTCGGCATCGTTATAGAACTCCGGCGTGGAGGAACGCATCTCCAGCTCGGACAGTCGGCGTTTCTTCATCTCGACACCCAGCGCGTCGGCCAGGTCGTCCACCTCGGGGCCAAGCTCCGCCAGGCTGCGTTTCACTTCATCCAATATGACCATGCTGTCTCCCATTCCATCCCAATCTCAGGCAAACAATACTTTCTTGTTTGTTCCTGTTTTTTCCTTCGGCGTTTTCCGCCCTGCCACTCATATCTCATGCCATGCGCGAGATATCAAGAGGATCGCGGACATGGCAAAACAGGCCTTTGTTTTGCCGTGGGCGCTGTGGGTGATTTATCATCCGTTTATCCTATTATAGAAAACTCCTCGCGGGATGTAAAGGAAAAGACAAACCGGCAAGCTGCCCCGCCCCGCATGACCCGCCTTGCGGCCCACCCCGATTTGTGCGATAATAAAACCCTATCCTTTTCAAGCTTTCAATGGAGGCACAGCCTATGTCCAAAGTGTGGATCTTCGGCGACGATGTGGACACCGACCAGATCATCGCCAGCCAGTATATCATCCTGCCCGGCATCGACGAGATGACGCCGCACACCTTCGAGTCGCTGGACGCGGGGTTCGCGTCGGCTGTACAGCCGGGAGACATCATCGTGGCCGGCAAAAACTTTGGCTGCGGCTCCTCGCGTGAGCAAGCCCCCGCCGTGCTCAAGGCGCTGGGCGTGGCGGCCGTGGTGGCAGGCAGTTTCGCCCGCATCTTCTATCGCAACGCCATCAACATCGGCCTGCCCGTGGCCGTGTGCGCCGATGTACAGCCGGCCCTCGTGGCCTCCGGCGCCACCAAAACGGCCGAGGCGAAGCTGGACCTTGCTGCCGGGCGCATCACGGCCGCCGGCCAGGGCTTTGCCTGTACACAGCTGCCCGCCCACATGCAGCGCATCCTGGACGCCGGCGGTCTCATTCCTTACCTGAACGCCGGCGGTGACGACCACGCCGCTCCGTCCGCTGCCGCCCGGCAAACGGATGCCTCGCACCCGTTTGAGAGCGGCAGTGTGGGGAGTGACGATTTGAACAAAGCGCCGGCCACCGCCCATGCTATGACCCTCGCCGAAAAAATCATCGCCCGGGCGGCAGGGGTACCTTTCGTGCGCCCGGGCGAGATCCACACCGTCACGCTGGACGAGATGATGTCCAACGACGGTACCACTCACATCACCCTCGACATGTACAACCGGGAACTCAGGGACCCCCATCTGGCCGACCCTGCCAGAATGGTCTTCGTCATCGACCACAACTCCCCGGCCGACACGCCCAAAACCGCCGCCGCCCATCGCAAGATGCGCGATTTCGCGCGGGCGAACGGCATCACCTTCTATGAGGGGAAGGGCGTCTGCCACCAGCTGATGATGGAAAACCACGTGCGCAGCGGCGAGTTCATCATCGGGGCCGACTCGCACACCGGCATCTACGGCGCGCTGGGGGCGTTCGGAACCGGCGTGGGTTGCACGGACTTTTTGTACGGCATGGTAACCGGCACCACCTGGGTGCTGGTGCCCGAAAGCGTGCGCATCGTTCTGGACGGCGCGCTGCCCGGCGGCGTCCATCCACGCGATGTGATGCTTTCCATCATCGGGGACCTTGGCGCCGACGGTTGCAACTACCAGGTCATGGAGTTCACCGGCCCGGGCATCGACGCCATGAGCTTGGAGGACCGCATGGTGCTGGCCGGCCTCGCCGTGGAGGCGGGCGCCAAAACCGCGCTGATGCGCCCCGACCGGAAGGTGGTGGACTGGCTGGCCGCCCGCGGCCGCCAGCCGGTGGCCCTGTTCGAGAGCGACGAAAACGCCCATTATGCCGCCGAACACCACTACGACCTGCGCGGCATGTACCCGGTGGTGGCCCGCCCAGACCACATCGACGACGTTGTGCCCGCCCGCGATGCCCTGGGCGTGCAGATCGACGAGGCCTTTCTCGGCTCGTGCAACGGTGGACGCCTGCCCGAACTGCGGGTGGCCGCGGCGTTGCTGAAAAACCGCTCTGTACACCCCGGCGTGCGGTTCATCGTCTCGCCCGCCTCGAATGAAGTTTACCGCCAGGCGCTGGAGGAGGGTATCATCCAGACGCTCAACAGCGCCGGCGCCATGGTGGTAAACGCCAACTGCAGCGTCTGCTGGGGCAGTTGCCAGGGCGTCATGGGCCCGGGTGAGGTGCTCATCTCCACCGGCACCCGCAACTTCAAGGGCCGGGCGGGCTCCCCCGATTCGAAGGTCTACCTCGCCTCGGCCGCCACCGTGACGGCATCAGCCGTCGAAGGCCGCATCGCCACAGAGGGGATGCTTGTCTAGGCGGATGCATTCAAATCCGAACCCTGCGAATTTGCCGGGCTGCAAGCGACGGCGCTCCACGCGGAGGAATACCGTGCGCTTGTACCGGACACAGTGCAGAACGATAGGTTCAAGTCCCTTTCTCCTACCCAAGCAAGCAGAATCCGGACCCAGTTTTCCCGTCTTTTCCCCATCAAATCTATATTGATAAAGGTGCACCCATGCAAACACATTTCACCGGCCGGGTATGGCTGCTGGGCGACGACATCGACACCGACATCATCGTCCCCACCGAATACCTGGCGCTGCCCACCGTGCAGCAGATGGCCCCCCACGCCTTCTCTCCCCTCCGGCCCGGCCTCGCCGCCAACATCCGCCCTGGGGACATCCTTGTGGCCGGCAGCAACTTCGGTTGCGGTTCCTCGCGCGAGCAGGCGCCGGAGGTCATCAAGGCCATGGGGGTGGCCGCCGTCGTGGCCAAGAGCTTCGCGCGCATCTTCTTCCGCAACGCGGTGAACAACGGCCTGCTGCTGCTGGAGCAACCCGCCCTGCCCGATGCCGTCGACGAAGGCGACGAGATCAAGGTGCAACCGGGCGTGCGCATCCTGCACAAAGGTACCGAATACCCGCTGGCCCCCATGGCGGCCAACGTGCTGGAGATCCTTGAAGCCGGCGGCCTTGTGCAACGCATGCAACAATTGAACGGCCTGGGCTGACGCCTTCCTCGCCCGCCTCCCTTTCCATTCACCTTTCCCAAGGAGCGTGACCCTTTGAAACCAGCACACACCGTCATCGAAAAGATACTCATGCGCAACACCGGGGCCAAAACAGTGGCTCCCGGCGAGATCGTCGTGACCAGGCCCGACCGGGTGATGATTCACGACATCTTCATCCCCTTCGTGGCCGAAAAGTTCCGCCAGATGGGGTTCTCCCGCGTATGGGACCCGGACAAAATCGTGCTCGTCTACGACCACCTCGTGCCCGCCGCCGTGGCTGACGACGTTCGCCACCACAAGCTGGGCGACGCCTTTGCGCGGGAGCACGGCCTTGTGCACGTTCACCGCGCCGACGGTATCTGCCACCAGCTGATGGTGGAGCAGGGCTACGTGCGCCCCGGCGACGTTGTGTATGGCACCGATTCCCATACCACCACCTACGGCGCCGTGGGCGCCTTTTCCACCGGCATCGGTTATACGGAGATGGCCGCCGTGCTGGGCACGGGCGAGTTGTGGGCGCGCGTGCCCGAAAGCATCCGCGTGCAGGTGGACGGCCAGCTGCACGCCGGCGTGTATGCAAAGGACCTTATCCTGCGCGTCATCGGCGACCTCTCTGCCGACGGCGCCACCTACCAGTCGCTCGAGTTCGGCGGCAGCACCATCGACGCGATGAGCCTTGCCTCCCGCATGACCATTGCCAACATGGCCGTAGAGGCCGGCGCCAAGTGCGCACCCTTCGCGCCGGACAAAATTTCTGCCTCGCTGTCGGGCGGTTTTTCCTTCGACCCCAAAAAGCTGCGGCCGGACAAAAACGCCGTCTATACCAAAACCCTTCGCTACAAGGCCGAAGATCTTGTCCCCGTCGTCGCCTGTCCCTCCCAGGTGGACGACATCCGCCCGGTGAGCGAGCTTGTGGGCACGCCCATCGACGAGGTGTTCATCGGCTCGTGCACGGGCGGCCGGCTGGAGGACCTTGCCGCGGCGGCGCGCATCCTGCGGGGCAAAGCCGTCTCGCCGTTCACACGGCTCATCGTCACGCCGGCCAGCCGCGAGGTATATGGCGACGCCGGAGAGGCGGGCATCCTGGCCGACCTGCTGGCCGCCGGTGCGCTCGTCACCATGCCCGGCTGCGGGCTGTGCTGCGGGCGCAATGGCGGGGTGGTCTCCTCCGGCGAGCGGGTGCTCGCTACCAATAACCGCAACTTCATGGGCCGCATGGGCGCGCCCGACGCCGGCATCTACCTCGCTTCGCCCGCCGTGGCCGCCGCCACGGCGCTGGCGGGGGCCATCGCGTTGCCGCCGGTATAAAAAACGCCCGTCCCGGGTGTGGAGGCTCACATGCCAAAAACATATGCATTTGAAGCGGAGATCAAAAAGGTGCCCGACATCGACGGCGCATACGTGGAGATCCCCTTCGACGTGCGCGCGGCGTTTGGCAAAAGCCGTGTGCCCGTCGCCGCAACGTTCGACGGCGTTGAATATCTGGGAAGCATTGTCAAAATGGGAACTCCCTGCCACATCATCGGCATACGCAAAGAGATTCGGAGGCAGATCAACAAGCAACCGGGCGATTCCATCCGGGTCACCATCACCGAACGCCCCCGATGAACTTCCGCCATACCAACAGCACAAAGCGGCATGGCCCAAACCATACCGCTCCGGATTTATTTGCTTCCCCATCGGGGCACTCGTTTCAAAAAAGCTGTCAGCGGTCGTCCTCCGAGCGCAACACCATGTTCAGGTCGCCCCGTGCGGGCGTCGGGTCTATCCTGTCCAGGTCCGACAGCCGCCCTTCTTCCCATTCTCCCCTGTCCATAATCGGGTCCAGGTCTTCCTGGCCCGCTTCCTGTTCCACGGCCAGCGCCGGTACCGGCTGCCCCTGCCTGTCTTTCACGCGCACGGCCACGATGCGAATCAGCACGATGACCGCCAGGATGGCGGCAAAGGCAAGCAGGATGGCGCCCGGGTGCCCCACATGGGCCGAACCCTCCGGCGCAGGCATCGCCATCGGCGTTTCGGGCGTGCTCAGCGAGACAGTCTCGTTCTCTTGCCCGGCCGCCTCATCCCCGGTTTCGCCTTCGGGCTGCGCACTGTCGGCAGGCTCGGCGGACGCCGCCGCCGGCGGGTTTCCCGCTGCTAGGGCCGCCCCGGCGGACACAAAGGGTAGCGCAAACACGCACACACACAATGCCAGGGCACACAACACCACCATGGGAATACGTCTTTTCACGCGGCACCCCCTTAGCAAAAATATCGCGTCTCAACGTTTCGCGTCCGCGACAGACACACCCGCCCACGTTCTCACACCCAGTATAGCATCCTTCGGTTACATTTTGGTTTCACAAAACTGCGCCTCAGCGCATCTTGTGCAAAAATATACTTTCTGGCACTGAAAATATACGCGTAAAATATACACGTTTCGATTGACGCGTAACAGTTTTGCCGTATAATGATAAAATGGACTATGCAAGGAGGACACACGCAATGCGTGACGCAACCGTCATCCAAACCCAGGAGGCCCCCGCCGCTATCGGCCCCTATTCCCAAGGCATAGCCGCCGGTGGATTTGTGTTCACCTCCGGCCAAGTGCCACTGCATCCCCAAACGGGCGAGATGCCCGCAGGCATCCGGGCACAGGCACAGCTGGCCCTGCAAAACCTGGGCGCCGTGCTGGCCGCAGGCGGCAGCGGGTACGAAAGAGTCGTCAAAACCACCTGCTTTCTTGCAGATATGGCCGATTTCGCCACCTTCAACGAGGTGTACGCCACCTTTTTCCCCACGAACAAGCCCGCGCGCAGCTGCGTGGCAGCCCGCGAGCTGCCACGGGGCGTACTGTGCGAGGTGGAAGCCGTCGCCCTGGTGTGAGCCACCCCGTCTCCGCCACACACACCATCACAGAGGGGCATCCTATTGGAATCATTTTTTTCTACGTTAAAAAATAAAAAAGTCGCCTTCATCGGCGCCGGTGTGGCCCACAGGGACCTGCTGGTACTGTTTGCCAAGGCCGGCGCGCATGTCACCCTGTGCGACCGCAAGCCGCTGGTGGAGTTCGGCTCCTTCGGCGACGAGCTGTTGGCGCGCGGGGTACGCTTTTCGCTGGGCGAAAACTACCTCGACGGCCTGGACGGGCAGGAGATGATCCTGCGTACACCAGGCTTTGATTTTTACACCCCCGAGCTGCAGCACGCCGCCCGGTCGGGCGCGCGCGTCACAAGCGAGATCGAGCTGTTCTTCGAGCATTGCCCCTGCCCCATCGTGGGCATCACCGGTTCGGACGGCAAAACCACCACCACCTCACTCATCGCCGCCATCCTGCGCGAAGAGGGCCGCACGGTGCATCTCGGCGGCAACATCGGCGCGGCCATGCTGCCCATCGTGGACGAAATCGCCTCCACAGACATTGCCGTGGTGGAGCTCTCCAGCTTTCAGCTCATCTCCATGCAGGTGTCCCCTCACGTCGCCGTGGTCACCAATATCACTCCCAACCACCTGGACCATCACAGCGGCATGGATGAATATATCGACGCCAAACGCAATATTTTGAAGTACCAAACCCAGGGCGACATCGCCGTGCTAGGCCTGGAAAACGATGTGACCCGCAACCTTGCATTCGACGTCAAGGGCGAACTGCGCTGGTTCTCCCGCCTGCGCCCGGTGGACGCGGGTGCATTCCTGGACAAGGATGACTGGCTGTGCACCGCCGCCAACGGAGCCGTCACACGGGTGCTGCCCGCCGCCGACGTAAAGCTGCGCGGGGTGCACAACATCGAGAACCTGCTGGCGGCCTTTGCCGCACTGCAGACCCACGCGACACCCACCGCCATGGCGCAGGTGGCCCGCACCTTCGCCGGGGTGGAGCATCGCATCGAGCCGGTGAGAACGCTGGACGGCGTGCAATGGTTCAACGATTCCATCGCCACCAGCCCCACCCGCGTCATTGCTGGGCTGCGCGCCTTTGATCAAAAGCTCATCGTCATCGCCGGCGGCTACGACAAAAACATCCCTTTCGACCCCATGGCGGAAGAAGCCGTGCAACGTGTGAAAACGATGATCCTCATCGGCCCCACGGCCGACAAGATAGAACGGTCTCTGCGCGACCAGCCGCGCTTCACGCGAAGCGGCATGCGCATCCTGCGCGCGGAGGACCTGCCCGCCGCCGTGCGCGCCGCCCACGCCGAGGCCCGCCCCGGCGACATTGTCACCCTCTCTCCGGGGTGCGCCTCCTTCGACGCCTACCCCAACTTCGAGGCGCGTGGCAAGCATTTCAAGGAACTGGTGAACGCGCTGTGATCCGCGACGCGACCGCCGCTGACGGCCCGTTCATCCTGCAGGCGGTGCGCCGCTCCGCCTGCACCGGCGCGCGCATCGAGGTGGACTGGACCATCGCCATGCAAAACCCCGCCGTGCCTTATCGCTTCTACCTGCTGGGCGCTGCGCAGCCCTGCGTTCTGGCCGTGAACACCCATGCGGCCCTGCTGGCCGGCACCCCGCGCGACGGCGAGGAGCTGGCCCTTTTCCTTTCTTTCACCGATGTGGCGCGCCTGTTTTCAGACGGCTGGAGCCCTCCCGGCTGGAAGCGCGAGGCCTTCTGGCGCATGCGCAAACCACCCGCGGGCGAAGAGCCGGACGGCGATCGCAGTCCCGCCACAGGCGGACCATACAGCAATTTGAATATCGTTTGGGACGCCGCCCCGGCCGTAGAGGACGTGCTCGCCGTGCTGGAGAGCACCGACGGGCGCATTCTGCCGCCGGCCGCCCGCGAGCGGCTGTACGTCGACCTCCAGATCCGCCGCAACCACGGCTGTGCGGAGGTCTACGGCATCCGGGACGGGAACCCGCCGGTGGGCAGTGGCCGCCTGCTCAGTACGGCTGGCGTGTGGGCCCTTACGCCGGGCGAGGCATACATCGCCTGCGTGGAAACACGCCCCGAAGCCCGTCGCCGCGGCTACGCCCACGCACTGGTGCGCGCGCTCGCCACCCGTTTCGCAAGCCGCGCCTGCACGCTTATCTGTGGCGAGGAACTGTGCGGTTTCTACGAACCTCTCGGCTTCGCCCGGCTGGACCAGGGTGGCATCATGTCCGCCCCTGCCCGGCAATCAAAGTAAGTCCTTCAAAGGAGCAACCGACTTGGCCAACATCGGCGATTTCTTCCCCATCGAGCCGCAGATGGCGCAACTGGATGCACAGGTAATGGATGCCATCGCTCCGCACCTGTGCCGTGTGTATGAGATACGTGACCACAACCAGTTGGCCATGCTGCGCGCTTTCACGGCCTGCGGCGTAGCCGCCCACCATCTCACCGGCAGCACCGGCTATGGCTACGACGATGCCGGCCGCGAAAAGCTGGAGGAGGTGTTCGCACTGCTCACCGGCAGTGAGGCCGCCCTCTTCCGGCACCAGTTCATGAGCGGCACCCATGCCCTGGCAGTGGCACTGTTCGGCGTACTGCGCCCGGGTGATACCTTGCTCTGCGCAAGTGGCACACCCTACGATACGCTACATGGCGTACTGGGCCTTTCGGCCAATGGCAAAACTGACGGCAGCCTTGCTGACTGGGGCGTAGCCTACCAGGAGATCCCCCTCGCCGACGGCCGGCCGAACCTAGCCGCTATTGCGCGCGAAGCGCCAGCCGCACGCATCCTCTACCTGCAGCGCAGCCGCGGCTACGCAAGCAGGCGCGCGCTCTCCCTCGACGACATCCAGGCCGCGTCGGATGCCGCCAAGGCGGCCAATCCTGCCATCCATGTGGTGGTGGACAACTGCTACGGCGAGTTCGTGGCCACGCGCGAGCCCACAGTCGTCGGCGCCGACCTCATCGTTGGCTCGCTCATCAAAAACCCCGGCGGCGGCATCGCCCCCACCGGGGGATACATCGCCGGCAGGCAGGCGCTTGTGCAACAATGCGCCGCCCGGCTCACCGCCCCCGGCGTAGGCGCCGAGGTGGGCAGCACGGGCGAGGTGGCCCGCCAGCTGTGGCTGGGGCTGTACTACGCGCCCGGCGTCGTGGCCGAAGCGCTCAAAACAGCCATCTATGCGTCAGCACTATTCGCAAAGCTGGGCTATCCCACTACCCCTGCTCCCGAAGAGGAGCGCGGCGATCTCATCACTGCCATCACACTGGACGACCCGCAGCGCCTTGTGGCCCTGTGCAGCGCCGTACAGGCCATGAGCCCGGTGGACAGCTTTGCCGCGCCGCAACCGGCGCCCATGCCCGGCTATGACAGCGATGTCATCATGGCGGCGGGCGCCTTCACCCAGGGCAGCAGCATCGAGCTTTCGTGCGACGCGCCCATGCGTCCTCCCTACACGGCTTATCTGCAGGGCGGTCTCAATTTCACCGCCTCTCGCGCGGCGATGCTGTTCGCGGCCGGTGCCGTGGGCCGCGCCGAATAAGTGTCGCACACACCACATCCCGCCACGTTTGACGCAGGCGGCCCGTTTTTGTTACAATAGCTTCGTCGGCAGCGCTTCTGGAAAGCGCCGCCGCGATACGCGGGCGTGGTGGAATGGCAGACACGTTGGTCTTAGGAGCCAATGCTTCGGCGTGCAAGTTCAAGTCTTGTCGCCCGCACCATCTAATGCTAACAATAAGGCTGTCATGCGATTTTTTCGCAATGCACCGCCTTATTGTTAGCTTTTTTATTGAGATTTTTCACTTCGCACCGCGGGCTGTCATCGCCTGTTATCTGTGTACTTGTGCGACCTGAACCCGCACAGCTCATTATTGTACTGGAAAACGACTGCCCAGTATACTATTTTCCCCATTTTTCTAATGGTTGTTCTCTCGCTGCTTTTAGAGAGTTTTCATAGGTGGACATTCTAATTCTGTATTCTTCACTCTGCAAATATATTTCGTCCATATGCACCCTTGCAATGGGTTCAAAACGCATTCCATAGTTTTCAGGATAGGGTGAGTAATCTGAAGTGCCGGCACATATAATTCTATTAGTGTTTTGGGCTAGGTTATCACCCAAACGCAGCTGTACCTCTCTCAATGACAATTTGTAAAACCCCTTTTCAAAAAACAAGAAGTTAACAGCCCCTTCTTTAACATGCGAAGCATATGCCAAACAATCAGGCTTTTCATTGCTGATTCGCTCGATGAGTTCATTGTCGTATAAAGATAATGATTTACCATTTTCAATTTTATCCAATATGTCAGAAAAGCCTAACGAAATCCCATCGATAATAAACAGTCGTTCGGTATCTCTTATGGTGGGGAAGGTGCTAGTAGCATCATCGTATGCCCAAAAAGTCAGAAGATTATTTCCTTTATTATGCTTTTTCGTTTCTGCGCGTGCTGTAGTGATGCTATCAGCCCAATATGATATTTTTTCTTTTGGAAATAGCTTTGAGTGGCGACCATCGTTTTTATTCGTTCTCAAGTTTCCATTATGCAAATGACTAACAGTTTGTCCATAAAGACTATTCTGAAATTTAACGCATCTGAAAAAAACAAACTCATCAGTCACATACAAAGGAAGTTCGTTATGTTTAAATACTGGCGAAAGAAAAGAATGATTGGGAAAAAGCAAGCTCATATAATCACCTAAATAGTAAATTCGACTGTGACTTCCTGCCGTTTGCATTTCTCCGAATTCTAGCGTTCATGTCACAATAGTGGTACATCATTGTAGATAGCCCTGTGAGATCGTTAGACTACAGCTGCCGAATAACTTATTATCGTCGCCATATTGTCATCAGTATACCACACCGTATCCGCGACATAAAAAGTTGCATAGTGCCTCGTCAACAGGTGGGACGCACAACGCTTCTGTGATATAGTAGATTTAGATATTCCCCCAGGAGGTGATCCCCATCTGCGCCCACTTCATCATGGTTCCCAAAGACGAACTCACCCGCATCATCGTGGACGTGAAGAAAAACCTGCAGGCGCAGAAGCATGCGAATGCGTCCGCTTCTGGCTTGGACGCCTTCTGCAAAGCGGAGGTGCCTATTCTGGTGCCAGGCGACAACCACCTGGAGATCGAGGTGATGCGGTGGGGATACGCCGTGTCCTGGCAGAAGGGTGTCGTGTACAACACGAAGGCGGAGACGGCTTTCGGCGCCACCCCCAACATGTGGACCGATTCTGTAAAACACCGCCGCTGCATCGTCCCGTCCTATGGCTTCTTTGAGCCCCACCGGACGGACACTCACGTAAGCCCCAAGACGGGGCGTCCCATTAAAGACCAGTACCGCTTCAGCCTGCCCGGCAGCGACGTCCTTTTCATGGCCGGCGTGTACGAGGCGGGGCAGTTCTCGGTCATGACGACCTGCCCCAACGCCTGGATGCAGGACATCCACCCGCGCATGCCCCTGGTGCTGCTGCCGGAGGAACTAGACACCTGGTTGTACGGGGACTACCAGTCTCTGGCCGACCGCAGCCGGATCCAGCTCGAGAGCAGAAAAGAAGAAGCCGCATAGACAGCACAGCACATACAAAAGCCAAAGGCCTTGTTTACCCTCCCGGTAAACAAGGCCCTTCTTCTATTTGATGAACTTTTTGATCGCCCGCTCCGCCACACGCCCGGCGCCCTTGCCGTCCGGTAGCAGGACAAACTGCTTGTCCGCCACCACCTCGGTGAGGCAGCCGGCCAGCCATTCGCTATCTTCCAGAACTGCGCCGGTTGTGGGCGGCGCTGCATCTGCTGCGGCAACTGCCGCTGCAAAGGCTGTAATCGAGGTCTCATCCGGCGCCGGCGGGAAGTCAGCGCGCCGCCGCACCTGCCCATCCACCACAGAGAAGACGGAAAAGGCCTTCTCCCGGTGCGGGCGGATCAGGACCAGGGCCGCGCCCTGCTCGGGCAGGTGGAACCACCGGCGGCTCTTGTGCTGCAGCCGCTGCAGTCCCTCCAACAGTTCCTTGCAGGCGGCGGCCCGCTCGAACGCGAGTGCCGCCGCGGCCTCTGCCATCTCCTGTTTGAGCACCTTCACCCGCGGTACGCGCCCGCCGGCGAACAACAGCTGCACTTCGGCCAGTACGGCGGCATACTGGTGTTCATCCGGCTCCCGGCTGCAGGGGGCCATGCAGCCGGTCAGGGTGTGGTAGAGGCAGGGGCCTCTGGACCCCGCAAAGCTGCGCTGCCCGCACTGGGGCAGCCCCCACACCCTGCCCAGCAGAGCGAGGGCCTGCTTCACGTCATCCTCGTCGGTGAAGAAGTCGTAGTAGGTGGCGCCATCGTTGCCGGGCGCATCACTTACACTCAGCGTTGCATAGGGTGTTCCGGCGGCGATGCGCAGGTAGGGCCGCCGTTTGTCCGGCTTCATCTGGGCGTTGAACCAGGGTTTGTGCTGCTTGATGAGCCGGTACTCGAGCAGCAGCGCATCCAGTTCGGAACCGGTGACCTGATATTCTACATCCCCAATCGTGGGCACGAGCTCCGCGGTCCGCTCATCCTCCGCGGCGGCCTTGGTGAAATAGCTCTTCACCCGGCTGCGCAGGTTCTTGGCCTTGCCCACATAGATGATGTAGCCATATCTGTCTGTGAACAGGTAGCACCCGGGCTGTTGGGGCGCCGCCCGTACCTTCTCCGCTAAAGCCGTGCGCTGTGTCTCTCCCACGGCTAGCCCACCACCCTGCCGAATACGCGCAGGTCATCGGAGCCGGTCACGTCGATAGGCGCATACGCCTGGTTGAGGGAGACGAGCGAGACGCCTCCGCCCTCCCGGACGAATTTCTTGATGTAGGCCTCCCCGTCGTGGTAGAAGACGCCGAACTCCCCGTTCTCGATGGCGGGCTGCTCGTGCACCCACACCACCTGCCCGTCCGCAAAGCGGGGCACCATGCTGTCGCCCCGCACCCGCACGCCGACGTCGGCCGAGAGGGGGACGATCGCATCCACCTCGATCAGCTCGTAGTTGTCGCTGTCCAGGAACTGGCCGGTACCAGCCGAGACGGGGATCTCATACAGCGGCAGTGTGCGCAGGGGGACGGGTGCCAGCGCCTCGGCATAGCGGCCGGACTCCTTCAATAGCGCCTCATACTCCCGCAGCTTTCGCAGCCCCTCCGCGTTGAGGCCCGCCCTGCCCAGGAAGGCCGCCCGCACGTCGTCCACATGGTACAGCTCGCACAGCGAGAGCAGCTGCTCTGCGTTGAGCATAGCGTCGCCCCGCTCCCAGGCCGAGACCGCCTTCGACTTCGTGGGCTTGTAGTGGCCGCTCATCCATTCGGCCACCTCGATCTGGGAGAGGCCGCTCTCCTCGCGCAGCGCGCGCAGGGTCAGTCCAATCGGTCGCATCTCGCTCACCTCAGTGTTCGAACCAGGATAGGGGCAGAGTTCTCTGTAGCCAGTATACCCTGCAGGACAGCGGATTGCAAGTCGAAAATCTTGTAAAATCGGAAATTTCACTTGACTTTCCGATAGTGTCAGACTTAGTATGAGGATACCACCACATCGCAAAGAGGGTACTGCACCATGACCGACAAGTGGATCATCCACGCCGACGTCAACGGCCACTTCTGCTATTCGTCGCTGCTCTACTTCCCCGAACTGCTTGATGACCCGGTGGTGATCGGGGGCAGCGAAGAGAAACGGCACGGCATCGTCCTGTCCAAGAACCAGCCGGCCAAGAAGTACAAGATCCAGACGGGCAGCTCTCTGCACCAGGCGCGCCAGCTCTGCCCGGCGCTCAAGTCCCTGCCGCCCGTCTATCCGCTGTACGACCGCACTTCCAAGGACTTCTACGGCTTCATGGACCGGTTCACCGATATCTCCGCACCCTTCGGCTGCGACGGCAAGAGCATCGAGGTGACCGGCACCGCCCACCTGTATGGCGGTGGGGCCCATTCCATCCGCGGGGTGGAGGCCATCGTGCGGGAACTGCATGAGCGGTTCCCCAGGGAATACGGCCTCCACCTGAGCATCGGCATCTCCTGGAACTTCTCCTTTGCCAAGATGGCCTGCGACACCGCCGGGCCGAACGGGGTCAGATGGATCGTGCGGGAGTGCCCTGAGGACACCCGTTGGCAGAGCCAGGTGTATGCCATGCCGGTGGAGGAGATCCTCTACATCGGGGATGCCACCAAGAAGAAGCTGTGGGCCAAGGGGGTGCGCACGATCGGTGACCTCGTCTCCTGCGGGCCGGCGGTGCTGGAGAGCTGGTTCGGCAAGGTGGGGCTGGAGCATTACATCCGCGCCTGCGGCATGGACACCACGCCCCTCGTGGACATCGACGGCGGGCCGCCCATGCGTTCGATCGGCAACGGCAGCACGACGCCCTATGACATGACCCGGGAGGAGCAGGTGCACAATATGGCCCACGTGCTGGCCTCTTCGGTCTGCCAGCGGATGCGGGCCCACAGGGTGATCCCGCGCACCGTGGAGGTGGCCGTCACCTATTCGATGAACGGCGATCTCAAATATGCCTCCTTCCAGTGTCCCATGCCCGTTCCCTCCAGCCTGGATGCCGAGTTCGCAGGCGTGGCGCTGGAGCTGTTCTTCAAGAAGTTTCCCATGAAATACCCCATCCGCAAGCTGACCCTGCGGGGGAAGGACCTGCTGTTCAACACGAGCGTCTACCAGACGACGCTCGAATACAATGCGGAAAGGCGTGAGAAGGCGATGACCCTGGCCGATTGCAAGGATGAGATCAACGGGCGGTGGAAGCGCATTGTGAAGCGGAGCGTGGAGCTGGCCGACCCGCTCCTGACCGGCCTCGGCAGCAAGCCCAACCAGCAGTTCGCGCCGGCCGGGTGGTATTGAGGACTCTGCCATGGACAGGTATGTGAAGGTGCCCATCTTCCCGGTCACGAAGTACATGAGCGCGCAGGAGAGAAACGAAATACCGGCTCCCATGAAGCCGGTATCGTTCGGGTTTGGCCATGACGCGGTCACGGTGGACGCGGTCCTCGACTGCGACCGCGGGGTCTCCCGCAAGGTGGGCGGCCGGGGGTTCCGGTTCACCTGCCGGGTCAGCTGGAAGAGCTATGGGAAGCTGCGTACAAAGATAAGCGTCATCTGGTTTGATGATTTCCTGCAGGAGTGGTTCGTGGAGGTGCCGGAGGCAAAAGTGCCGGTAGACTGGGATACGGCCACGCAGATCCGGGATATCGATGAGCACTATGAGGAGTAACGACTATAGCATACAGGAACATCAAGATTTTAGAATTTCTCCAGCCTTATAATAGAAATATAAGTTGTTTTTCTCTATATCATGTTTCTTCGAACTATAGTCTTTGTAAGATTCAGCAATTTTCGATGCTAGCCAAGCTCCCCCGGCAACCAAAGCAGCTTTGTCGACCGACATGACTTGTGAATAGGTGGCCAAAGCACCGGAGGCCGCGACGCCAACAGCCAAACCACCTAGTCCTTTCCATATTGATGTTTCGCCTAAAACTTTATGCCCTAAATTTTTCAGAATATTATTGTCCATGACAGATTCTTCAATTTCAAGAAGTGCCGGTGCAACTTCTTTACTATAAAGCAGTTGACATTCTGTTTCGAAATCTTTATCCCAAGGCATGGATTCTATTGTATCAGTGTACTTGAGCATTTGACCACGGAAACGGACTAAAGGTTTGTCCAAATCATTTCTTATGTCAAGTATTTCATCTACGCTTGCTTCTTCGAAAGAGGGCAATCTCTGCATATAGTTATCGGCTAAACCGGCATGGGTAACTTTGGTTCTATCAGCATCTGAGAGAGAAAGAATCTTAGAATCCAATGCCGACTTGAGCAGGTCACTTGACTGTTCATCATACAATGGAAACGAATTGGGAATTGCTTCATGAAGGTGTTCGAAAAATTCCCAAATATATTCATCGCTATCACTAAAAGGGTTTTTAAAGCGGACAAGCTTTAACTTTTTGTTTTGAATAAGCAAATTCAAAGCTGCGCAATTATCTTCGCCAATCACTTCTGGCAATACGCCACCAATGGTTTTAATCATTTCATTAAGGCCAGCGTTCATTGTTGCCTTAAAATGATATGGCACAGACGTTGTTTTTTTACTCGTAAAGAATTGCTGTCCTTGCTGGATAATACCAATGTTTTCATTATAGACATCAGGATGTGTGGTTTTTATCATGGCCATTATCCGATTTACCAACCTGAATTTGCTTTTTGTATCTTT
>JAVBQQ010000039.1:0-14099 GCA_031548875.1 Oscillospiraceae bacterium
AGCGTTCGGCATCCACCACGGTGACCACCTTCAGGCTCTCGCATGCAGGGGCATATTTTTCAATCGTATCGACAATCTTGCCGGGGAAGGCAAGCCCGGTCGTCTCGATGAACACCCACTTGGGCGCATATTGCTCGGCGATCTCATTCAGTCCCGCCACAAGGTCGCCCGAAAGCGTGCAGCAAATGCATCCGGAAAACAGGTTCTTCACAGCCAAGCCTTGCTGTTCCAGCAGCAGTCCGTCTATGCTCACGTCGCCGATCTCGTTTTCAATAACGGCAAGGGGTGTCCCCCCCGCGGGGAGCACATTTGCCATATACTGGGCCAGCTGCAACAGAATACTGCTCTTCCCCGACCCCAAAAAACCGCCGAGCATTAAAATATGCATGGGAACCCTCTTTTTTCAAAACTACCAAACAAACTGCACAAATAACGCAGATATCGGGCATAATTATTATCATTACTACCTACAAGTATAGCGGTGTGCCCCAAGCGCGTACAATTCAAAATATTCCCGGCAGCATTCCGTTTGGTTATGGTATAATCCCAGTGGAAGGGGAGAAACGTACCATGAATATTCTACAGATGCACTACTTCCTCAAGGCGGCGGAGTTGCTGAATCTCTCAAAAGCCGCCGACCAGCTCTTCATCAGCCAGCCGGCCCTCAGCAAGCAGATCTCGACGTTGGAAAAGGAGCTGGGCTTCAAGCTTTTCCAACGTGGCGCCAACAGTGTGCGCCTCACGCCTTCCGGCGCCGTACTGCTGAAACGCCTGCCCGCGCTGTTGCAGGAATACTACGCGATCCTGTCTGACGCTACGCGCGCCCAGTCGGGCCATATCGGCACGCTTACCATCGGCAATCTGGAAGGCCAGCGCCTGAGCGACCGTTCGGCTGAAGTGTTTCGGTGTTTCGGCACGCAACACCCCCAATATGGGATCAAGCTTGTATACGACAGCTTCCAGGGCTTGCGGCAGCGGCTGGATTCCGGCGAGCTGGACATCGCCCTCTCCCTGGACTTTGACATGCGGCAGAGCGGGGAAACGCAGGTTGCGTATTTGGAAGCCTGCAAGGCGCGCATGATCCTGTCCCGTTCTTTCGAGATCTGCCAAAAGGACTCTATCACGTTTTCAGACCTGAAGGGCATCCCTTTCATCCTTCCCGAGGACAGCTACCTTGGCTCCCGGATGATCCGGGACGAGTTCCACAAGAACGGCCTGGACCCGGAGATACAGTACGCGGCCAACCTCTACACCGTCATGCTGCTGGCGGAGGCGGGCATGGGCGTTGCCATTGTAAACGACCTCAGCACCATTGTAGACAGCCCGCGCATGCGCGTCCTCTACGATATCCCGCTTGAATCGGACACTGTTGTGTGCTGCGCATGGAAAAAGAACAATCCCAACCCGGCTGTCGCGCTATTCCTGCCGATGCTGCTTGAACAGGCGGGGGACGCCGCAGGCGATGGAAGCTAGGCGTGCCGTAGCGGCGTGGCACGCAACCGCTTGCAGAAGCCTGATCGACTGCGATTTCCCGAAATGCAAAATGGCTATTGACTCTCCGGCTGCCGGAGGATGTAGGATGAACGGCGAAGGGAGGGACGGTGACGTGATGTATCGCATCGGTTTGTTTTCAAAGCTCGGAAAGGTCACCATCAAAACACTGCACCATTATGATGAGGTGGGGTTGCTGGCGCCCGCCCATGTGGACGAGGAAAGCGGTTATCGGTATTACACGACGGACCAGCTTTTCCGGCTGCATGAGATTGTCGCGCTGCGGCAGATGGGGTTTTCCGTTCCCGAGATCTCCGCGCTTGCCTGTGGGCGGAACACCGCGGGGATATTGCAGCAGCGCAAAGCGGAGCTTGAAAGCGAAGTGCAGAGCGTCGCCGGCCAACTCTTTCGGTTGGAGCACTACATCAAAGAACAGAAAGAGGGTCATACGATGAAGTATCAGGCAGTTGTAAAAGAAGTGCCCGCCTGCACGGTGTTTGCGGCGCGGTACACACTCCCGGGCTACGCCGCGCTTTTTGAGATCATGCCCGCGCTGGGCGAAAAAGTGGGCAGTGCGAACCCCGGCCTCAAATGTACGGAGCCGGATTATTGCTTCAATGTCTATCTGGACGGCGAGTACAGGGATACGGACATCAACGTCGAGATCTGCCAGGCGGTGACCGGCCGCGGCAGGGACGGGGAAGGGTTCGTATTCAAGGATATTCCCGCTATCACGGCCGTGTCCGTCCTGCATCGCGGTGCATACCAAAACCTGGGCGCCGCCTACGCCTACGCCATGCAGTGGGTTGAACAAAACGGCTACCAGATCGCGGGAAATGTGCGCGAAAGCTACATCGACGGGGTCTGGAACAAGGAGAGCGAGGAGGATTGGCTGACCGAGATCCAGGTGCCGGTGGAAAAGAACGCCCGCTGAGCGGCAGGGGCGCGGCAAAAGGCTTTCGAAAAAAGAAGTTTCCATTCAGATGGAAACTTCTTTTTTCATGCTTTCCCACAGGAATGTTGTTTCAAGTGCCGGGCAAAAAATGTTTTTATGCAAATAGACGTGCTGTGCGGATGTCATAGTTTATCTTTTTTGCCCAGAAAAAATTAATTATATTATTGCGGGCCGTTTCGCTGGTATAGCCAGTGCCTGCGCTTCGCGTTGGGTGAAGCTTTTTATGGCTTATCGGCCGCGCCAAAAGTCACACAAAACCGCTCCCGGAATAGATGCCGGATCTGGTTTGCAGCAAGAAATTGAAAATTGCAGGCCAGTATGGTAAATTATCAATGTGCCCAACAATGGACGGCGTAGGTGTACCAGGAAGGGATGTGGATGATGAAAAATCTGTTCCGCCGTATACGAAACAAGTTTTTTGATACCGCTCTCCCCATGGAGTATAGGATCACAATGATCTTTGTCATCATTGCGTTCCTGATATCCATTCTATCGGCAACCACCAATACCCTTTTGCAAAAGGGGACGATGGGTATTGTGTTCCAGTGGACGTTCATTGCTGTTATAGCGGTATTTTTGTTTTTCCCCAACCGGCTGCAAACGGTTTTTTTCAGGCCCATCGTGCTTCTTGTCATCTTCGTGTACATCCCGTTCCTGTTCACGCAGACCGCCGGCTATGACGGCACCGCCCTCATGTTCACCGGAATGGGCATCTTTATCGTGTCTGTCGCCTTTGAAAAGCGCACCCGTATTGTGCTGGTGGCTGCCAATATACTCGAATTGGTCGGGTTGTGTATCTTGCAATACCTGCGTCCGGATTTGATTGTGCCGCACGGCAGTGAGCAGGCAAAACTGGTCGACCTGCTGGTGGCGCTGGTACTGACGCTCGCGGCCATGTCGATCTTGTCCGTGTACATCATCGACGCCCTGCGCCGCGGGCATGAAACCACAAGGGGCGTGCTGGTGGAGTTGACCGCGAAAAACGAAAAGTTGGCCGAGATATCCCGGATGTTTCTGAATCTGGATGACGACGAGGACCTGATTCGCCAGTCGATGGATCTGACGGCTTCTTTTTTGAGCTGTGACCGGCTTGTGTTTTTGGAGGCGGACGACACGGGGCAGACACTGAAGCCCCTGTACGTGTGGGGCGCCGGGCGGATGGGCCGCAGCGGGGAGACGGTCGATTTTGGGCCAGGCATGGATTATTATGAACGATTTATAGTTGAAAAGTGCACGTATGCAGAAATGCGGCAAGACCAGGCGGTGCGACTCTCGGTGCCAGTGTACACCGAAAATACGTTCTGGGGCGTGATCGAATTCACCCACGCCACGACGGCGCCCTGGACAGACAGCGACATCCAGCTGGCCATCCTGCTGACGGGGGTGTATGCCTCGTTCTTTGCCCGCCTGGAAGCGGAAGCCAACCTGTTGAAGGCCAAAGAGGAAGCGGAGGAGGCCAACCGCGCCAAGACCAGCTTTCTTTCCAACATGAGCCACGAGATACGCACGCCGATGAACGCCATCATCGGCATGACCCGCATCGGGCTGACTACCGACAGCCCGGAAAAGACCGACCAGTGCCTGCGCAACATCGAGGCATCCTCCGTGCAGCTGCTTAATATCATCAACGACATTCTGGATATCTCAAAAATCGAATCGGGGAAGATCAGTCTGGAAAACGGGCCCTTCCATTTCGAGAAAATGCTTGCGGGTGCAATGGGGCTCACCAGCGCCGCCGCCGATAAAAAGAACATCCGGGTGGAGTTTGCCCTCGGGAAGGGGCTGGGCACCGACTATATCGGTGACGAGATGAGGATCTCCCAGGTGGTCACGAACCTCCTATCGAACGCGGTTAAGTTCACGCCCGAAGGTGGGGTGGTCCACCTCCATGCGGACGAAACCACAGGTACGGACGGCAGGACGCAGTTGATCTCCGTGCGCGACAACGGCATTGGTATCGATACCGGGCACCTGGGCCGGATCTTTAACGCTTTTGAGCAAGCGGACAACAGCATCACCAGAAGGTTTGGCGGCACCGGCCTTGGCCTGCCCATCGCAAAAAGCCTTGTGGAAGAGATGGGCGGACGGCTGTGGGCGGAGTCCACACCCGGTGAAGGCTCTGTGTTTTTTGTTGAGCTGCACCTTGACCGGGCGCGTCCGGAAGAAACGGCGGATGCGCCCCGCCTGGATGAAGTGGCGGACAGGGCGCCGCCGGATTTTTCGGGCGTTCGTATGCTGCTGGCCGAAGACGTCGAGATCAACCAGCAGATATTGGTTGCACTGCTGGAGGATACCGGCATACAGATCGATATTGCTGGCGACGGCGGCGAGGCGGTAGCCATGTTCCGGCAGGACCCGGGCAGATATGATGTCATCCTGATGGATATCCAGATGCCGGGGATGGACGGCCTGGAGGCTACCCGCACCATACGCGCCCTGCCGCAGCAGGAAGCGAAGGGCATCCCCATCATCGCTATGACGGCCAATGTGTTCAAGGAGGATGTCGACCGCTGCTTGGCTGCCGGTATGAACGGACATCTCGGCAAACCCATCGACATCGACAGGGCGGTAGAGATGATCCGGCAGGCGGTTGCCCCCTGATGGGTCACGTGAAAACCCCCATTATCGTTGATAGGAGGGGCTTTTGAATGGAGAAGCGGAACGTACCCCGGCCTGTGTGGCCAGGGTTTTATGAAGTTGTGTGAATGTTTCCGCCGAACGGTCCGTGCCGGATTGAGGATTCTGTAAGCACGTGGTATAATCACCTCTAGACAATGTGCCAAGGGAGGTGGTAGATATGTCCCGTTATGCAAACTGTCGCAAGACAACCGGCGATGCTCTCCGTACAAGGCTTGTTGACATAATAGGCTAGATGGTGTTGGCGGGAGGTGAACTGTGCCGGATTTACGAGGAAAATTTTTTCGTTTCAAAGCGGACGATTGAGCAACCCTTGATGGGTTGTGATTGAGGAAAACGCAGAAACGTGAAATATTTATTCGTAAAGACGTGCCGTTGAACTCCTGTCAATACCATCGAAGGCGGAGGGGGACGAAGGATTTGTGCAAAAACGCACCCGATGTCCCCTTTTGTACGGAGAAAGACCCGCCTTTTTCGCCATCATCTGTCAACGGGCCTTTTCGAAATGCGACGGACTGTGATTTTGAAAAGGGAGACATGGATGATGATAGAAATAGGAATACACGACATACACAAGAACTATGGCTACAACAAGGTTTTGGACGGTGTCGGCTTTGAGGTGATGACGGGCGACAAGGTTGCCCTTGTGGGCAAGAACGGCAGCGGAAAAACAAGCCTGTTCGCCATCATCACGGGCGAGGAGGCGCCGGACAAGGGCGTCGTGAGTATTCGCAAGGGAGCTCGGGTGGGCCATCTTGCGCAGATACCCCGGCTTTGGCCCGAGGGCACCACCGTGGAGGAGGTGCTGCGGCACGCCTTTGCAGCGCTTGCCACTATGGAGCGCGAGCTGCGCGGGATGGAAGCGCAGATGGCAGACCCTGCCGCCGACCTTTCCGCCCTGTACGACCGGTACACCCGCCTGCAGGATGATTTTACCACCGCCGGCGGGTACGAGATGGAGGAACAGTTCAGCCGGGTGAGCCGGGGCTTCAAGCTGGAAGAGCTGCTTCCCAGCGCTTTTAACACCCTCAGCGGCGGGGAAAAGACGGTCGTGTCCCTGGCGGCCATGGTGCTGGGCCGGCCGGACATCCTGCTGCTGGACGAGCCCACAAACCACCTGGACACGGACACCCTGGCCTGGTTTGAGGAATACGTGCGCGAATACAAGGGTGCGGTGCTGGTAATCTCCCACGACCGCTGGTTTTTGGACAGGGTCGCGAACAAGACCGTGCTGCTTTCCCGCGGCAGGGTGGAGGTGTATGGCGGCAACTACACTTTTGCCGTACAGGAGCAGGAGCGCCTGACATTGCTGGAATTTGAGGACTACAAGAACCAGCAGAAGAAGATCGAGGCGATGCAGGCGGCTATCCGGCGCTTCCGCGACTGGGGCGCCCGGGGCGACAACCCGGCCATGTACAAAAAAGCCAAGATGCTGGAGCGCCGCCTGGAGCAGTTGGAGCTGCTGGAAAACCCGCTTGCCAGGGGGCCGGGCCCCCGGCTGGACCTGGGCGGGGAGCGCTTCTCCAAAGAGGTGATCCGCCTGCAGGGACTGCACCTGGAGGTGCCGGGGCAGGTGTTGGCGCCGGATGTATGGCTCACGGTGTACGGCGGCGAACGGCTGTTGCTGGCCGGTAAAAATGGCAGCGGGAAGACGACGATGATCCGCGCCATACTGGACGGCGCACCGGAGGTGTACCTTTCCCCGGCCGCCCGGCTGGGCTATATCCCCCAGGAGATACGCTTCGAGGACGAAAACGAGAGCGTGTTGCGC
The DNA here is from genome assembly GCA_031548875.1 of Oscillospiraceae bacterium. Classification (GTDB taxonomy): domain Bacteria; phylum Bacillota; class Clostridia; order Oscillospirales; family Ruminococcaceae; genus JAAYCI01. The sequence continues at coordinate 6,855 of JAVBQQ010000039.1, forward strand.
TGGTTCCAGACACAGTGCGTGCTGGCGGAGGGCGAGGCCCGGCGGACACTGGCGGGGTACGGCTTCTACGCCGACGGCGTGTTCAAGCGGTTGAAGATGCTGTCCGGCGGGGAGAAGGTGCTCTTGTTGCTGGCTGCACAGGTGCAGCAGGACAACAACCTACTGGTGCTGGACGAACCCACCAACCACATCGACATCGACACGCGGGAGACACTGGAAGAGGCCTTGCAGGAATACAAGGGCACCCTGCTGTTCGTATCCCACGACCAGTATTTTATCCCAAAAATCGCCACCCGCGTGGTAGAGCTGCGCGGCGGGGAGCTTGTGGAGATGGACAAGGCCCTCTGGCGCACATAGAAGAGAAGCCCATTGCAAAAGCAATGGGCTTCTCTTTGGGTAGGCGTGCCGCGCGGGAAGCCCGACGGAGCAGGAAAGTGCGGTCGCCTAAACGTAAGGTTGCAACCGCTCTGCCACGCCAAAAGGCCGGCTTCCATTGCATGGAAGCCGGCCTCTCGACAGTGTTTTGTTTGGATGGCGCAGGTTAGGCGGGAACCACATTGATGGCGCGCAGCTTGCTGGCGTTCTTGGGATCCTGCTCCACGTCATAGTTCACCTTCTGGCCTTCGGCCAGGGTCTTGAACCCGTCGGTCATGATGGCCGAAAAATGCACGAACACGTCGTCGCTGCCATCATCGTTGGAGATAAAGCCGAAGCCCTTGCTCTCGTTGAACCATTTCACAGTACCAGAATTCATTTTAGTGCCTCCTAGAATATTGTTACTCTAAACCGTACAAAAAATCACATGCTTTTGTAAACCCTAAAGCGACTCAAAGGCTTACAAAAACATGTGAGACCATGTGGCATTTAGAATACAAGTGAAGTATAGCAGGTGTTGGGGCGAAAGTCAAACAAAATCAGCAAATTAAAAGGCGCTTGTGTCCATATGCTATAATACAGGCAGCCACAGTGTCGGTGCGTGATATACTGCCCGGTGTGCGGGCTTGTATCCAGATTGAGTGGGGTGAGCTGGTGAACGACAAACAGATACGTACTTTTCTGGCCGTTTGCATACATGAGAGCGTTACGGTGGCGGCCCAAAACCTGTACATCTCCCAACAGGCGCTGAGCAGCATGATCGGGGCGCTGGAAAGCGATCTCGGCGTCAGCCTGTTCCGGCGATCCCGCAGGGGGATGGCGCTGACGGAAGCCGGGGAATGCTTTTATGAGCTGATGGCGCCTGTGATGCAAGAGTACGACGATGCGCTGCTGGCGTTCAGCCAGCGGTACAGTTCCATGCGCGGTGACCTGCAGCTGGCGCTGGCGCCCGGGATGCTGCGTTCCATCGGGCCGGACCTGCTCCTGCGTTTCCAGGATGCCTACCCGGATATCCGGGTGCATGGGGTGGAGAGCTATGACACTGAATGCCCCCGGATGGTGCTGAACGGCAGCGTGGACATGGCCCTTGCCCCCGAGACGTTCGAGGCGGCGGATGCGCACTATGTCAACCTGAAAACGGAACCCTTGCTTGCGATCATGCGGCGCAGCCACCCCCTGGCCGGCCGGGAAAGTGTCACCCTGTGGGACCTGCGGGAGCAGCAATTCGTTTCGCTCGATGAAAAGCACTGCATCTACCAGTGCACGATGAGCGCCTGCAAGCGGTACGGGTTTGAACCGGACATCCGCCAGTTTTCCAAAGATGTAGGTTTTCTGCTCTCCCTTGCGCGCGAAAAAGACTGCATCTTCATCTGCGTGGGGCACACACTGAAAGAGCTGGCCCACGATTATGTCACCCTGCCCATCGATGACCCGGAGATGGTGTGGCGGATCGGAGCTGTTTTCAAGAACAGCGGCAAGCCCGCTCCCATTGTAAACTGCTTTTTCAAGTTTGTGAAGAACAGCGTTGATGCCACCTGACCTTGTAGCGCGGGCCGGTTTTGGCATCGGCTTCCACGTTTGTCACCCCCCTGTTTTCCAATGCGCCGCACCGGAAAACAGAGGGGTGCGTTTTTGTGCGCACAAGCGCCCTGCGCAACCACAACATTTCATTGTTTCATGGACAAAAATATGCTGTCGTACGGCTGTTGTCTTTTGGAGGGCGAGATGCTAGAATGATGTCCAAGATAGTCTTGTGAACAAATTATTCCTTCATATTAAGGAGATATTTGTTCACAATAACTACAACCCTGTGCCCCGGACGTTCACAAACATGCAGAAAGAGGAGTTGACATGAAGACAAGGAAGGGAACGAAAAAAGCACTTGCATTTCTCGCCCTCATGCTTGCTGTGGGCATGCTGCTCACGCTTGCCGGCTGCAGCGGAAACACGGCGGGCAGCGGCGCGCCCACCGCTGGCACATCGGCAGCCGATACCCCTGCAACCGACACGCCCCCTGCCGACGGCGACAGGGACGAGATCCTGATTGGCTATGTTGCGCCGTTGACTGGGCCGTTGTCTGTTTTTACCGTTGCCACCAAGTGGGTGGAGGAGCAGCTGCTGCCCATCATGAATGCGGAGGGCGGGGTCTACATCAAGCAGTATGACAAAAACCTGCCCATCCGGATTATCTACGGCGACTGCGAGAGCGATTCCACAAAAGCCAGCGAGGTGGCGGACAAGCTGGTTATGAGCGACGGTGTCGACCTGCTGATAGGCGCATGGACGCCTTCGGTCGCGCTGCCGGTTTCGGCTGTGGGCGAGCGGCGCAAGGTGCCCGTGCTGATCTCCAACAGCCCGGTGAACATGTGGCTGGAGGGAGGCCCCTACGAATGGGCCACCGGCATTCTGTTCGACTACCAGATGACCCTGGAGGACTATATCACCACCTGGGACAAGGTGGACACAAACAAAAGAGTGGGTCTTGTGCTGGACACCACAGTGGACGGAATAAGCACAGCGGAACTGTTGTCTGAAATGCTGCCGCCTGCCGGCTATGAGATCGTGGACCCCGGGCGTTTCCCCGAGGACACCAACGACTACACGAATATCATCAGCCAGCTTTCCCAGGCGGACGTGGATATCCTTTCGGTCAATATGATCACGCCCAACTTTGCCGTTTTCTGGAAGCAATTGAAGCAGTTTGGCTGGGTGCCCAAGGTGCTTACATGCGGGCGGGCCATCCAGTTCACCAGTGATATCGTCGCCCTGGGCGACGCCGCGGGCCTGACGACGGAAGTGCACTGGGACCGCACCTTCCCGTTTGCGTCCAGCGTGACGGGGCAGAGCTGTGAAGAGATAGCCGAGGCGTGGGAGACGGACCATCCCGACGTACAGGTGCCTTCTACCCTGGGGTACGACTATTCCTGCCTGGAAACGGCGTATGACGCCCTGAAGCGTTGCGAAACGCTGGAGCCGGCCGATATCCTGGCGGCGATTCTGGCAACAGACCTGGACACGCCCTTTGGCAAGGTGACTTTTGACGACAGAAACGCCTCCATCATGCCCTGCGTCACGGCGCAGTGGGTGGAAGATGACAAATGGGGTTACACGATGAAGGTGGTGGCGTCGGACACCTACCCGCTGATCCCCGCCGTAGATCCCATCGTCATGCCCGGGTCCGAATGAGGGGGACACGCCGGCTGAGCGGAAGCGATATTGAATAGAAGGGAAGACACGATGTTACTAAGCGACAAGACTGTCATCATCACGGGGGCGGCCGGAGGGCTGGGGCAGGCGTTTGCCATGCGCGCCGCCCGGGAAGGCGCCGGCGTGGTTGCGGCCGACATCGCGGATTGTGCAGAGACCATCGCCATGATACGCGATGCTGGGGGCCGCGGCCTGGGCGTGCGGGTGGACATCACCAATGTGGACAGCGTGCGGGCAATGTGCCAAAAGGCGCACGCCGAATGGGGCGGCATAGACGGCATGATCAACAACGCCGCCATCTATGCATCCTTGCAGATGATGCCTTTCGACCAGATTGCAGAAGCGGATTGGGACAGGGTGTTTTCCACGAATGTCAAAGGGGTATGGCTGTGCTGCAAAGAGGTGTACCCCTACATGAAGGAGCGCGGCGGCGGTTCGATCGTCAATATCTCATCCGCTTCCATGTTAGAGGGCAACCCGTATTTTGCCCATTACGTGGCCAGCAAGGGCGCCGTATGGGCGCTTACCCGGAGCATCGCCAGAAATGTGGGGCAGGACAATATACGCGTCAACAGCATCACGCCCGGCTATACGATGACCACGGCTTCGCGCGGGCTGAGCGGGGACGCCGCGTCGTTCCAGAAAAACTACGACGACAACATCGCCGCGCGCGCCATCGGGCGCGCCATGGAGGCGCAGGACGTCGTGGGTACCGCGCTTTTCCTTCTAGGAGAGGACAGCGCCTTCATCACCGGCCAGAATATCAACGTGGACGGCGGCGCCGTGCATTACTGAACGCCTTCTGATAAACAAAACAGACAAACCCGTCGAAAGAGTGCAAGATCTTTTTTCGACGGGTTTGTCTGTTTTTATCTTTTTCAGTTCATCGCATCGCCGCCGCAGACGTTGAGCGCCTGGCCGGTGATGCTGGCGGCGTAGGGGGAGGAGAGGAAGAGGACAGCCCAGGCAATCTCCTGCGGGGTCTGGGGGCGGCCCAGGGGAACGCGCTGCTGGACGACCTCCTCGAACAGTTCGTCGTCCCGGCCGGTGTCGTCGCCGAACTCCGCCCGCAGGATGGTGTCCCACATGGGGGTGCGGATCATCCCCGGGCAAACGCAGTTGACCCGGATGCCGTGGGGCGCGCCGTTCAGCGCCGCAGACTGGGTGAAGTTGATGATCGCGCTTTTGCCCACCGCGTAGTAGGGGAAGGGTTTGTCCCCCCGGCGCCCCCCCACAGAGGAGAGGTTGACCACGGCGCCGCCGTTTCCTTGGCGCACCATGCGGGCCATGCCCGCCTGACAGGAGAGGATGACCCCCAGCAGGTTGACGGACAGTGAGCGCTCGATCTCCCCGGGGGTAGCCTCAAAGAAATGCTTGTCCAGGAAGGTGCCCGCACAGTTGGCGATGACGTCGACCGAACCCAGGGCGGAGACGGCGTCCTCGTACAGGCGGTCCACGTCCTCGGGTTTTGAGATGTCGGCCCGGGTGAAACCTGCTTTGTGCCCCAGTGTGGAGAGGGCTTCCAGCGTCTCGCGGCCACCCGTCTCGGCGTAATCGCCCATCCACACGTTGCCCCCGGCCCGGGCGTATTCGGTGGCAACGCCCCGCCCAAGGCCAGAACCGGCGCCGAACACCACGATGTTTTTTCCTTCGAATGAAAACATGGCAAGCCTCCTGTGCGGTGGTTCGCAGGATTGCTCTGGAGCGGGCCTAGGCCAGCGCCAGCACGGGTTTTTTCATCAGATCTATCAGCAGCCGGGCGAATTCCGCCGCCGTGGCGCCATCTATGACACGGTGGTCGTAAGAAAGGGAGAGACCCATCATGGGGCGGATGACAGGCTGGCCGTCCAGTGGCACCACGGTATCCACCGTGCGGCCCACCCCCAGGATGGCCGCCTGGGGCGGGTTGATGATGGGGGTGAAAAAGTCCACCGAACCATAGCCGCCCAGGTTGGAGAGGGTAAAGGTGCCGCCCGCGAAGTCGTCGGGGGAAAGCCGTCCTTCCCGCGCGCCGGCGATGAGGGAGCGCGCCTCGGCGCTCACGGTCAACAGGCTTTTTTTGTCCGCATTGCGGATGACCGGGACCACCAGCCCCCGCGGAAGGGCAACGGCCAGGGCGATGTTGACATCCCCATAGCAGTGGATCTCCCCGCCCAGCAGGGCGGCGTTGACGACCGGCATGCGGGCGAGTGAGGAGGCCACCAGTTTTATGAGCAGGTCGGTCACCGACACCCGCTCGCCTTCCGGAAGGCTGCTGTTCACTGTTTTGCGCAGGGCGAGCAGTTCCCCCGCATCCACGCGGACATGATGGGTGACGTGGGGCGCGGTGGACGCGGAGAGCGACATGTTGTCGCCGATGGCCCGGCGCATGCCGGCATAGGGGATGACTTCCAATACCCGCAGGCCCTCTTGTGGGTGGGCGGGCGTCTGTGGAACTGCGGGGGCGGCAGCCGGAGCGCTGGCCGCCCCGAGGATGTCGGCCTTGACGACCCGTCCGCCGGGGCCTGTTCCCGCAAGGGCGGCATAGTCCACCCCCAGTTGGGCGGCCAGCTTGCGGGCGAGGGGGGAGACGGCCTGCCGGCGCTTTTTGGCATTCTGGGCGTTTGATGCGGAGAGATCAGAAGACGAAAGTTGCAGGGTCTCCGCGGGCGCTGCCGCCAGTGTGGGCGCTTCCTGGGTCGGTGCGGCTTCGGCGAGCGGCGCGCCGCCGGTCGGGATATCCTCCCCGGGCCGGCCGACATAGCCGATCACACCGGCCACGGGGTAGCTTTCGCCCTCCCGGCCCAGCCTGGCCAGAAGGACGCCCTCACCCGGGCTCTCCACGGTGTTGGTCAGCTTTTCGGTCTCGATCTCGAGCAGGGGTTCGCCGGCCTGCACCGGGTCCCCCTCGTCTTTAAGCCATCTCGTGATCAGGCCGGACGTCATAGTGAGGCCGAGCTTTGGCATGAGGATCTCCCGGGCCATCAGAACAACTCCTTTACCGCCGCGATGATGCTGGCTTCGTCGGGGATGTAGGCCCTTTCCAGCTCAGGGCTGAAGGGGCAGTGGGTGAAGGGGGCGGCCACACGTTTGATGGGGGCATCCAGCATGTCGAAGCACTCGTCCGCAACCAGTGCCGCAATCTCGGCGCCGTAGCCGCCCTGGCCGATGGCCTCATGAGCGATGACCAGGCGGCCGGTCTTGTCCAGCGAGCGGAAGATGGTTTCTTTGTCAAGCGGCACCAGGCTGCGCAGGTCGATCACCTCGGCGCCGATGCCTTCGGCCTCCAGCAGGGCGGCCGCGCCCATGCAGGTGTGCACCATGGCGCTCCAGGACACGATGGTCACGTCGCCGCCTTCCCGCAGCAGGTTGGCCCTGCCGATGGGGACGAGATATTCTCCTTCGGGCACCTCGCCCTCCAGCGCGCCCAGCCGCTTGTGCTCGATGAGGATGACCGGGTTGTCGTCCCGCACGCCGGAAGCGATGAGACCTTTGACGTCGGCGGGGGTGGCGGCAGCCACCACCTTGAGCCCGGGGATGTGGGTGAAGAAGGCCTCCAGGCTTTGGGAATGCTGGGCGGCCGCGCTGATGCCCCCGCCGCCCTGGGCGCGCACCAGGATGGGCAGGGTGGCCTGGCCCCCCACCATATAGGTGAACTTGGCCATCTGGTTGAGGATCTCATCC
>JAVBQQ010000008.1:0-65935 GCA_031548875.1 Oscillospiraceae bacterium
ATTGGTGCGCAGCTGCTGATGACCATGATCTTCACTGCCATCATCTATCTGATTTTCAAAATAGGACATCCGGGCCAGTGGTGGTAACCAGCCCGCCGGTTTGTAAAGGAGGTTCATTATGGGCGACAATACCTGGGTAGCAATTTACCTGACTATCCTGATGATCGTGCTTGTCGGAATCGGCTATGTATTCGATGGGATCAACAAGGCCAAGGGGAAGAATGGCAGCAATACCGCCGTTTCCGCGCCGGAGGAGAAGCCGTCCGACGAAGCGTAAGTACGATGGTCTAGGCTTGCATTTTCAAATTGTTCGGGGGAGCAATGGATTGAACAAATGCACGATAGGCAAAGGAGCCGCCCTTGGGGCGGCTCCTTTTTGTGGTGTGATGGAAAACGGGTGTGGCTACAGGCCGTCCCGCGCCGGCGCCGTGGCGCCGGCCGGCCGCGCGGGGGGCGTGGAAACAGGGGCGAGTGGAAGCAGCATGCGCATGGCGTTCAGGATGGCCAGCACAGCCACGCCCACGTCGGCGAACACCGCCGCCCACATGGAGGCAAACCCCAGCGCGCCCAGTACCAGCACGATGCCCTTGATGCCCAGCGCCAGAACGATGTTCTGCCACACGATGCGCTGCGTTTTGCGGGCGATGCGGATGGCGGTGGGCAGTTTGGCGGGCTCGTCGGTCATGATGACCACGTCGGCGGCCTCGATGGCGGCGTCAGACCCGAGGCCGCCCATGGCGATGCCCACGTCGGCCCGGGCTAGCACCGGCGCGTCGTTTACGCCGTCGCCCACAAAAGCCAGCTTGCCCTTGCTCTTGCCGTCGTCTTCGGCCAGCATGCGCTCCACCTGCGCCACCTTGTCCTGCGGCAGCAGGCCGGCGTATACGTCGTCCAGCCCCAGTTGGGCGCCCACCTTGCGGGCGGCGGCCTCGTTGTCGCCGGTGAGCATGACGCACCGGCGCACGCCGGCTGCGCGCAGCCCGGCAATGGCCGCCGCGGCGTCCGGACGCAGAGTGTCCGCCACCTGTACGGCGCCCAGCAGTCGGCCGTCACGCGCTACATACACGGTGGTGGCCCCGGCGGGGTCTGCGCCCGAAGCAGTTCCGGCCGGGAGGAGGTCCGCCTGCCAGCCGTCGCCGGCGGCGCTGCCCAGCACGGCGCTGTTCGCGCGGGGGGCGAGCCCCTCCACGTCGATGCCATTTTGTTCCATCAGCAGGGCGTTGCCCGCCAACACGGGCAGCCCGTCTAGGTACGCGCGCACGCCGTGGCCGGCAAGCTCCTCCACGCCGGACAGGCGCGCGAGGTCCAGTTCTTCGGGCCAGGCGGCGCGGATGGATTGGGCGATGGGATGGGTGGAGTAGCTCTCGGCGCAGGCCGCGGCCTCCAAAAGATCCTGTTCATCCACACCGGGGGCGGGCAGCACACGGCTGACCGAAAACCGCCCCTGTGTGAGTGTGCCGGTCTTGTCGAACACCACCCGGTCTGTACGGGCGAGCGCCTCGAGATAGTTGCCGCCCTTTACCAGCACACCGATGCGCGAAGCGCCGCCAATGCCGCCAAAGAAGCTGAGCGGGATGGAGATGACCAACGCGCAGGGGCAGGAGATGACGAGGAAGGTGAGCGCCCGGTACACCCACACGCCAAAGGGCTGCCCGGTGAGCAATGGCGGCAGCAGCGCCAGTGCCAGCGCGGCCACGCAAACGGCGGGCGTGTACCAGCGGGCAAAGCGGGTGATGAACTGCTCGGTCTGGCTTTTGCGCGCGCTAGAATGCTCTACAAGTTCCAGGATGCGCGCCACGGTGGACTCGCCATACGGGCGCAGCACGCGCACGGTGAGCGCGCCGGTGAGGTTGATGCAGCCGCTGGTCACCTCGCTGCCCGCCGCCACGTCGCGCGGCAGCGATTCGCCGGTGAGGGCGCTCTGGTCCAGTGCCGAGGCGCCGGAGGTGACGATGCCGTCCAGCGGGATGCGCTCGCCCGGCTTCACCAAAATGAAAGCGCCGGCGTTCACGTTTTCCGGCTCCACCTCCACGGCGTTGCCGCTTTCGTCCAGGAGGTTTGCGTGGTCGGGCCGGATGTCCATCAGGCCGGCGATGGAGCGGCGGGAACGGCCCACGGCGTAGCCCTGGAACCATTCGCCCACCTGGTAGAACAACATGACGGCCACGGCTTCGCGTGCGTCGCCCAGAGCAAGCGCCCCAATGGTGGCCACGCACATGAGGAAGTTTTCGTCGAACACCTGGCCGTGCAGGATACCCCGCACTGCCCGGTAGAGGATGTCCCAGCCGATGACGGCGTACACGATAAGGAAGGCGGCGAAGGAGGCCGCTCCTTCCAGCGGCAGCAGCAGCGCCACAACATACAGCGCGACCGCGACCAGGATACGCACCAGCGTGCGGGTTTGTTTGCGTGTCATGGCGCCCCTCATGGCCGCAGGATAGCCACGTCGGGCTCGATGCGGCGCATGGCCTTCTGCGCTTTTTTCACCGTCTCGTCAAAGGCGTCGTCGGGGGCTTCCAGCACCAGCTCCTGCCGCATGAAGTTGATAGAAGCGAAGATGACGCCGGGCAGGCGGCCGACGGCGTCTTCCATCTTGGCGGCGCAGGCGGCGCAGTCTAAATCTTCCAGTTTGAGCGTCTTTTTCATGGTGGGTGTCCTCTCGTATAAATTAAACGATTAAATCATTGTTTAATCATCAATCTTAGTATACCCCCCCTCGCACGTGATGTCAAGCCCAGTTTCGACAGATTTTGCCAAAAACAGGCGCTGTCCCCGCCGCAGAATGTGGTACAATCGGATAAGAAGGATATAGACAGGTGCGCCTGTCGGGCGCGCCGCAAGCAGGGCAAAGAGATGGGAGGATGCAAAAGATGGAGAGCGGATTTATGGCGGCGCTGCACAAACGACGCAGCATCTACGGCATTGCGGGGGAGATGCCCCTTTCGGACGCGCAGCTGGACGGGCTGCTGGGCGAGATCATCCTGAACATGCCCACGGCCTTCAACATGCAGGGCACCCGCGTGGTGCTTTTGCGGGGCGAGGACAACCAGAAGCTGTGGCGAATGACGCTGGACGAACTGCGCAAGGTGGCCCCGCCCGCCGGTTTTGAGCGCACCGAACAAAAGATCGCCGGTTTTGCGGCCGGCCACGGCACCCTGCTGTATTTCAATGACACGGAGGTGACCGAGCGCTACCGCGCGGAGAACCCGTTATACGAGCAGCACTTCCCGCTGTGGGCGCTGCAGCAGTGCGGCATGCTGCAATTCGCCGTGTGGACGGCACTGGCCGAACAGGGCGTTGGCGCCTCGCTACAGCACTACAATCCGCTCATCGACGAGGGCGTGCGGGCCGAATGGGGCCTGCCCGAAAGCTGGCTGCTTCTGGCCCAGATGCCATTTGGCGGCATCACGGCGCCGGCGAAGGAGAAGGAGTTCCTGCCGCTGGAGGAACGGCTCAAGATGTTTGGGTAACCCAACAAAGCAAGACCCCGGCGGGGAGCTTCCCGGCCGGGGTGGATGCGTTTTTCTAATCGCTTTTCTTATGTGAAACAATTTTTTAATGGTGGCGGAAGCCCGCCCTATTCGGGCAGCTCCCGCACGATACCGCGCTGGGAGTCCACGGTCACCATCAGTCCATCGGACAGCTTGGTGGTGGCGCCCACGGCGCCCACGACCACCGGTTTCTCCAGTGTGAGCCCCACGATGGCCGCGTGGCTGCCCATGCCGCCGTCCTCAGTGATGATGGCGGCGGCTTCCTTCATGGCGGAGAGCATTGTGTTGGTGGTGGCGCCCGTCACCAGCACGTCACCGTGCTTGAAATGGGCGAGGTCGCCGGTGTCGGCAATGATGCATACGCGGCCCACGGCGTTCTGGTTGCCCACGCCTACGCCGGTTACCAGCGCGTCGCCCACCAGGTGTACCTTGAGCATGTTGGTGGTGCCGGACACGCCCACGGGCACCCCGGCCGTGATGACCAGCAGGTCACCATCGTGCACGGCGCCTGCGTTCTGGGCGGCCTCCACGCTCAAGGCGATGAGTTCGTCGGTGTTGTGGGCGTAGGGCATGGTGATGGGTATGATGCCCCAGGAGAGGGCCAGCTGCCGGTACACCCGCTCGCTCATCACGCAGGCGATGATGGGGGTGGGAGGCCGGTAGCGGCTGAGCATGCGGGCCGTTTCGCCCCCGTGTGTGACGGTGAGGATGGCCGCGGCGCCGGTGTCGTATGCGGTGGTGCAGGTGGCGTGGGCCACGGCGCCGGCCACGGTCAGGTGTGCATCGTCCGCCCGGCGGCGGCGGGAGGATTGGTCGTGCACGGCAATCTCCTCCTCGGTGCGCTGGGCGATGGCCGCCATGGTGCGCACGGCCTGCACCGGGTATTTGCCGGCGGCGGTCTCGCCGCTCAGCATGATGGCCGAGGTGCCGTCGTAGATGGCGTTGGCAACGTCCGTGATCTCGGCCCGGGTGGGCCGCGGGTTCTGGATCATGCTCTCCAGCATCTGGGTGGCGGTGATGGCTGGGCGGCCCGAGCGGTAGCACTTTTCGATGAGCTTTTTTTGTAAGATGGGGATCTCTGTAAAGTCGATCTCTACGCCCATGTCGCCGCGGGCGATCATGATGCCGTCGGCCGCCGAGAGGATCTCGTCGATGTTGGACACGCCCTCCTGGTTCTCGATCTTGGCGATGATCTTGATGTCTTCGCCGCCGCCCTCGTCCAGCAGCTGGCGTATCTCCTCCACGTCCCGGGCCGAGCGGGTGAACGAGGCGGCGATGAAGTCGAATCCGTTTGCGATGCCGAATAAAAGGTCGGAGCGGTCGGCGGGCGAGAGGTAGGGCATGGAAAGGTGCACGCCCGGGGCGTTCACGCCTTTGTGGTCTGTGATGCGGCCGCTGTTCAGCACCTCACACAGGATGTCTTCGCCGCGAATCTCCACTACGGCCAGTTCGATCTTGCCGTCGTCGAACAGGATGCGCGAGGAGACGGTGACGTCCTGCCACAGGTTTTTGAAGCTGACGGTGGAGGTGGTTTCATCACCCTCCACCTCACGCGGGGTGAGCACGAAGCGCTGGCCAACGGACAGATCCACTCCGCCTCCCTTGAAATTGCCCAGGCGGATCTCTGGGCCGCGGGTGTCCAACAGGGAAGCTACCGGCACGCCCAGCTCTTCGCGCAGGGTGGCAAGCGTTTCCAGCCGGGCCTTGTGCTCGTGGTGGGTACCGTGCGAGAAGTTGAACCGGGCCACGTTCATGCCGGCTTCCACCATCTCGCGCAGCACGCCCTTGGCGTCGGTGGCGGGGCCAAGTGTGCAGACGATCTTCGTTTTTCGCATGGGGGCCTCCTGCTTTTTTCTTGCGAAGCAACAACAGGTTTGAGACACCGCCCCTTGGGGTGGCGTATCGCGGGCCGAAGGCGCGCGGGACGCGCGGCTTGCCTCGCGATCCATACCGGTCAGAGCCATTTCTAAGTATAGGCCGCTGCGTGCGAAACTGCAAGGCGATTTGGGCGGAATGTTAAAAAAATATCAATTTGATTGGAGGGAACCGCTTGCGCAAACGCGTGTTTCTGGTTGTTCTGGACAGCCTGGGCATTGGCGGAGCACCCGACGCCGCGGCCTACGGCGATGAAGGCAGCTTCACGCTGGGCACTCTTGCCAAAAGCCCCGCGCTGCACCTGCCCAACCTGCAAAGGCTGGGCCTGTTTTGCATCGACGGGCTGGAGGGCCTGGTGGCAACCGTCAGCCAAAAGGGCTGCAACAGTAATTTCCCGAAGGGAAATTACTGTAGGCTGCGCGAGGTGAGCGCCGGCAAGGACACCACCATCGGCCATTGGGAGTTGGCGGGCATTGTGAGCGAGGCGCCGCTGCCCACCTTCCCGGACGGCTTTCCCGCCGACATGATCGCCGCGTTTGAAGCGAGCATCGGCCGGGGCAGCCTCTGCCACATGCCCTATTCGGGCACGAAGGTCATCAGGGACTTTGGCGAGGAACACCTGCGCACCGGCTGGCCTATCGTGTAGACCAGCGCCGACTCGGTTTTCCAGATTGCCGCGCACGAGGAGCTTGTGGGCCTTGCGCAGTTGTACGCGTGGTGTGAGGATGCCCGCGCCCTGCTCACCGGGGCGTGGGGGGTGGGGCGGGTCATCGCGCGGCCATTTGTGGGCGGCAGCCCGGTCGATTTTGCCCGCACGGCCAACAGGCACGACTACTCGCTGCCGCCGCCCGCACCCACCGTGTTGGACGCGCTGGCACAAAGCGGGCGGGAGGTCGTCGCCGTGGGCAAGATAAACGACATTTTCGCTGGACGGGGCGTCACCCGGGCCGTTAAAACGACCGGCAACGATGACGGCATGCAAAAGACGCTGGCCCTTGCGGAGGAGGCGTTCGACGGGCTGTGTTTTGTGAACCTGGTGGATTTTGACATGCTGTACGGCCACCGAAACGACGTGGACGGATATGCGGCGGCGCTCTCCCGTTTCGACGCATGGCTGGACGCCTTTCTGCCCCGTTTGCGCGAGGGGGATCTGCTGCTCATCACGGCCGACCATGGCTGCGACCCCGGCACCCCCTCCACTGACCACAGCCGCGAAGACGTGCCGCTGCTGGCCGCCGGCCCCGCCGTGCACCCGGGCAGCCAAGGGACAAAGCTTTGTTTTAGCTGCGTAGCCAACACGGTGGCTGATTATTTCGGCCTGCCTGTCTCTTACCAGGGCGAGAGTCTGCTGCCCGCCATGCTGGGCGTGGGGCGCGGGTGAGGGTGCATATGAGGGGATGGCCATAATATCGGCGCGAACGGTAGGCGGGCAAGCTGTGCGTGGGCTTCCCACCGGCCAGGAAGAGATTTTTTGCAAAATAAATAGCCGGTTTTGAACATTTTTCCTTCCATGGTTCGTTTTATGGGCAGAGAGACTTTTCCACACCACCCAATCACCCAAACGACCGCCGAAGGAGGCTGCCTGTATGTTTTATATCGGTTTCACACTTGTACTCACCGCCGCAATGGTTTGTTTTCTGTTGTTTAGCGCCGCAGCCGACCGGGGCGGCGTGGTGCAGGAGGCGTTGGCCCCGGCGCCCGAGCAAACGCCCGCGGAGGCGGCCGCCCAAACGCCGGAGTCCCAGCAGGTGGCGTGAGGAGCGCTTGGCTAAACAGACAAACCGGCCCATCCTAAGGGCCGGTTCTTTTTTGTACCAAGGGTTTTCCTAAAGGCGGCCGGCGCTCACTCCAGCCCCGCGAACTGTACGTCGTACAGCGTTTTGTATACACCGCCGCGCTGCATCAGCTGGGCGTGGCTGCCCTGCTCTTCGATGCCGCTGTCGGTAAGTACGACGATCTCGTCGGCGTTCTTCACGGTGGACAGCCGGTGCGCCACCACAAGCGTGGTGCGGTCTTTGGCCAGTTCGTCGAACGCGTGCTGGATGGCCAGTTCCGTGATGTTGTCCAGTGCGCTGGTGGCTTCGTCCAGAATGAGGATGGGCGGGTCTTTCAGAAACACCCGGGCGATGGAGATGCGCTGCTTCTGGCCGCCGCTCATCTTGGTGCCACGCTCGCCGATGTTCGTATCGTAGCCGTCGGGCAGGTTGGCCACAAAATCGTGCAGGCCGGCGCGCTTGGCCGCCCCGATGATCTCTGTGTCGGAGGCGCCCAGCCGGCCGTAGGCGATATTCTCCTTGATGGTGCCGGCGAAGATGAACACGTCCTGCTGCACGATGCCCACGCTGCGGCGCAGCTCGATGTAGTCGAAGTCGTTCACGTCCACCCCGTCCAGCGTGATGCTGCCCTCTTGGGGCGTGTAAAAGCGGGGGATGAGGTGGCAGAGGGTGGTTTTGCCGCCGCCCGAGGGGCCCACAAGCGCGACGGTCTTGCCGGCGGGGATGTGCAGGTCGATGTGGGAGAGCACCGACCCGGCCTCGCCATAGGTGAAGGTGACGTCATTGAAGTCGATCTGCCCGCGCAGCACCTTGGGCAGCAGGGGGTTGTCCGGGTTGTCCTCCGGCGGCATGTCCATCACCTCGGCAAAGCGGCGGAAGCCGGACATGCCGTCCTGGAACTGCTCCACGAACTGGTTCAGCCGCCGGATGGGCTGGGTGAACATGCCGATGTAGAGCAGGAAGGCGGCAAAGTCGCCCATGTTGATGCGGCCGGTGAAGAAGAAGAGCGCGGAAGCGGCCAGCGACACGAGCGTGAGGATGTCGAGGCAGAGGTTCATGCCGGCGTAGTAGCTGGCCATCACGCGGTAGGCGGTAGAGCTGGCCTCCACAAATTCGCCGGTGCGCGCGCCGAACTTCTCCTCTTCGTACTCGGCGTTCACGAACGCTTTGGCCACCCGGATGCCGGACAGGCTGTTCTCGATCTCGGCGTTGATGGCGGCGGTGGTCTCCCGCCGGCGGGTGAACGCGCGCTGCATGCGCCCGCGCATGAGCACGTTGAACAAGATGATGATGGGCAGGAAGGCGAAGATGATACAGGTGAGGGGCAGGTTGATGCGCCCCAGGAGGATGAACGCCCCCACAAAGGACACCACCGAGATGAACAGGTCTTCCGGGCCGTGGTGGGCCAGTTCCGATATCTCCATCAGGTCGTTCACGATGCGGCTCATCAGGCTTCCGGTGCGGTTCTCGTCAAAGTAGGAAAAGGGCAGCCGCTGCATGTGGCGGAACAAATCGCGCCGCATGTCGGCCTGCATGCGGGTGCCCATGATGTGCCCCCAGGAGAGGACGAAATAGTTGAGCGCGTACTTGAACACGAAGATGCCCGCCAGCACGCACAGCGAGATGATGAGTGGCTGCAGTGCGCGGCCGGGCACATATTCATTGATGATGGAACGGGTGAGCATGGGGTAGAACAGATCGCACACGGCCAGCAGGAAGGCGGCTGCCAGGTCGGCCAGGAACAGCGCCATGTGCGGGCGATAGTACCCGGCCATCATCCGGGTGAGTGACGGCCGTTTTTGCTGTGTTTGCATGTGTGTTTAAAACGCCTCCAAAACCATCTGCACATAGGGCAGTTTTTCAAAGCCAAGCCGCTCGTACAGCGCGATGGCGCGCGTGTTGCCGGGGGCCACCTCCAGCCGCAGGCGGGCAGCCTTTTCGCGGTATTCGTCACGCAGCCAGTCGAACAGGTCGGTGCCAAAGCCCAGGCCACGGAAGGCGTCTTCGATGTACACCTCCTCTACCTGCACCACCGGGCCGCCGGCCTCGGTGGAGTAGCTGAAGGAGAGCAGGCAGTAGCCAGCCACGGCGCTGCCCTGCTCGATGGCCAGGCCCCGCAGACGGCCGGTGCCGCCGCAGCACATCTCGTCGTAAGCGGCGGCAAAGTTTTCGATGGGGATGCGGTGCAAGACGCTTGTGGAGTCGTAGAAATTTTCAGCCATCTGCAGGATGGCGGCCTTGTCGTCCTGTGTGAAATCGCGTATCAGCATAAGGAGCTCCTTTCAGGTGGGTGCGGGTGGCATAGCGCTGGTTTACCGGGTTTATGCGGAGGCTTTACCCATCGCGCCCGGTGGCCCAGGTTTTCAGCATGGCCAGCACCTCGCGGAAGTAGTTCTGCAGAAAGGTGGTGGCGTTCATGCGGGCGGGCACGGTGCGGGCGCTGGTGTATCCGCAGCGTCGAGCATTCCAGCCCGCGCGGTAGCAATGGAAGGTGTTTGTGACGACGACGACGGGGTCGCTTGGTGCGATGCCGCGCCCGATCAGCAGCGGTTGGGTGTAGATGAGGTTCTGGCGGGTGGTCTCGCTCTCGTCCTCCACAAGGATGCTTTCCGGCGGCACACCCTGTGCCAGCAGCCAGCGCCGCATGGCGACCGCCTCGGGTATGACCTCGCGCTGGCCCTGCCCGCCCGTGACAACGATGAGGGCGGCGGGGTTCTGCCGGTACAGCCGCACTGCCTTTTGCAGCCGGCGGCGCAGAAGGTCGCTCACCTCTTCGCCGCGCAAGCCGCAGCCCAGTACGATAAACGCCCTCTCGTCGCCTTTTGCGCGGCCGCGTAAGCCGGCCAGGCCCAAAAACAACATGAGCCCCACGTAGATAGCGCATCCGGCCAGCGCGACGATGAGCAGCACCTGTCCGGCGGGCGTCTGCCACAGCGCGGTAAAGAAACCACCCAGCAGGGGAAAGAACAGCGCCAAAACCAGCGCGATGCCGCTTACGACCCACAACACCGTAGTGCCGGCGTTGTATTTTGTGCGCAGGGTGACGAGGATGCTGTTGGCCAGCAGCAGCACGGCCAATGCCCATAGCAGTATCTGTAGTATCATATCTTATTTTAACAAACACCTGGCGGGAACGCAACCGGATGCGTTCGACCCGAAACGCGCGGGAGGGGGGCAGAGGCCCCGCGCGCCTGCTGGATTGCGCCTTGACAAAACAGGCGGCGCTGGGGTATCATAGTAAAGCGCTCCACAGGTGTTTTGCCCTGCGGAGGCGCCTTTTGTAGGGGTATAGCTCAGTTGGTAGAGCAGCGGTCTCCAAAACCGCGTGCCGAGGGTTCAAATCCTTCTGCCCCTGCCATGTAAAAAAGCCCAGCTTTGGCTGGGCTTTTTTCGTGCCATTTTACACCTCGGGGAAGGGCGGCAGCGTGTCGGCGGGCGGTACGCCCACGGCCTCGCCCCTGGATTCCCGCAGGGCTTCGGCGGCGGCGACAGCCTGGGGAAGGGCGGGCTCCGGTTTTTTCACCAGCGTCTCGCTGGGCGGCGGCAGGGTGGTTTCGGGACAGTCGGGCAGGGAGAGGTCATACTCCGTGGGTTGGGCAAGCAGGCTGGCCCATGTGTGATGGGCGGAGAACTCCGCGTCGCTTTTCAGGTAATATTTATACTGCAGCATCCCCTGGGAGACGTTGTCCTCCAGTTGGGGGTCGATGTGGTACCAGTTGCCCTCGATGCGCACCATCGCCCAGGCGTGCTCCACCATTGCCCCCTCCACCGAGTAGGTAGTGCCGGGTACATACAGTGTTTCGAACCCCATATGGTCAAGCAGCAGCATCAGGGCGCAGGCGTAGTTCTCGCAGCTGCCGATGCCGTATAAAAGCGGGCTGGTGGCCATCACCTGGTAGGGGGTGGGCGCGTGGCCGCACCTGTCCAGGTATTGCCAGCTGGCGCTGAGAGTGGGGTCGTCGAACGGGATGTACCAGGTGCGGGAGACGACGTACACGTAGGCGGCCCGCACCTTTGTCCAATCGTCCGCGTGGGGCGGCAGCGTAAGTTCGGCAACGGCCTTGGCGGCCAGCTCGTCAAAAAAACAGGAGGGTATCGTTTGCGTGCCGCCTGGTTTGGAGCCCCCACCCTGCCTGGCGCTGGTTTTGGCGGAAGAGGACGGACCGGCGGCCGGCGGCGTGGAAGAGATGTCTGCCGGGCTGCCCGAAACGGCTGCTCCCGCCTGAACGCAGGCGGCCAGCAGCCCCAAAGCCACAATGAACAGAAGGATCCATCCCAAACGTTTCTTTTCCATACATGCAGTATACATTCAAAACGTATCAAAGTTGTTCCGGCACGCGAAGTTTTGTACATGGGAGAGGGATGCGCCGCCTGCATGTGCGGGCGATAGCCGCAAACTGTTCAAATTTTGCTGGCATGCCCGGAAGCAATTGACAATTCGGGTTGTCTATGGTAAATTATGTAATGTTGCGAAGCGCGCTCGCCATAGGCCGCGCAGCACATTTTGGCCCGGTAGTTCAGTTGGTTAGAACGCTAGCCTGTCACGCTAGAGGCCGTGGGTTCAAGTCCCATCCGGGTCGCCACTTTTTCAATTGTCCGTATGCTTCTATAGCTCAGGTGGCAGAGCGCATCCTTGGTAAGGATGAGGTCAGCAGTTCGAATCTGCTTAGAAGCTCCAAAAAATCCGCGAAAGCAAATTGCTTTTGCGGATTTTTTGTTTGGGGAATTTCATTTTGCAAAATATAACGCTTGAAGAAATACATTGACAGATGAGGTATATCGCGATACAATACAGACGAAACAGGCGAGAAAGAAGCGAGGAGAAAGGGGAGAGGGCCGTGTCGTTGACGTTTGAGCTGATACGCGGATGGACCGAGGCCATCATCCTGGCGTACCTGAGCCGGGGAGACAGCTATGGTTACCAGATCAACAAGGACATCCAAACAGCCACCGACGGGCGTTTTGAACTGAAGGAGGCCACCCTGTACACCGCCTTCCGCCGGCTGGAGGACGGAGGACTGATCGCCAGCTACTGGGGCAACGAGAACGTGGGGGCGCGGCGGCGTTACTATAGCATCACACCCGAGGGGCGCGACGCCTGCGAGCGCAACAAGCAGGAGTGGGCGCAGAGCAAAGAGATACTGGACAAGCTGCTGGGTGAGTGATTTTGTATCTGTGCAAAACAGGATAACAGCTATTTTAAGGGGGAACCCATTGTGGATGAGGCGAGAGTGAAGATACGGCAGGAGCTGGACAGGCTGTTTGCGGGCGCACCGCAGACGCGTGCTGCTTTGGAACTGCAGGAGGAGCTGCTGGCCAACTGTATGGACCGCTACCAGGACCTTGTGAAGGGTGGCAGCGAATCGGATGCCGCCGTGCAACAGGTGCTGGGCAGCATTGGCAACGTGGACGAGTTGATTGCCTCGCTGCCCGAAGGGGACGGCGTACTGGGCAGCGCCTGGGAAGCACAGCGCCGCCGTAATTCGGCGGTCGTCACCACCGTTGCCATCGGGCTGTATATCTTTGCCGGGGTGGTTTTCCTGGTGGGAGCGTTCGTCGGCGCCTATGCCTGGGAGCCAGCTATTCTGCTGGGTCTCATCGTGGCGGGGCTTGTCTGCATCGTGCCCACCTGCATGCTGGTGTACAGCGCCCACCGGTGGCCCAAATACCAGAAGAATGACGAGAGCGTGGTGGAAAATTTCAAGCAATGGAGCCGCAACGCCGAAAAGGCGCGCGCGGTGCGCAGGTCTATCTCGCTGTTGTTGTGGACGCTGGCGGTGGTGGTGTATCTGGCGGTCAGCTTCCTCACCTTTGCCTGGTGGATTACCTGGATCATCTTCCCGGTCGCGCTTTGTGTGGAGAGCCTTGTCACCCTGTTCTTCAAACTGAAGGAGATGTAGTTGAAAAGTTTCTATTCAAACTACAGGTTTTGTGCCTTTGAAAGGAATGATTCATTCGAATGAAAAAAGTAGTCATTGCAATGATATGTGGTGTTTCGGCGGTGGTGGTGGCGCTGATTGTGGTGCTGGGCCTGGGTCTGGCCGGGGTGCTGCCGGGGCCGGGAACGTGGTTTGGGACGGGTATGCAGCTGGTAAACCGCCAGGCGTACAGCGCGTCCCAGCTTAGTGAGGTGTCGGCGGCCTATTCGTCGGACAGCATCACGCTGATGGCGTCGGACGGCGGCGAGGTGGTGCTGGAAGAGTACATGAGCAGCCGGGATGCGGACATGCTGGCCGTGGTCACTCAAGAGAGCGGCCGGTTGGATATCCAGGGCGGCAAACGTCCGCTGATCTCGTTCGGTTTTTTGAGTTTTCGCTCGTAGATCGTCCTCTACGTGCCGGCCTCCTGGGCGGGGGAGCTGAAGCTCTCCAGCAAGAGCGGCAGCGTGCGCACCGAGGCGGATTTCGAGCTGGGCAGCCTGGATGCCACGGCCAGCAGCGGCAGTGTGCGCGTGGCCGGTGTGAAGGCACAGGCGGGCATCCGCCTGGCTTCCACCAGTGGCGGCGTGTCTGCCATACGGCTGGCCGCGGGCGGGGACGTGGCGCTGGAAAGCTCCAGCGGCAGCGTTCGGGTGGACAGTGTGGAAGGCGCGTCGGTGAGTGCCCACAGCACCAGCGGCGGCGTGCACATGGACAGTGTGACGGCGGCGCAGATCGTTGCCACCTCCAAAAGCGGCAGCGTGCGTATCGGGCGGCTAGAGGGCGCATTCGAGCTGGATAGTTCCAGCGGGGGCGTGAGCGTGGACGGCGGCAGCGGGCACGGCAGCGCCCAGGCCCGCAGCGGCAGCGTGAAGCTGCGCCTGGACGGCGGGCTGGACGGAGATCTTGCGCTGGAATCCAGCAGCGGAAGCTGCAAGCTGTGGTTGCCCGCCGGCAGCGATTTAAACTTGAAAGCGCACACGGGAAGCGGCAGCCTGCACCTGCCTGAGGGCGGCAGCCTGAGCTACAACGAAAAGGGCAACGAGGCCACCGGTAGCTATGGCGCCACGCCGCAGTACAAGGTGGACATGAGCGCCAGCAGCGGCAGTGTGCGGCTGGAGTGGATATAACGGATACAGAAAGGCAACTTTCGCTGCGTGCCGGCCGCCCTTTTCGTGCGGCCGGCGTTTTTTCGCCCAATTTTGCTTGACGCGCCCGCATCTCTGGCGATACAGTTAAATTGCATAGTTGCAATGTACGGCCAACCATCGCGCAAAACCTGCGCAAGAGAAGGGGTATCCAGACCCCAAGGAGGCGGACGGCATGAATGTATACGATTTTACCGTGAAGGACAACAAAGGCGCCGAGGTGCCGCTGAGCACCTACTGGGGCAAGGTGCTGCTCATTGTGAACACGGCCACGGGCTGCGGCTTCACGCCGCAGTACGACGGGCTGGAGGCACTGTACCAAAAGTACAGGGACAGGGGTTTTGAGATTTTGGACTTTCCCTGCAACCAGTTCTTTGGTCAAGCACCGGGCAGCGACGACGAGATCGACTCGTTCTGCAAGCTGAACTACGGCACCACCTTCCCCCGTTTTGCCAAGGTGGATGTGAATGGTCCCGACGCCGCCCCGCTGTACGTCTACCTGGTGGAGCAGCAGAAGGAAGACCTGGAAGACCCCGAGCTGAATGGATTCGTGCACAAGATAAAAGAGCTGGGACACAAGATCCTGGGCGGGGAGATCAAATGGAACTTCACGAAGTTCCTCGTTGACCGGGAGGGCAAGGTCGTGGCGCGCTATGCGCCCACCCGCACGCCGGAAACAATGGAAGAGGACATCGAAAAGCTGCTGTGAACGGCATGCTTGCCAAAGTCTGCTCTCCCCAAGAATATTCTTGACGAACTAAGAAGGTGCCTTTATAATAAGGATAGAAAGGCACCTTCTTAATTTTGCATAGAGGATAGACGACAGGGAAAGGAGGCGTTTTTTACGTGGACGAACGGGACCTGATGGACAAGTTGCAACGCCTGAGTACGTTGGCTCAGCGCAGCCACAACCGGCGCTTTCGCCGCTACGGCCCGCTTGCCAGCCCACACAAGGGGCAGGGGCGTGTGTTGGCCCTGCTGCAGGCCCAGCCGGAGGTCAGCCAGAAGGAGCTGGGCCGTCAATTGGGCATGCGGGGGCCGTCGCTGGGGGAGTTGTTGGCCAAGTTGGAAGACAAGGAGTACATTACCCGCACACCCTCCGAGATAGACCGCCGGGGCATGGTGGTGCGGCTGACGCCCGAGGGCACCGCGGCGGCCGGGCAGATGGCCGCCCATGCGCCGGATGCGGACAGCGTGCTTGGTTGCCTGAACAACGAGGAACAGGAGCGGCTGGCGGGAGACTTGGATCGCTTGATTGCCGCGCTGGAGGAGCAGCTGGCGGAACCGCCCAAGGAACGTCCCGCGCAGGAAGTGGAGCGCAAAAAAGAGGGTTGGGGCCACCGCCCGATGGGGATTTCGCACCTGGCCGAAGCGCCCACGCCCGGCTCCGCCTTTGACCGGCGGCAGTTCCCGGGGCAGATCGTTGGCTTCGGCGAGCCCCAGTACGCCAGCCGTTCGGCCACCGGGCCGCCGTAGTTCCCGCCCGGGGCGGACTATGACCCGGCGGAAAATGTGGCCAATTGGCCATGGGATAAGACGAAAAAACGTTGAAAGGCGTCTTTTGCCAAAGAGGGCGCACACAAACTGCGCTTCCCTTCCGGGAAGCGCCGTTTGTGGTTTTGATATGAGATTTCTGAGGGGGCTTTGCATCTGGTTTGGAAAGGGGACGCTCCTCAGGTATTTGCCTTTTCGGCCAGGTGCTTCTTCACCGCCTCGGTGAACAGCGGCACAATCTTGGAAACGTCGCCCACCACGCCGTAGTCCGCCACCTCGAAGATGGGGGCGCTCTCGTCCTTGTTGATGGCGATGATGACGTCCGACTCCTCCATGCCTGCCAGGTGCTGGATGGCGCCCGAGATGCCGCAGGCGATATAAAGATTGGGACGCACGGTCTTGCCCGTCTGGCCCACCTGCCTGTCCTTGGGCATCCAGCCGGCGTCCACGGCGGCGCGCGAGGAGGACACCGTGCCGCCCAGCACACCGGCAAGTTCTTCCAACATGGTGAAGTTGTCCGGCCCGCCCATGCCGCGCCCGCCGCTCACCAGCACCTTGGCCTCTGTGATGTCCATGCGGGTGCTGGTCTTCTCGATGATCTCCAGGATCTCCACATTTTTGCTCTCGGCAAGGTTTTTTACGGAGAGGTGTTCCACCGGGCAGCTGGCGCCCTCGCGCTTTTCCACGCGCTGCATGACGCCGGGGCGCACGGTGGCCATCTGGGGGCGGTGCTCGGGGCAGAGGATGGTGGCCATGATGTTGCCGCCAAAGGCGGGGCGGGTCATCATCAAATCACCAGTTTCCTCCTGGATATCCAGTTTTGTGCAATCGGCCGTGAGGCCGGTGTGCACCCGGGCAGACACGCGTGGGGCCATGTCCCGCCCGATGGCCGTGGCGCCGCACAGCACGATCTCCGGCTTGTACTGCTGGATGACCTCGGTGAGGGTCCGCACGTACGGCTCGGTCATGTACACGGCAAGGGCTTCGTCGTCCACCAGCACCACGCGGTCGGCGCCGTAGGCGGCCAGCTTTGCAGGCAGGCTGGCGATGTTCGCGCCCAGCGCAACGGCCGTCACCTGTGTGTTTCGCGCGGCGGCAAGGTCTTTCGCCTTGCCGATCAGTTCGTAGCTCACGGCGCTGATCTTGCCGTCCAGCTGTTCCACAAAGACGAACACGCCGCTGTATTTTGTCTTGTCCATGTCGTGTTCCTCCTTATATAATGAATTTGTCCTGCAGGCGTTCCAGCAGCCAATCGGCGGCGCCTGCAGGGTCCAGCGAGACGACGGTGCCCATGCCGCGCGGCTCTTTGGTGAATGAGCGGAACACACGCGTGGGGGACCCCTTCAGCCCGATGTTCGAATCGGCCACGTCCAGGTCCTTGCGGTGCAGCTCCTTCACCTTCTTCTTGTGGTAGGCATCCACGATGCCGCCGGGCGTCATGTAGCGAGGGGTGTTCAGCTCGCTGAGCGCCGTGACGAGACAGGGCAGCTTTGCGCGGATGACGTGGTAGCGGTCTTCGTACTGGCGCTTCACCTGGATGTGGTCGCCGTCCAGCTCCAGCGCCTCGGCGTAGCTGATGTTGGCGAGTCCCAGGTGTTCGGCGATCTGCGGGCCCACCTGCGCGGTGTCGCCGTCGATGGCCTGGCGGCCGGTGATGATGAGGTCGTAGGGGTAGTGTTTGATGGCCGAGGCCAGCGTGGAGCTGGTGGCCCAGGTGTCGGCGCCGCCAAAGGCACGGTCGGTTACCAGCACGGCTTCGTCGGCGCCCATGGCCAGCGCCTCGCGCAGGGCGGCGTCCGCCTGGGGCGGGCCCATCGAGATGACCGTGACGTGCGCGCCGTGCTTGTCTTTCAGGCGCAGGGCGGCCTCCAGGCCGGCCTTGTCGTCGGGGTTGATGATGCTGGGCACGCCGTCGCGGATGAGGGTGCCCGTCTCGGGGTTCAGGCGCACCTCGTTCGTGTCCGGCACCTGTTTTATGCAGACGATCACTTTCAGTTTCATGCGCTCTCCCTCCTCATTTCAGCACGGCGTTGGCAATGACCATACGCTGCACCTCGCTGGTGCCCTCGTAGATCTCGGTGATCTTGGCGTCGCGCATCATCCGCTCGATGGGGTAATCGCGCGTATAGCCGTAGCCACCGTACAGCTGCAGGCACTCGGTGGTAACGGCCATGGCCGTCTCGGAGGCGAACAGCTTTGCCATTGCGGAGGGCTCGGAGTAGCGGTCGGTGGTGTCCTTGGCCACGGCCGCGTTGTACACCAGGAGGCGCGCGGCCTCGATGCGGGTGCGCATGTCGGCCAGGCGGAACTGCGTGTTCTGGAACTTGGAGATGGTGCGCCCGAACTGCTTGCGTTCCTTCACGTAGGCCACGGCCTTGTCGAAGGCACCCTGCGCGATGCCCAGCGCCTGGGCCGCGATGCCGATGCGGCCGCCGTCCAGCGTGGCCATGGCGATGGAAAAGCCCTTGCCCTCGCGTGAGAGCATGTTCTCGGCCGGCACCTCGCAGTTCTCGAACACAAGCTCGGTGGTGGCCGAACCGCGGATGCCCATCTTGTGCTCCTTCTTGCCGATGGAAAAGCCGGGGAAGCCCTTTTCCACGATGAAGGTGGAGATGCCGCGCGTTTTCTTGCTGGGGTCGGTCATGGCGAAGATGATGTAAACGTCCGCCTCGCCCCCGTTCGTGATGAAGATCTTGGAGCCGTTGAGGATGTACTTGTCGCCCTGCAGTACGGCTTTGGTCTGCTGGCCGGACGCGTCGCTCCCGGCGCCCGGCTCTGTGAGGCCAAAGGCGCCCAAGGATTCACCCCGGGCCAGCGGCTGTAGGTATTTCGCCTTCTGCTCCGGCGTGCCGAACTTGTTGATGGGCTCGCTGCCCAGCGAGGTGTGCGCCGAGACGATGGCCCCGGTGGTGGCGCAGCAGCGGGAAATCTCCTCCACGCACAGCGCGTAGGTCAGGGTATCGCAGCCCTGGCCGCCATCCTCCCTGGCAAAGGGGATGCCAAGGAAACCATATTTTGCCAGCTTGTCCACCGTTTCACGGGGAAAGCGCTCCTCCTCGTCGATCTCGGCCGCCAGCGGCTCCACCTCGGTCTCGGCGAAGTTGCGGAACAGCTGGCGCGCCAGGATCTGCTCATCGGTTAGCCTGAAAACCATACCGGCCCTCCTGATTCGTTAAAAATATATCAAACCTTCCATAAAAAGAAAGACTTCCCGGTTCGCAGTAGATGTTGAGAAGTCTAACTAAATCGATTTTACCCCCCACAACAGGCAATGTCAAGTCAATACGGGACTATTTTGTCGGGAACCGGGCCGCCGGGGCAGAGGGCGTAAAGCGACTGGATAAGAACGCCCGGCGGACAGGTATGCCCGCCGGGCGCCTTTTTTGCACTCAGCTGTACTCGTAGAAGCCTTTGCCCGTTTTGCGGCCCAGCTTCTTGCCGCGCACCATCTTTACAAGCAGGGGATGGGGGCGGTATTTGGGGTCGCCAAACTCGGTGAACAGTGTGTTCATGATCTCGTAGCAGATGTCCAGGCCCACGAGGTCCGCCAGGGCCAGCGGGCCCATGGGGTGGTTGGCGCCCAGCTTCATGGCGGTGTCGATGTCTTCGGCGCTCGCCACGCCTTCGGCGTAGATGCCGATGGCCTCGTTGATCATGGGGAAGAGGATGCGATTCACGACGAACCCGGGCGATTCCTGTACCTCCACCGGCGTTTTGCCGATGTCCACGCAGATGCCCTTGATTTTCTCCACCAGCTCCTTGGGGGTGGTGAGGCCGGCGACCACCTCTACCAGCTTCATGGCTGGCGCGGGGTTGAAGAAGTGCATGCCCACCACCGTGCGGTCAAGCCCGGCGGCCATCTCGGTGAGCGAGAGGGCGGAGGTGTTGGAAGCGAAGATACAATCTGCCTTGCAGATGCCCTGCAGCTTGCCGAACAGCTCCAGCTTTGTCTCCATCTTCTCCAGTGCCGATTCGATGACCAGGTCGCAGGGGGCCAGGATGTCGTACAGGCCGGTGTCGATGCGGGCCAACGCCTTGTCCATCTCCTCCTGGGTCATCTTTTCTTTCTGCACCATCTTGGCAAAGTTTTTGGCCACGCGGTCCTTGCCCAGGGCGGCGCGCTCGGTGGAACCGTAATGGCCGATCTTCACCTCGTACCCTTCGCACTGTGCAAACACCTGTGCAATGCCCGAACCCATTGTGCCCGGGCTGACAACACCGATTACCATACGTGTATCCTCCTAAAAATGTTATGTAAAGTATTGCGTTGATACCTACGGTTTGAGCATCTGGAACAGGACAGGACGAAGAGGGGTCAGCACTATCTCAAAAGCCGGTGAAGGGCTCCGGCTTTGTTTTTTCCACAAAGGCGCGCATGGCCATGCGCTGGTCGTTTGTGCCGAAACAGCGGGCGAAGGGCTCCGCTTCCAGGCCGTTTGCCTCGGAAAGGGGGCGCCCCACAGACGCGTTTGCCACCTGTTTTGCCCCCCGCACACCCAGCGGCGCGTTGGCGGCGATGGTCTCCGCCATGGCAAGGCAGCGGCCCATCAGTTCCTCGGGCGGGCAGACGGCGTTCACAAGGCCGATGGCGAAAGCCTCGTCCGCCTTGATGCGGCCAGCTGTGAAGGCCAGCTCTTTCGCCTTGGCGATGCCCGCCACGCGGGCCAGGCGCTGCACCCCGCCGTAACCGGGCAGGATGCCGAGACCCACCTCCGGCAGGCCGAACGACGCCTTTTCGCTGGCGATGCGTATGTCGCAGGCCAGGGCCAGCTCGCACCCGCCGCCCAGCGCAAAACCGTTCACGCCTGCGATGGTGGGCATGGGCAGCGCTTCCAGCTTTGCCATGGCTTCGCCACCGGCGCGGCTGAAGGCCGCCGCTTCGCTTGGCGAGAGGTCTTTCATCTCGGCGATGTCGGCACCGGCAACAAAGGATTTTTCGCCCTCGCCGGTAACGATGAGGCAGCGGATGTCCGAAGTGGCGATCTCGTCCAGCCGCGTGTGCAATGCGGCCACCACCTCGCTGTTCAGCGCGTTCAATGCCTGCGGGCGGCTCACCGTCAGTATGCCGATCTGTTCGCGGCGCTCGTACAGGACAACGGGCATCTTGCATTCCTCCTCGCAGGGGTTTATTGGGTCTGTGTTTCCCAAAACAACGGGCAGGGGATATTTGGGGCCTTTGCCACATCCCGCCCACCGGAAAACCGATGGGCGGGATTGGCGTGGCCCGTCAATACGGGTTTTCTGTTTTGTACAGGGTGTGGTTACCGCTCCACGATGGTGGCAACGCCCATACCGCCGCCGATGCACAGCGTGGCAAGGCCGCGCTTGGCGTCGCGGCGCTGCATCTCATGCAGCAGGGTGACGAAGATGCGGCAGCCCGAGGCGCCCACGGGGTGGCCCAGCGAGATGGCGCCGCCGTTTACGTTCACGATGTCGGCGTTCCAGCCCAGCTCTTTGCCGCAGGCCAGCGCCTGGGAGGCGAAGGCCTCATTGGCCTCGATGAGGTCAAAGTCGTTGATGCCAAGGCCGGTGCGCTTCATCAGCTTGGTGGTGGCGTAGTAGGGGCCCATGCCCATGATGGTGGGGTCAAGGCCGGCCAGCGCGCCGTCCACGAACTTGGCCATCGGGGTCACGCCCAGTTCTTTGGCCTTCTCGGCGCTCATCACCACCACGGCGGCGGCGCCGTCGTTGATGCCCGAGGCGTTGGCGGCGGTAACGGTGCCGCCGTCGCGCTTGAAGGCGGGCTTCAGGCCGGAAAGGCCCTCGGCGGTAACGCCGGCGCGGGGGAACTCGTCCACCTTGAAGTCGACGATATCCTTCTTCACCTTCACGGGAACAGGCACGATCTCGGCGTCGAACTTGCCGTCGGCCATCGCCTTTTCAGCCTTGTTCTGGCTGGCGGCGGCGAACTCGTCCTGCATCTCGCGGGTGATGCCGAACTTCTCGGCCACGTTCTCGGCGGTGATGCCCATGTGGTAGTTGTTGAACGCGTCCCACAGCGCGTCGTTGATCATTGTGTCCACCAGGTTGCCGTTGCCCATGCGGTAGCCGTAG
Organism: Oscillospiraceae bacterium; assembly: GCA_031548875.1. GTDB lineage: Bacteria > Bacillota > Clostridia > Oscillospirales > Ruminococcaceae > JAAYCI01. The sequence continues at coordinate 21,756 of JAVBQQ010000008.1, forward strand.
CGGGCGTCGGGCAGGGCATAGGGGGCGGCGGACATGTTCTCCATGCCACCGGCCACCATGATGTCCGCCTGGCCGGCCTGGATGAGGGCGGCGGCCATGTTCACGGAATTGAGGCCCGAGCCGCAGACCACGTTCAGCGTCTGGGCGGGTACGCTGTCGGGCAGGCCGGCCTTGATGCTGGCCTGGCGGGCCACGTTCTGGCCCAAAGCGGCCTGGATGACACAGCCCATGAGCACCTGATCCACGTTTTCAGGCTTGAGGCCGGCGCGGCTCACAGCCTCCTTGATGACGATAGCGCCCAGATCGGCCGCGGGGGTGTTTGCCAGAGAGCCGCCGAACTTGCCGATAGCGGTGCGCACGGCACCCGCCACTACGATTTCCTTAGACATACACATAGAACCTGTTCTCCTTTCGATCTCACATCAAAATGATATTTGTAAATCCCTTTGGGAATGTACAACGAGGGGGGCGCGGCCCGGCGCTGTTTGGAAATGATCAGCCGGAGGAATTTGCACTTGAAGACAGGATAAATGCCTGAATAGTTTCGCCAGTGCCACTGTTTACACGTGTGCGCACAGTTGCGCGATATTTGACATAGATATCCCTGTCCACTTTCTTTTCATATTCGCTGAAATAGTAAGCGATAGCCGGCACTTTTTGGGGGTCGTCATCATAAGTTATATTCGTCTCGCGATTTTTAAAAAGAGTGGAAATTTCTTCAAGTGGGGCGGACAGATTCACGCCCTGATAGCTGAACCGGTCACCGTCTGGCAGGTCGATGCTGATATCCATCAGATAGCCGGACAGGGTATAGGTGACGACCACCGTGTCGTCAAGATAGGTGCAGCACCACATGCCGCCGAAGTCTTCGATGATTCCGCCCTTGGTATAACCCCACAGTTCATCCAGCTTGTCCTTCCTGTCGCCCAGCGTGATGAGGGTGCCGGTCTCTGTGTCCAACACGGACTTGAAGGCGAGTTCCTCTTCTTCCGTCAACCGGCCAAGCCCACCACACCCGGCAAGCCCGATTCCCAACGCCAAAACCAACACGATCGAAAGGAGTTTTCGCATCCGGATCACTTCCCTCGCTGTGTTTTGAGGAACAATGGACGTCCACTTCTATTTAAACACATATACACAACGTTTGGGAAGGGCCTTTTTAAAACTTCGCGTTGAAGCGTTTCTCGAACGCCTCTTTCAGCTCGTCGCGGAAATCCGGGTGTGCGATATTGATGAGCATGCGCGCGCGGTCCCGGGTGGAGCGGTACTTCAGGTTGGCCGCGCCATATTCGGTGACGATATATTCCACGTCGTAGCGGCCGGTGGTTACAGCCGCGCCCTCGTCCAGCAGCGGCACGATCTTGGAGATCTTGCCGCCGGCCGCCGTGGAGGGCATGGCGATGATCGAGCGACCGCCCTTGCTGATCGCCGCGGCGCGCACAAAGTCCACCTGGCCGCCCACGGCAGTGATCTGCAGCGGCCCCACCGATTCGGAGCACACCTGGCCCAAAAAGTCCACCTGCACGCAGGAGTTGATGGAGACGAGGTTATCGTTCCTGCCGGCCACGTAGGGGTCGTTCGTGTAGGTGGCGGGGAACATATTCACGGCGGGATTGTTGTGCGCGTAGTTGTACAGCCGCTCTGTGCCCATGAGGAAGGTGGCAACCGAAACGCCGTTGTGGAAATTTTTGGCCTTGTTGTTGATGACGCCGGCCTCCACCAGCTCCACCACGCCGTCCGAGAACATCTCACTGTGGATGCCCAGGTCCTTCTTGTCCTTCAGGAAGAGCAGCACGGCGTCCGGGATGGCGCCGATGCCCAGCTGCAGGCAGTCGCCGTCTTTGATGAGGCTGGCGCAGTGCTCGCCGATGGCCCTCTCCACGTCGCCGATCTTGGGCGGGGACAGCTGGATGAGCGGGGCGTCGTGCTCCACGATGGCGTCAAACTGGCTCACGTGCAGGAACGAATCGCCCAGCGTGCGGGGCATCTGCCTGTTCACCTGTGCGATGGTCAGCTTTGCCACCTCGGCGGCCTTTTTGCTGTAGTCCACCGCCACGCCGCAGCTGCACCAGCCGTGCTCGTCGGGCGGGGATACGTGCACCAACATCACGTCCAACGGCATGGTGCGCTCGAAGATGTTGGGGATCTGCGAAAAATAACAGGGGGTGAAGTCCCCATGGCCGTCACGGATGGTGTTGCGCGTTTTGGCGCCCACAAACAGCGCGTTGTGGCGGAAATAGGGCGCCATTTCGGGCTGGGCGTAGCGGGCCTCGCCCATCGAGACCATATGCACGATCTCGACGTCTTTATAGCCGTTGGCTGCGGCGTTGTCCACCATCACGTCGATGAGGTAGGTGGGCTCGCCCACGGCGTGGCTCACGGCAACGCGGTTGCCGGGCTTGATGCGCTTGACGGCCTCTTCGGCCGTGGTGATGCGCTCGTTGTAGATGGTTTTCCAGTCCAAGTTGGGTGTTCCTCCTTCCGAAAATGCGGAAAAAATCCCATGGGGCGCCGGCGGTTCCAGGTAAGTGCTGATTCATATCTGGCGAAAGAATACCGCAAGGACACCGCCGCAAGATTCAATCAATGCTTACCGAGGCTTCGCCCAGATGGTCCCGCACAAGCTGTGCCAGCGCGGGATAGTCTTCGGGGCCGGACAGTACGATCTTGCCGTACCGCCCGTGCAGCTCCGCATGGGAGGCGCAGGCACTGCCGCACCCGACGAAGACCGCGACGACGTCCGCCATTGCACCATGGAGATTCCCGGAGGGAAGAATGTTCGCCTCCGGGAAGTCGATGTGCAGTTGCTTGGCGAGGGTGCCGCGGTCGTACCGGGGGTTGCAGCCGCCGCAATATTTGATGGCGATGGTCATGGCGCTTCGTCAGTCCTCGATCTTGGCGATGTTCTTGGCCAGATCCTTTTTCTGGGCCAGGTTCCCCTGCCGGGCAATCATGATGCGCTGTGCCTGCGGGCTGCCCGCGCCGTGCATGCTCTCAGTGCGGTAGCCAACGGCCGCGGTGCCCAGTGTGAGGTTCTCGATGAGGCGCATGATCTTGAGGCGATTCTCGGTGGAGATGTTGTCGTTGCCCTTCAGGTATTTTTCCAGGAAGGGGCCCAGCTTCTCATGGCGGAAGTCCTTCTCGCTGGGGGCGGTCACCATCAGGCCGCCGGCAACGTCCTCGGCCAGGCGGGTGATCTCGTACGGGAAGCGGGTGATGTTCTGCTTGCACACGTTGGCCAGCAGGCCGTCCACATAGTAGTTGCCGCTTTTTGTGGGGCAGCCCTCGGCAGAGCAAGCGATGCCGCAGGAGTATAGCGTCTCGTTCAGGTGGGTCATCTCGATGAGCTTGTCCTTCACGTGGCTGGCCTTGGCGGCGCCGTTGTAGTCGGCTGCGAGAGCCGCGGCGCCGATGAGCACGTCACCCACGCCCACCTTGCAACCGCCATAGCTCTGGCGGTGGTAGCTGGCAAAGCGCTCCACCAGCATGCCTGCAAATTTGGTCTCGCCGTCCATGAAGATGCGGTCATTGGGCACGAACACGTCGTCGAAGATAAGCAGCGCTTCCATGCCGCCAAACTCGCTGTTGCCCACGTCCATACAGCTGCCTTCCGCCTTGCGGGTGTCGCAGCTCTGGCGGCCGATAATCATGAAGACGCCCTTTGTATCCACCGGCACGGCGAACGAGATGGCATAGTCGCCCTCGTTCTCCTTCATGGCGATGGTGGGCATCACCACCACCTCGTGGCTATTGCTGATGCCCGTCTGGTGGGCCTTGGCGCCGCGCACGACAACGCCGTCGGGCCGGCGCTCCACCACGCGCAGGAAGAGGTCCGGGTCCTTCTGCTCGCCGGGCGAGAGGGCGCGGTCGCCCTTGGGATCGGTCATGGCGCCGTCCACCACAAGGTCGTTCTCCTGCACGAATTTGATATACTCTACAAGGCGTTTGTGGTACTGGGTGCCGCACTCCTCGTCGATCTCGAACGTGGTGCTGTACAGCGCGTTCAGCGCGTCCATGCCCACGCAGCGCTGGAAGCAGCTGGCCGTCTTCTGGCCCAGCAGGCGCTGCATCTTTACCTTCTTCACAAGGTCATCGGTGCTCTGGTGGATGTGTGTGAAGCGGTTGATCTTCTTGCCAGTGAAGGAACTGGTGGCGGTCATCAGGTCCTCGTACTGGGGATCCTGCGCCAGGTCGTAAGTTGCTTTCAGGCTGTTCACCGAGGGGCGCAGGATGGGGTTGTCCACCGCGTTGGGGATCTGCTCGCCGAACATGTAGATCTCCATGTTCATCTTGCGCAGGCTGTCCAGGTATTGTTCACCTGTCATCATAGGGGTATTCTCCTTTCCCTTGTCGGGCGTGGTGTGTGGTTGATAGATGGCAGGTGCAGGTGCTTTCAAGCTTTTGTTACGGCCCTGCCGCAACACTTTAAGTATACCATAAAACAGGGGAACTTGAAAGATATACACCGCACGTGCGATTCCCTTTTTACATGGTGTGGATGGCCTTGCCGACAGCTGCCATGAACGCTTCGGGAATGGCCTCGCTCACCGTGGGGTGGGGGTGTATGGCTTCGATGATTTCTTCGGCCGTGGCCTCCATCGTCATGGCGACGGACAGCTCGGAGACCATCTCGGTGACGTGCTGGCCGTACATGTGCACGCCCAGTATTTCGCCCAGGTCCCCGTCCAAAATCACCTTCACAATGCCATCGGTGTCGCCCTCCACAAGGGTCTTGCCGTTGGCCATCATGGGGAACTTGCCCACCTTAACGTTTTTGTATTGCTCTTTGGCCTGATTCTCGGTCAGGCCGATGGCGGCCACCTCCGGCTCCAGGTAGATGCAGGAGGGGATCTTCATGTAGTCCATGGTTTTGCTGTGGCCGAGGATGTTCTCCACGGCGATGATGCCCTCATGGCTGGCCGTGTGGGCCAGCATCACCTTGGCGTTCACGTCGCCAATGGCGTAGATGTTGGGCACGTTCGTGCGCAGGTTTTCATCGGTTACGATGGCCGCGCGGTCGAAGGCCACGCCGGCCTTGTCGGCGCAGAGGCCCTCGGTGTTCGGTACCCGGCCCACGGCCATCAACACGGCGTCGGCCTTTACCGATTGCTGCTTGCCGTCCAGCTCGTACAGCACCTCGCTGCTCTTCACCTTCTGCACTTTCGCGCCCAGGTGCAGTGTGATGCCGTCTTTTTCCAGCCGCTTTTTCACAAGGCCGGACACCTCTTCGTCCACCATGGGCAGGATGTGGTCGAGCAGCTCCAGCACGGTCACCTTGGCGCCCAGCTTGTTCAGCAGGTAGGCGAACTCGATGCCAATGACGCCGCCGCCGATGACGGCCACGGTGGCGGGCAGGTGGTCCAGCTCCAGCGCCTCGGTGCTGGTGAGCACGTTCGTCTTGCCCTCCAGCGGGATGAAGGAGGGCATCAGTGCGTTCGAGCCGGTAGCGATGATGAAGGTTTCGCTTGTGATTTTTTTGCCGTCCACCTGCACGGTGTGAGGGTCCACAAAGCTGGCAAGGCCGTTCTCCACGGTCACCTTGTTGCCGCGCAGCAGGCCGCCCACGCCGCCTACCAGCTGGCCGATGACCGCCTTTTTGCGCTCCTGCAGTTTTTTCATCGAGACGGTGACCTTTGCGGCGTCCACCCCTTCGATGGCGAAGGCGGCGGACTCCTTGATAAGGCTGAGGGTATTGGCCGTTTTGATGAGCGTTTTTGTGGGGATGCAGCCCTCGTTCAGGCAGACGCCGCCCAGGTGTGTGCTCTCGACGAGGCAGGTCTTCTTGCCGGCCTGGGCTGCCTTGATGGCGGCCACATAGCCGCCCGGCCCCCCGCCGATGACCGTGATGTCGTACATATAATCTGGCATGGTTGCGGTCCTTCCTTTCCGGGGGATGCTTACATCAGGATGCGGATGGGATCCTGTAGCAGCTCCTTGAAGTAGCCCACGAACTGGGCGGCCAACAGGCCGTCGATGACGCGGTGGTCCACCGTGAGCTGCACGTTCATCATGGGCCGGATGACGATCTCGTCCTCGCCCTCGGCGTTCGTCACGACGACCGGCGTCTTGCGCACCGAGCTGACGGACAGGATGGCCGATTCGGGGGGGTTGATAATGGCCGTAAAGTTTTCGATGCCGAACATGCCGAGGTTGGAGATGGAGAAGGTGCCGCCGGAATACTCCTCAGGCGCCAGCTTGCCCACCTTGGCGCGCTCCACAAGGTCGCGGCTCTCGGCGGCCACCTGGGTGAGCGTCTTCTCTTGCACGTTCTTGATGACCGGCACGATGAGGCCGTTTTCGCCCGCCACAGCCGTGCCCACGTTGGTGCTCTTGTAGCTGACGATCTGCTCGTCCACCAGCGAGACGTTGATGCCGGGGTACTTTTGCAGGCACTTGCTGGCAGCCATGGTGAGCAGGTCGGATACGGCGATCTTCACGCCCTCGGGCGCGCTCTCGTTCAACTCCTTGCGGAAGGCGGTGAACTTTGTGGTGTCGATGCTGTCGGTAAAGTAGAGGTGCGGCGCGGTGAACTTGCTCTGGGCCAGCTTTTCGCCGATGATCTTGCGCACGCCCTTGTAGGGGGTCGCTTCCAGGATCTTCTTCTCGTCCGTGCTGCCGGCAGGCGCCGCGGCGGCAGTAGTTGATGCCGAAGCAGCAACTACGTCGGCCTTCATCACCTTGCCGCCCGCGCCGCTGCCGGCCACGGAGGCAAGCTCCACCCCGGAAGCAGCGGCCAGTTTTTTGGCCAAGGGAGACGCTTTGATGTCCTTGGCGGTGATACCACCCTCGAAGCCGGTGCCCTGGATGCCGGCCAGCGAAGCGGGGTCGATGCCCTCCTCGGCCACCATCTTCTGGGCCTTGGGCGTCAGCTTGACGCCACCCGCCGGTGCGGGCGCAATTGGGGCGGGTGCGGCGGCGGCAGGCGCTGTTTCTGCAACGGCTTCCACCTGGCCGCTCTCGACGGCGGCAATGTTGCCCTCGGCGCTCGCAAGGGCGGCGTCGGGGTCTTCGCCCGCCTCGCCCACAACGGCGATGGGGGTGAACACGTCGGCGTACTCGCCCTCGGGCAGCATCGTCTTCAGCAGTACGCCATCGGCCGTGGCCTCCACCGGCATGGTGGTCTTGTCGGTCTCGATCTCGAACAATACGTCGCCTTTTTTCATGGCGTCGCCAACGGCGAAGCACCATTTTACAAGCTTGCCCTCGTCCATGTTGAAGCCGAGCTTGGGCATGATGATCAGTTCAGCCATGGGGTTCCTCCATTCTAGTTTGCCGGCAGGTTTATCCGGGGTTCACCATCTGGCGCACCTTGGCGGCGATGGTCTTGTCGTCGGGGATGAGCGGCATCTCCAGCGCGGGGCTGAAGGGCAGCGGCACGTCGCCGGTGCCCAGGCGCTCGATGGGTGCTTCCAGGTCGTAGAAGACGGCGGGCATGATACGGGTGGCGATCTCGCCGCTGATGCCGAAGCTGACGTGGCCTTCGTCCACGATAAGCAGTTTGCCCGTCTTTTTCACCGACTGGATGATCGCGTCGGTGTCCATGGGCACGATGGTGCGCAGGTCGATCAGGTCCACCGAGATGCCGTCCTTCGCAAGCGCCTTCGCAGCCTTTTCCGCCTTGATGGTCATCATCGAGTTGGCCACGATGGTGATGTCCTCGCCCTCGCACACCTTGCGCGCCACGCCAAAGGGGATGCAGTAGTCCTCATCGGCCGAATGCACGTCGTCGAAGGCCTGGGTGTACAGCATCTTGTGCTCGAAGAAGATGACGGGGTTGTTGTCCCGGATGGCGGTCTTGAGCAGGCCCTTGCACTCGCCCGCGGTGGAGGGGCACACCACCTTGAGACCCGGGGTGTGGGCCATCCACGCGTGGAAGCTCTGGCTGTGCTGCGCCGCCGACGAACGGCCGCCGCCCATGGGCGTGCGGATGACCAGCGGCACCTGCACCTGCCCGCCAGACATGTAGGTGATCTTGGCGGCCTGGTTGCAGATCTGGTCCATCGCCACCATCAAAAAATCGCCGAACATCAGCTCGATGACCGGGCGCATGCCGGTGATGGCGGCGCCCACGCCCAGGCCCACGATACCGGCCTCGCTGATGGGGGAGTCCTTGCAGCGCAGGTCCCCGTATTTGTCCATAAGGCCCACGGTGCACTTGAAGTTGCCGCCGATGACGCCCACGTCCTCGCCCAATACAAAAACGTTCTCGTCGCGCGCCATCTCCTCGTCCAGGGCCTGGCAGATCGCTTCACGTACCATCATTTTTTCCAATGCCATGATCTATTTCATCCTTCCTGGGTAATTTTCGGGGAATGGCGTTCAGTCCACAAACACGTCGGTGAACGCTTCGGACACGTCGGGGTAGGGGCTTTCCTCGGCGAACTTGCACGCCTGCTGGATCTCCGCCTCCACCTCGTCGCGGATCTTCTTCATCTCCGCCTCGCTCAGCGCGCCGCTCTTTTCAAAGCCCGCAACGGGGTCGCGCGCCTTCCAGGCGGACACCTCTTCGGGCGCACGGTACTCGCCGGGGTCGCCCACGTGGTGGCCCTGCCAGCGGTAGGTCTGGCATTCGATGAGGGTGGGACCGTCGCCCTTCCGGGCGCGGTCCACGGCTTTTTTTACCTCTTTGTACACGGCGAAAACATCATTCCCGTCGATGGTGACGCCGGGAATGCCATAGCCGATGGCGCGTTTGGAGAGCTGGTGCTCTTTGGTCACCCGGCGGATGTCCACCGAGATGCCAAAGAGGTTGTTCTCGATGATGAACACGCAGGGCAGGTCCCACGCGGCGGCCATGTTCACGCTCTCGTTGAAGGTGCCCTCGTTGATGGCGCTGTCGCCAAAAAAGGCGAGGGTGACCTTTTTGTCGCCTCGCAGCTTGGAAGCGTACGCCGCGCCCACAGCGATGGGAAGCTCGCCCCCAACGATGCCGTTGGCGCCCAGGATGCCCTTGTCCATGGCCATGATGTGCATGGAGCCACCCTTGCCCTTGGAGTAGCCGGTCTCCTTGCCCAGGATCTCGGCCATCATCATGTCAAGGTCCGCCCCCTGGCCCACCAGATGGCCGTGGCCGCGGTGGGTGCTGCCGATGTAGTCGCCCTCGTCCAGCGTGGCGCAGGCGCCGGTGGCGATGGCTTCCTCGCCCAGGTACAGGTGGGCAAGGCCGGGCATCAGCCCGCGCTTGTAGAACTCGAACACCTCTTCCTCAAACCGGCGCATGCGCAGCATCACGCGGTAGAAGTGTTCGCACTGTGCTTTGGTGAAGCCCTTCGCGCCTGTGGCGGCAGTTGTTTTGCCAACTGCGGCCGACGCGGCCGTGGCCGTCTTCTTTCTGGGTGCCATAGATATTACCTCCTGTTTTGTCTGCCGAAGGATCTGTCCCTGCATCTGTATCCGCGCGGTGTGCCGCGGCAGGGTGCTTCAGAACAGCTCCATATAGATTTTTTTCACGCGGCCCTCGTCCAGCTCCACGAAGTTATTGGCCATCAGGCGGCCCTGCTTTGTCATCACGGCCATGGTGAAGTCGTTGATATCCGTCTCGGTGACGCCATACTCGCGCAGCGCCTTCTTTTGCAGGATCTTGTTCAGCAGGTTTTCCAGTTCGTCGTACACGGTTCCCGCCGGGCAGTCCAGCAGGTCGGCCAAAAATTCATTCATCGTGGCGATCTCGCCGTCCTGGCGGATCTCCATGTAATTTTTGAGCACGCCGGTGAAGATGGCGTAGTTACTCTCGCCGTGGGGCACGTGGTAGGTGCCGCCCAGAGGGTAGCTCATGGCGTGCACGGCGGCGCAGCCGGCCGTGCCGAAGGCGATGCCCGCGTAGTTGGAGGCGATAAGGAAGTTTTCAAGGTTTGCCTGCAGGGCGGCCTTGCCGTCCTTCACCACGGCCTGGAAGCCCTTCACGATCATCTCGATGGCCTTGTAGCCGAACAGCTTCGAGTAGGGCGTGGCCTTGGGCGAGAGGCTGCTCTCCACCGCGTGCACCAGCGCGTCGATGGAGCTGGTGGCGAACACGCCGTACGGCAGGGTGGACAAAAGCTCGGGGATGAGCACCGCGTAGTCGGCGAACATATTGTCCGAGCCAAGGCCCATCTTGGTGCCCAGGCGCACCCGGTTGATGATGGCGAGGTTGGTCACCTCGCTGCCGGTGCCGCAGGTGGTGGGGATGATGATGAGCTCGCGCTTTTTTTCGAGGTTGACGGCATTGTCGTACAGTTCATCCATCAGCGCACCGTCGGTGACGGCCAGGATCTTGGCGATGTCGATGATGGTGCCGCCGCCGATGGCCACGACGCGCGTGCAAGCCGTTTTGGCCGCCGCCTCGATGATGGCGTCCACCATTACGTCGGTGGGCTCGCCCATGCCGTACTGCTCCTGGAACAGCGTCTCCACCGGGAGGTCCAGCTCGCCAAAGAAGGGGTTGAAGATGTACTCGTTGGTCAGCACCAGGTCGTTCCTGCCAAGATTGAACGCCTCGGCAAATTCCTTGCAGGTGGCAAACCTGTGAATGTCCGACCGCAATACCAGTTCCCGCATGTGTAACACTCCTTTTGTGTATGGGGCTTGTTGGAAGCCCATGTGTGCGCCGTTCAAAACGCATAGAGTACCTGCTTTGCATCTAGCAAGATGCGTGCCAAAAGCCTGCGGATTTGCCGTAAAACACATATTGTGAGAATGAGAACTGCTTAAAACAGCAAAAGGTACGAAAATGAAGGAACTTTTTTGTGCGCATCCCCGACGTGTATCCCTCCAGCGCCGGGCCGGGGCAGGGGCGGAAGGCGCGGGGCGAGGTGAGTATGGCACACAAAAATGCCGGCGTGCCATTTAGGCACACCGGATGCGACACAGATATTGTCAATTTGGCACACTTGTGGCGGCGCCCCTGTGTTGGATGCCGTATCTCTCCAGCTTGCGGTAGAGGGTGCGCCGGCTGATTTCCAGCACTTCGGCGGCTTTTTTCACGTTGCCGCCGGTGGAGTGCAACGCGTTCTCAATCTGGCGCCGCTCGCTCTGCTTGATGGAGTATCCGCCCGTCTCGGGGGCGTGGTGGACGGGAGCGGCAGTTCCTCCCACGGAGGCAGCAGTTCCCCCTATGGAGGAACTGAGGGCGGGCAGTTTGCCTGCCTCGGGCGCGGGGGCATATAGCGCCGGGGGCAGCATGTCGGCGTCCACCCAGCCGCCCTGCGCCAGGTACACGGCGCGCTCGATGACGTTTTCCAGCTCGCGGATGTTGCCCGGCCAGCGGTATTGGCTCATCACAGCGTAGGCTTCCTCAGTGATGCCCTTCACGTGCGCGCCGGAGTAGTTTGCGTATTTGTCGAAGAAATAGTCGGCCAGGGTGCGCACGTCGCCAATGCGCTCGCGCAGCGGCGGCAGCGTGATGTTGAACACGTTGAGCCGGTAAAACAGGTCGCTGCGGAAAGAACCGTCGGCGATGGCGGACTGCAGGTCCTGGTTTGTCGCGGCGATGACCCGCACGTTGATGGGCACCGTTTTGGCCGAGCCTATGCGCATCACCTCGCGGTTTTGCAAGACGCGCAACAGGCTGGCCTGCACGTCGAAGGGCATGTCGCCGATCTCGTCCAGAAAGATGGTGCCGCCGTTGGCCAGCTCGAACTTGCCGGCGCGGCCCTCGCGCTTGGCGCCGGTGAAGCTGCCGCCCTCGTAGCCGAACAGCTCGCTCTCGATGAGGCTTTTGGGCAGCGCGCCGCAGTTCAGCGCGATGAAGGGCTCGTCCCGGCGGTCGCTGGCGTTGTGGATGGCCTGCGCAAACAGCTCCTTGCCGGTGCCGCTCTCGCCAATGAGCAGCACGCTGGAGCTGTTTTCGGCGGCAATGCGGGCCATGGACACGGTGGTGGTGATGACCGGCGAATGGCCCACGATGTCGTCGAACACGAAACTAGCCGATGAGCCGATGATCTTGTTCAGCTTTTTGTGCAGCGCCTCCGAGCGCTCGAAGGTGACAAGGTATTCCTCACTGTCGGTGAGCAGCGAGGTAAGCGAGAGCCCCACCTCGCGCCCCGCCATGTACACGGTGACGCTGCGGTCGCTCACGCCGGCGCGCAGGGCTTCCTCGTCAATGGTGTCGGCGCCGAACAGCTGGGCAAAGCCCTTGCCCACGATTTCCTCCACCGGGCGCTTGAAGAAATGGGCGGCGCGCGAGTTGGCCAGCTTCACAGTAAGGCGCCTGTCCAGCAGCAGGAGGCTGGAGGGGATGTGCTCGATGATGGCCGAGAGGTTCTTGTGGTCGCTGTCGATGATGTCATAGGCGGATTTCATGGTGAGCTGGCGGGAGATGGCTTCGGCCGCGGCGGCCGCCATGCCCAGCGTGTGGAAGGTGACCTTGTCGTCCGGCCCGACGATGCAGAAGGCTCCCATCGTGCGGCCCAGCGAGTCGAAGATGGGGGCGCCGCAGCACACCCAGTGTGCATGCATGGTATAGTAGTGCTCGTGCCCGTAGATCTGGATGGGCGTGCGCGTTTCAATGCAGGTGCCGATGGCGTTGGTACCAAGGCGCCGCTCGCTGCGGTTGCAGCCTTCCACCAGGCGGTTCTCCGCCGCTTGGCGCAGGATGTCTTCGTCGCCTATGGACTTGAGCACATAACCCTCTTCGTCGCTGATGAGCGTGAGGAATCCGGATCCGGTTGTAAAGGAGTTGAGGCTTTCCATGAACGGCACGGCAATGTCGTAGAAGACCTGGTGCGCGGCGATGCGCTCGTCCAGCTCCTCCGCAGTCAGTATGCTTTTGTCGGCGTCGGTCGGCTTTACGCCGAACTGGCGGCTTCGCTTCCAGGAGTCGAGGATCTCCGGCCGCACGATGCCCTCGTCTACCGGCCGGCCGGCCAGAAAATTTTCTTTTGCAGCCAAGATTGCGTCCCGCATGTTTTTTCCTTTCGCCAAAACACTATGTAGCAGTTTGCTTGCTGTTCCTATTATAACACATCTCAAGGGTGTGTGCCAGGATGTCACACAAAGAATTGCCAAAATGTCACAATTGCCACAAAAAAGCTTTACGCCTGTACCAATGCAGGCTATAATGGGCGGCAGGGAAGAAGAGCCATGCCGTGCTGCTATTATGATCTTATATAATACGATTATAAATTATGGGGAGGGGTGCTGTTTTGACAGAGTTGGCAGGCCGAACGAAGGAAACAGGATGCAGTATGCACCTGGTGGCCAATGCCGGTGTGCTGGTGGCATGCGGCGGACAAAAGCTGCTGATAGACGCGCTCTTTGACCCTGCCCGTGTAACGGGGACCGAAGCGGGGGCTTTTTCCGGCCCCACGACACAAGCCTTGGAGGCGATGCTGGCCGGGCGGCCGCCCTACGACGGGATCACCCATCTCCTGTTCACCCACGACCACCCCGACCATTTTGACGCCGCGCGCACCGAAGCCTTCCTTGCGCGCAACCCGGTGGCCGGCCTTGTGCTGCCGTCCGGCATGGCCGGTGCCTATCCTGCGCTGGGCGGGCACGTGCGGGCGGGGGGCGGCCGGGTGTATGAGCTGGATCTGCCACTCGGTGCCTGGCGCGGGATACACCTGGGCGATACGCTTGCGCTGACGGTCTTTCGCACGCCACACGCGGGCGGGAAAAATTTTGCCGATGTGGAGCAATATTGTTTTCTGTTGGGTGAGAGTGGGGGAGAGAGTCTGCTCATCGCTGCCGACAGCGACTACCTGCCCGACTACTTTGCACAGATGCTGGCCGGTCGCCGGCTGGACGCCGCGCTGGTGAACCCCCTGTTCCTCAACAGGTCGGATGGCAGGCGGACCGTGACCGCGGGTATGCGCCCCGCCCGTTTGCTTGTGTACCACCTGCCCTTCGGGGGGGCGGATCCACTGGGCCTGCGTCCCACGGCCGCCTACGATGCCCGCAAATATGCGGAGGAGCTGCCGCCCGTGGTGCTGCTCGTCGAGGAGGGCCAATCTGTCCCATTGTAGAGATTTGCTTGCTGCCCGCTTCCCCGACGGTGTACATTTTTGACGCTTCGCAATGCCTCCCGGGAGGGAGGTGTTCTTTTTTTGTCTCTTATTGCAGCGCAAAGTGTGTCAACTTTAGTCGCCCATGTGCCAAAAAGACAACCATATGTGGCAGGATGACACATTGACAGATTGGCTTTAAGCCAATAGAATAAAATACAAGCAATCGCTTACATGCATCGCCTGAGCGATTCATACAAAATGGAATAGGTTTTTCGGTTCAATTCACAGTATTCGCCCGATAAACACCTCATAACATAAAACTGGCACGCCTTTTGCTTGTATTTAGACGAGTGAGATATTGCCTGGCACCATACGGTTTTACCATTGCGGGAGTTTGCGCTTTGTGTTACGATGACCTTACAATCTCCTTTTTGGGGCCGCGTACAGCCTTTGGCAGTATGATTCTTTGTCATCGTCCTTATAAATATTGGTTTTAAAGGAGTGTGCGACGAAATGAGAGCAGGTTTCAATGGCGTCGATTTTGAGGATAATGTAAATTTTCAACGCATGCGCGATTATCGCTTGGCGCGCGCCAAAGAGAGCATGAAAAACTATGGCCTGGGTGCCATCCTGTGCTATGACTTTGATAACATCCGCTACATCACAGGTACGCATATTGGCGAATGGAACCGCAACAAGATGAACCGCCACTGCCTGCTCATCGACGGCGTGGACCAGCCCTTCCTGTTCGATCCGGCCACCCCCTCCAAGCGCAAGAGAGTGTCATGGCTGCCGCCCGACCACATCATGCCGGCCGTGGGCAGCATGCGCGGCGCCATCCCCACCGAGGTGGGCATGGTGCCCAACGAGGCTGCCGAGGTGGTGCGCTACCTGAAAGAATACGGCGTAGACAAACGCCCCCTGGGCGTGGATATCATCGACATCCCGCTGTACAAGGAGCTGGAAAAGAACGGCATCGAGATCGTGGACGGCCAGCTGCCCATGGTGGATGCCCGCATCATCAAGAATGACGACGAGATCCAGCTGCTGAAATCGTCCGCCGCCATGGTGGACGCCGTGTACTACGATGTGGCCAAGGCCCTGCGCCCGGGCATCCTGGAGAACGAGCTGGAGGGCATCATCCAGGGCGAGCTGTTCCGGATGGGCGCCGAGAGCGTGGAGTTTGTCAATGTCATCTCCGGCGCGCGCGGCAACCCCCACTGCCACACCACCTCCAACCGCATGATCCGTCCCGGCGAGCTTGTATTTTTCGACGTGGGCAACGTGTACAACGGCTACCGCACCTGCTACTACCGCACCTTCTCGTGCGGCGTGCCCAACAAGGCGCAGGAAGAGGCATACACCAAGGCCCATAAGTGGATCTATGACGGCATCGCGGCCATCAAGCCCGGCAACACCTCGGCCGACGTTGCCAACGCCTGGCCCAGCGCCCAGGAGCTTGGCTTCAAGAACGAGGAGGAGGCCTTCCTGCTGCAGTTTGCCCACGGCATCGGCCTGGGGCTGTGGGAGAAGCCCATCATCTCCCGCCTGTTCTCCATCGACCATCCCTTCGAGTTCAAGCCCGGCATGACCTTTGCCATTGAGACCTGGTGTGCCGCTACCGACGGCAGCGGCAGCGCCCGCATCGAGGAAGAGATCGTTGTGACCGAGGACGGCTGTGAGGTCATCAGCAAATTCCCCAGCCAAACCATCACGTCCTGCGGCCTGCCCGGCTGCCAGTTCCTGTAAGCATTTGGTTGCGAACGGAGGCGGCTGCCATCTCCATCCCTGTGCAGTGCGCGGCAGCTGCTGCCCGAAACATAGTACACAATTATGGGAGGTAAGATTATGGCAAAAGTTGCATGGATCGGATTGGGGCACATGGGCGTTCCCATGGCCCAGAACCTGGTGGCCGACGGCCATGAGGTGGCCGTTTGGAACCGCACCGCGTCCAAGGCCGACCCCGTGGTGGCCAGCGGCGCCAAGAAGGCCGCTTCCCCGGCCGAGGCAGCCAAGGGTGCTGAGTTCATCTTCACCATGATTTCCGACTCCGCCGCCCTCATCGACGTCATTCTGGGCGAGCAGGGCGTTGCCGGTGTCCTCGCCGGCGGCCAGATCGTCATCGACATGAGCACCGTGTCCATCGAGTCCAGCGCCGAGTGCAACAAGGCCATCGAGGCCAAGGGCTGCAAATTCCTGCGCGCGCCCGTCAGCGGCAGCACCGTGCTGGCCGCGGCCGGTGGGCTCACCGTGTTGTGCTCCGGCCCGAAAGACGCCTACGACAAGACCATGCCGCTGTTCGAGAAGCTGTCCAAGACCCAGTTCTACCTGGGCGACGGCGACGGTGCCCGCGCCATGAAGCTGGGCCTGAACATGATGATCGCGACCTCCCTGCAGATGTTCAGCGAGTCGGTGACGTTGTGTGAAAAGGCCGGCATCGACTGGAACACCGCGCTGGACGTCATTGATGGCAGCGTGCTGGCTTCTCCGCTCATCAAGTATAAGATCCCGCCTATCCGCGAGAAAAAATATGACCCGGCGTTTGCCGCAGGCCTCATGGCCAAGGATCTTGACCTGGCCCTTGCCGTTGCCAAACAGCTGAACGTGTTTGCGCCGTCCACCGCGCTGACCAAGCAGATGCTGGAAGCGCTGATTGCCAACGGCAACGCCGACAAAGATTTTGCCATGTTGGTGGATCAGACCGAGAAGCTTTCGGGCGTCAAGTAAGAACCTGCAACCAAGCTGATCTTTTGAACAAACCATATTATAGTATTTGGAGGAAAGAACTATGGCAGTGAACACCGTTCATCCCGAAATGAAGCCCTACAAGGTAAACGAGCTGGACCTGACCCCCGGCGTTGCGCCGCTGCATGAAGAATCCAACTCCTGGACCTTCCTGCTCACCAACGACATCGAGTTCTTCATCACCGACATCCGCCCGGGCGGCGCCGCGCTGAAGGACAACCATCCCGACGCCGACCACTTCTTCTACTACCTGAGCGGCCACGGCTACCAGATCCTGGACGGCGAGCGCTTTGATTACGGCCCCGGCGACGGCATCTTTGTGCCCCGCGGCGTGGACCACGAGATGTACCCCCTTGGCCAGGAGACGACCCACATGGTGGTCACCTTCTCGCCCGCGCGTCAAGCAAAGCAGAAGAAATAAACAAAGAACGGGCAAGGCCCTTGCGCCGGTCCCTGCCAGCCGGCGCACATGCAATAGGGCATGTGCGCCGTGCTGCGTTTTGGTCGTCTGAACAAGACGGGCAGCGGAACGTGAATGGCGCGATATCCGCACGTCTATTTCCCACAATACAGGGAGGTAAAGAGATATGGCAATAAACACCATCCATCCCGAAATGAAACCTTATAAGGTAAACGAGCTGGATCTGACCCCCGGCGTTGCGCCACTGCATGAAGAGTCCAATTCCTGGACCTTCTTGATTACCAATGACATCGAGTTCTTTGTCACCGACATCCGCCCGGGCGGCGCCGCGCTGAAGGACAACCATCCTGACGCTGACCACTTCTTCTACTATCTGAGCGGCCACGGCTACCAGGTGCTGGACGGCGAGCGCTTTGATTACGGCCCCGGCGACGGTATCTTTGTGCCCCGCGGCGTGGACCACGAGATGTACCCCCTTGGCCAGGAGACGACCCACATGGTGGTCACCTTCTCGCCCGCGCGTCAAGCAAAGCAGAAGAAATAAACGCAAAAAGCGCCCCCGCTCCAGTACTACGCATAGCGCATAGCCTGTGCGGGGGCGTTGTTTGTTCCGCCTGGCCGGCAGCGCGGCCTAGCGCCTGCGGCGCCGTGAGGAGGATGGGATGTCCATTGCCTCGCGGTATTTGGCTACCGTGCGGCGGGAGATGTCTATGTTCATCACCTGCAGTGCGGCGCGCAGGTCTTCGTCCGACAGTGGCTTCTTAGCGTCCTCGCCGTCCAGCAGCTTTTTCATCTGCATCTTGATGAAGCTGGCCGACAGTGCTTCGCCCTGGCCGGCCTGCACCCCGGGAGAGAACAGGCTTTTCAGTTCCACCGTGCCGGCGGCACAGATGATGTATTTGCCCTGCACGGCGCGGCTCACCGTGGAGTTGCTCAGCTCCAGCGCTTCCGCCACGGCGGCCATGCTCATGGGGGCCAGCGTCATCCCGTCGTCGAAGAACTGCGGCTGCATGTCTACGATCTGCCGCAGGATGCGCACGATGGTCCTCTCCCGGTTGTCCACGGCCTTGATGAGCTGCCGGGCCTCGCCCATCTTCTCTTGCAGGTAGGCTTTGGTGCCGGCGTCGTCCACAGTGGCCAGCATGCTGCTGTACTCAGTGCTCAGCGCAAGGCGGGGCACGGTGGAGTCGTTCATCACAATGGCAAAGCCGCGGCCTTCACGCTTGATGGCGGCGTCGGGGATGATGGACAGGTTCTTTTCGCCGGTGTAGTAGCCCTGCGAGGGGATGGGATGCAGTCCGCGCACCACCTCGCACACCTCGCGCGCCGCTTCGCGGCCAAGGCCCAGCAGTTTTGCGATGGCGGGCAGGTCGTCCGCGGCCAGCAGGGCCAGCCCTTCCTTCACCAGTTTGAGCGTGGCGGGGTTGAAATGCCTGCTCTGTACCAGTTGCAGCACCAGGCACTCCTGCAACGAGCGAGCGCCCACGCCCACCGGCTGCAGGTCCTGCAGCAGGTACAGCGCCTGCATCACGTCAAACACCGGGCAGTGAAGCTCCTCGGCGATGTCGGCAGGGTCCTCTTCCAGGTAGCCCTTGCGGTCCAGGCAGGCCACGAGGTAGCGGCACAGCTCGGCGAAGCCCTCGTCCAACTTTAGCGCGCCGATCTGCTCCAGGAGCATCTCTTCAAAGGACGGTTCCGCGCCCGAAAGGGCGGCGGGGTCGATGCCTTCGCTGTATTCGCCCGGGCGCCAGATCTCCCGTACCGATACAAGCGTGGGTGCGTTATCCGGCAGTTCTTCGGGCGGTATTTCTTCGGCAAGCTCGGTGAGGGGCACGGGGGAGAAGTCCTCGTTGGCGGTCTCCTGCGCGTGGTCGATGTCCAAAAGCGGGTTCTCGTAGATGTTCTGGGTCACCAGTTCGTTCAGTTCCTGCAAAGGGACGCGCAAGATCTCCAGCGACTGCAAAACACCCGCGTTGAGGGCAAGTTGCTGGCGTTGGGCCTGCTCCTGGAAAAAGCTGTTGTTCAGTTGCACAAGGCGTCCTCCATGGTAGGGCTGTCAATCTTTTGTCATCTTTTCTTTACAGCTTAATTATACCACCCGGGGCCGCCGCGTGCAAAACAAAGCACGCTCCGGATGTGTAGACTATGGCGCATTTGTAGAAACATCGACGTAAATTGCCCGTGGAGGCCGAAATGTGCCGGGCGCCTGCCCGCGCACCAGGGCCGGGGCGCATCCCCGGATCCCGCCACACGGGATTCCCTTATTTTTAAAGGTAGTTACCAAGTGTTTACGTACACGCCGCATAGTATTGACTTGTTATTTTCGCAATGCTAGAATACAAGAGGTATGCGGCAAAAGCTTGCGCCAGCACATTATAATGGCACCATCTGCCGCCTTTTTCGGCGGCAGCAAAACAAGGAGGTATAGAATGAAATTCAGGAAGATTCTGGCAGTGGTTTGTTCCCTGGCTCTGATGGGCGCCCTGCTCGCCGGCTGTAACGGCGGCGGTGGCGGCGGCGCGGCAAGCGGCAGCACGCCTGCGGCAAGCGGCAGCGCTGCCGGCGGCGACAGCACGCCGGCGGGCGGCGGCGGTTCCGGCGGCGACACCATCAAGATCGGCATCATCGTTCCCATGACCGGCGTTCTGGCAGGCTTCGGCGAGGGCTCGCCCTGGACCGAGAACTACCTGCTGGACTACATCAACAACGAAGTGGGCGGCATTGAAGTGGATGGCGCCACCAAGAAGGTCGAGTTCATCATCAAGGACTCGGAGAGCGACGTTACCAAGTGCACCACCTACACCCAGCAGCTCATCGAGGAAGACAAGGTGGACCTGATCGTGGCCTACCACACCCCCGAGACCGTCAACCCCGTATCGGCAGTTTGCGAGCGCTATGAGCAGCCCGCCGTCTGCACCGACGGCCCCGTGGACGCCTGGCTGGCGGCTGCCCCCGAAGGCGGCTATCAGTGGGCCTTCCACAGCCACTGGGACCTGGCCACCGTGTATGGCTGCTTCAAGTCCCTGTGGGAGACCGCGGGCTTTGCGGCCGGTTCCGGCACCCCGATCGGCATGTTCTTTGCCAATGACGCCGACGGCACCGCCTGGCACGAAGTCTTCGCCACCAACATCCCCGCCGACGGCTACACGCTGGTAGACCCCGGCATGTTCCCGGCCAACACCCAGGACTTCTCCGAGATCATCCAGAAGTTCAAGGACGGCAATGTTGAGATCCTGTGCGGCACCGCCACCAACCCCGACTTCTCGAACCTCTGGCGCCAGTGCAAGCAGCAGGGCTTCAATCCCAAGTTCGTCACCATGGGCAAAGCCTACCTGCTGAAGAGCGACGCTGAGGCGATTGGCCCCGAGCTGATGGACGGCCTGACCAGTGAGATTTGGTGGAGCAAGACCCACCCCTGGAAATCCGACCTGACCGGCGAGACCCCCGCCGACTTTGCCAAGGCTTATGAAGATGCGAACCCCGGCCGCGAAGTGACCACCCCCATGGGTGCGAAGTACTATGCCCTGGAGATCGCGTTCGACGCCCTGAAGCGCGCCGGCACCACCGAGAAAGTGGCCCTGCGTGACGCCATTGCCGCCACCGATCTTGAGACCATGTTTGGCCACGTGACCTACGAGAGCGACCACGCGTGGCGCTCCTCCCTCACGGGCGGCCAGTGGATCAACGAAGACGGCAACCTGGTAAACTACGTTGTGGACAACACCCTCTTCCCCGAAATCCCCACCACAGGCGAACTGCAGCCGATGGATCAATAAGATCCGATTGCAGGTTAGGGGCCGGACGTCCGATCCAAATTTCATCCGTTCTTTACAATGAGTTCGCGCCCTGAAGCGAGATGCCAGGCGACGGGCAGCCATCGCTGCCCGTCGCCCTTTTTTCAAAAGGGAATTATCTCATGTACGTTTTTATTTAAAAATCCCCTGGCTGCCGCCTGGCAGGATTGCTGCCTGGCGGGACAAAATACCCTGCAACGGGAGGCATATCAATGGAGAGTGTGCTCCAATTCAAGAATATAGACGCCGGGTATGGTCGCGTTCAGATCCTCAACGACCTGTCGTTCGAGGTGCAAGAGGGCGAAGTGTACGGTGTCATCGGGCCAAACGGTTGCGGCAAAACCACGATGTTCAATGCGCTCATCGGCCACATCATCCCCTACAGGGGAAGCATCACTTTTTGGGGGCACGACATCACCAGGAACACCCCCAACAAGCGCTGCCGGGAGGGCATCGGCCGCACCTATCAGATCCCGCGTCCTTTCGATAATATGTCGGTGTACGAGAACATTCTTGTGGCGGCGGTGCATGGCGCCGGCATGAGCGAAAAAGAGGGACGCGATGTCTGTAAGGAAGCGCTGGAACTCACCGGCCTTTCGGACAAGCGCGAGGTACGTGCAGGCACCCTGACCCTGCTGGACCGCAAGCGCCTTGAGATTGCCCGCGCCCTCGGCACACGGCCCAAGCTTCTTTTACTGGACGAGGTTGCGGCGGGCCTTACTGATGTTGAAGTTAAAGATATCATGAAGCTGGTGGCCGATTTGAAGGCCACGGGACAGACCATTATCTGGATCGAGCATATCATCGAGACGATGGTCGGCTCCACCGACCGGCTCATGTGCATGTCCGATGGGCACCAGCTGCTCATCGGCGATCCGTTGGAGGTCATGAATTCCAAAGAGGTGGAAGATGTCTATCTCGGGGTGGAAGAGGAGGATGAGAGCGCATGAATACCACAACGGCTACCGCTCCCGCGGAAAACGCCACGATGGATCAGGTCGAGCCCATCCTTCGCGTGGAAAACCTGTCGGCCAATTATGGCGACTTCCGCGCCGTGCGCGACGCGTCCATCTCCATCCCGCCCAAGAAGATCATCTCGATCATCGGCTCGAACGGCGCGGGCAAAAGCACGCTGATGGACTGTATCGCCGGTGCGCACAAACCCGCCTCGGGCAAGGTGTACTTTAAGGGCGAGGACATCACCGGTCTCGACCCCCACGTCATCGTTGCAAAAGGGCTCACCCTGGTGCCCCAGGGCAGCCGGTGTTTTGTGCGCATGACGGTGGAGGACAACCTGTGGATGGGTTCTTTTACCAAAAAAGCGCGCGCACAGGCGAAGCAGCAGCTGGAACTGGTGTATTCCCTGTTCCCGGTGTTGTACGAAAAGCGTAAATTTCTTTCGGGCTCCATGTCCGGCGGCCAGCGGCAGATGGTGGCCATCGGGCGGGCACTGATGAGTGCTCCCGAAATGGTCCTGTTCGACGAGATTTCCCTGGGGCTTGCCCCCACCATCATCAAGGATATCTACGCCCGCATCCGCGAGATCAACCGGAGCGGAATGAGCGTGGTCCTGGTGGAACAGGATGTGAAGCGCAGCCTCAAAACCTCTGAATACAGCCACGTGATGCTGAAGGGCACCGTGGTGTTGAGCGGCGATTCAAAGACCCTCTCGGAGGAAGATATTAAAAAGGCGTATTTCGGTATATAGCCCCGAAAGGAGGAATCCATACATGGGACAAGCCATTATCAATGGCATTCTGCTGGGCGGTTTGTACGCCATTGTCGGCGTTGGTATGAGTGTCATTTTTGGTATTGTGAAACTGACAAACCTTGCCCACGGTGAGTTCGTCATTACGGCGGCTTACCTGAGCCTGACCGTTTGCACCCTTTTGAAGGTGCATCCCCTGATCTCGCTCATCATTGTCGTCCCGGTCATGTTCGTCATCGGCTACTTCATCCAGAACCTCCTGGTGAACCGTGTGCTTCCCCGCGGCACGGAACCGCCGCTGCTGGTCATGTTCGGCCTTTCCATCATCATCCAGAACCTGTTGCTGCAGGCGTATTCCTCGGACGCGCAGAACCTGCGCTCCGCGTTTGCCACCAAGAGCATCTCGCTGGGCGGCAGCATGTCCGTCTCAGTGATGATGCTGATCGACTGCCTGGTGGGCGTGGTCGTCATTCTGCTTCTCAACTTCTTCCTGCGCCGCACCTACATGGGCCAATCCATCCGTGCGGCCAGCGACGACTCCACGGCCGCCCAGCTGATGGGCGTGAACGTGAAGCGCACCTACGGCATTGCCATGGGCATCGCAATGGCCACAGCGGCCATTGCGGGGGTCCTGGTGGGCATGACCTACAACTTCTATCCCACCACCGGCTCCCAGTACCTCATCATCTCCTTCGGTGTGGTGGTCATCGGCGGTATGGGCAGCATCCTGGGCACCCTGGCGGCAGGCATCATTTTTGGCCTGGCCCAGCTTATAGGCGGGCAGTTCCTGGGCACCAGCCTGCAGATGTTGGCCGGATTCATCGTCATCCTGATCATGCTGGCTGTGCGGCCGCAGGGCCTCTTCAGCAAGTAAACGCATCAAAAGAGTATATAGCGGAAGGAGATAGAGAAATTGAAAAATCTCAAAGCGGGCTCATTGGTGCGTATCATCGTGGTCGTTGCGGTTATCGTTGTCTTGTACCTCCTGTTCTTTGTGGGGGATAGCAACACGCTGCGTCTGATCATGCTGATGGCCATGTACTGCACCCTGGGCCAAATGTGGAACCTGCTGAGCGGCTACGCCGGCATGACTTCCCTCGGTCAACAGATCTTTGTCGGCATTGCCGGATATAGTGTCGCCGTCGTTACCGCCACGTATGGCCTGCCCTTCTGGCTGGGCATGATCTTCGGCGCCGTCATCTCCATCGTACTGGCGCTAGGCCTGTCGGCGCTGCTATTTCGTATGAGTGGCATGTACTTTGCCATTGCCACCTGGGTGACGGCCGAGGCGCTGCGCATCCTGTTCAAAGGCTGGCCGTACGTGAAGATGGGCGCGGGCATGACCATCATGGCCAGCCCCTACCCCAAGACCCCCCAGATCTACCTGATGAGCATCACCCTGTGCATTGTGGCCATCTTTGTGGTGTACATCATCCTCAACTCCAAGGTGGGCCTTGGCTTGACCGCCATGCGCGACGACGCGGGCGCGGCGGCCGGCGTGGGTGTGAACCTCTTCAACACGAAGCTGTTCTGCTTCATGGTATCGGCAGGCTTCACCGGCCTTGTGGGCGGCCTGTTCTACCTCAACCAGGGCAGCATCTTCCCTGATGGCGGTTTTGGCACCACCTGGACGGTGGCGGCCGTGTTCATCGTCATCATCGGTGGCGTGGGCACCATGACAGGCCCCATCGTGGGCGCCATCATCTATGTTTTGCTGAACAACTGGCTGTCCAACCTGCCCGGCTGGAGCATGGTCGTCCTTGGCGCCATTGCCATCGCGGTCATTCTGTTCCTGCCCCACGGCATCGTGGGCACTATCGAGAGGAAGCTCAACGTCGATTTCCTCTCCTCGCGCAGGCACGCGCACTATTGATCCATGACGTTGTGAGAACGCCCGACCCGGGAAGGCAGCCTGCCTTCCCGGGTTTTTTGTTGCGGGTGTTTTTTAGGCTGTTTTTTTCGACCGTTCGCCCCCGAGCTCGTCAAAAGGTGTGCGGGAAGGGCAGCCCCTGCCAGGAATGGCATGTCTTTGCAGAGCAAATTTCGTGCGTCTTATCTCTAATTTTTGGCTCTTTGCTGCTATACTCTGTGGCAGATGCCGGGCGTGGCCCGGCGGCCATAGACAAAGGGGATCTCATCCCTTTGCCTCAGGAGGGTGTGGCATGGACGCGAAGTGGCTGACGGTGAACCCGATATTCCAGTATGGCAATACTGGCCTTGTGGACCTGCCTGTGCGCGTGCAGGGTAACCGGGACTACTGGCGCGCGGGGCTGCAAAATGAGGTGGCCGACCAAAAGCTGGAGGCCGAACTTGCGCAAGCGCGACAGATGCAGGCCGATCGTGCGGCCGCTCGCGCCGAGGCGATGCAGGTGCAGGCTGCCGACAGGGAAGCCTGGCTGTGGCAGCTGGATCAGCGGCTGAAGCTGGCTACACCCCCGCCCCCCACCGATCCGGAGCTGATGCGCCAGCAGCAGCGTTGGGTGTGGGCTGAGGCATAAACAATAAAAGTACGTATATTCCGTTTTCCATGGGCGCGCCTCTGCGTGATTCTGCAAAATGCCGCAAAAGCTTTTGCTTTTGGGGCATTTTTGTGTTATACTTTTTGAAAATGAATAGCTAGTGTATCCGCGGGACTCCGGCCCATCCGCCGGGGCCCTGCTGGTGGCAGTTGCCCACTATGTGTGGCGACTGAACCAAGGGAACTGGATGAAATTTCCAGACTATCCCAGTAACCGTGAAGCGGACGAAACGGCGGGGCGCAATGCCGCCCAAAGCCACTGCCAAAAGGCGGGAAGGTGCCGGAGTAGGATGAAGCCAAGTCGGGAAACCTGTTTACACGACAAGTCTCTGGGGTTGGGCCGGCCGTTTTGGCCGTTTTGCGTCGCTGTATCTGTGCGCTCCCTCTGCCTCGGGGAGCGCATTTTGCGTTTCCCGAGGTCTCTCCCTGCGGGTGCTGTTTGTTTTGAATATTTCCCCAAAAGGAGAGTTGTACGCATGAAAAAGGTAAAAATCACATCCCTCGCACTTGTACTCATCCTCACGGCGGCGCTGCTGTTCGCCTGTTCGGGCGGCGGCAGCGGCTCCGGTACGGGGCCGTCCGCCGGTGCGTCCGCTTCAGGAAGCGCGCCGGCCGGCGCCATCACCTTTACCGACATGTTCGACCGGGAGGTCTCGCTGGCCGCGCCAGCCACCAAGGTGGTGGCCATCACCGCGGCCGACTGCGAGATCCTGTACGCGCTGGGCGCCGGCGACACGGTGGTGGGCCGCGGCGAATACTGTAACTATCCTGAAGAGGTGCTGGACGTGGAAGCGGTGGACTCGGGCAGCGAGCTGAACGTGGAGCAGGTCATCGCGCTGGAGCCGGAAGTGGTCATCATGGGCGGCATGGCCCAGAGCGACGAGCAGGTGAAGGCGCTGGAGGCCGGGGGCATCACAGTGGTAGTCAGCTACGCGCAAGATATTACCGGCACCTACACCGCTATCGAGATGATTGGCAAGGTGGTGGGCAAAACGGCCGAGGCCGATGCGCTTGTGGCCGAGATGAAGCAAGGCTTTGCGGATATCGAGGCCAAGGTGGAGAAGAGCGACACGCCCAAGACGGTCTACTTCGAGGTCTCGCCGCTGGAATGGGGCTTGTGGACGTCGGGCAGCAATACCTTTATGGACGAGATTGCCACCATGCTGGGCTTGGAGAACGCTTTTGCCGATGTGGACGGCTGGGCGGAGATATCGGAGGAGCAGGTGCTGGAGCGCGACCCGGACTACATTGTGACTTCGGCGATGTACTTTGGCGAAGGCCCTGAGCCTGATGAAGAGATCTTGGGCCGCACCGGCTGGCAGGACCTGAAGGCCGTGAAGGCCGGGCAGGTCTTCCTTGCCGATAACGATTCGATCACCCGGCCCGGGCCGCGCCTTGTGCAGGCGGCCGAGACATTGTACGGCCAGGTGTACGGCTGATTGGACGCTGCGCGGCCGCCGGGGAACCACACCAGTGGCACACAGGACTGCGAGATATAGGTGAGCAGAAGACTGCCCCGGGTGCGTGGGCACCCGGGGCTATTTTGGAGTGGATGCAGGGGTGAGTGTGAGAGTGGGAGAAGGGTTTCGTACGCGCGAATACCTGTTGTGCGCCGTCGTCACGGTGGCCGTGTTTTTGCTGTGCGTGTGCGTGGGCAGCGTAAACCTGTCGCTCTCACAGGTGTTTTCGGCGATTGCAAGCGCTTTTGGCAGAGGAGTGGGCGCCGGGGCCGGAGGGGCGGCCAACTCCATCATTTTGATGGTGCGGCTGCCTCGGGTCATCTGTGTGGCGCTGTCCGGCGCGGCGCTGTCGCTGTGCGGCGGCGCCATGCAGGGCCTTCTGCGCAACCCGCTGGCCGACGGGTCCACGCTGGGTGTGTCGTCCGGCGCGTCACTGGGTGCGGTGCTGGCTATCGCGCTGGGCCTCACGATACCCGCTTTCCCAGGCGGGGCCACCATGCTGCTCAGCATCCTGTTTGCCTTCCTCTCGCTCATGCTCATCCTGACGCTGGCCTACAAGCTGGACTATTCGCTGGCCACCAATACCATTATCCTCATCGGGGTCATCTTCTCTATGTTTGCAAATAGCCTCATCAGTCTGGTGGTCACCTTCGCGGGCGAGCGGGTGCGCACCGTCGTGTTCTGGATGATGGGCAGCCTTGCCGGGAGCACCTATGCGAACGCCCTGGCGCTGGCCGTGGCGTTGGCTGTGTGCGGCGCGGTGCTGCTGCGCTATGCGCGGGAGCTGAACGCCTTTGCCATCGGCGAGGACAACGCCCGCCATGTGGGCATCGACGTGAAGCGGGTGAAGCTGGTGGTGATGATCGCCGTCTCGGTGCTCATCGGCGTGTGCGTGTCCATCGGCGGCACCATCGGGTTCGTGGGGCTGGTCATCCCGCACATCGTGCGCATGGTAACCGGGCCCAACCACAGGCGGCTGCTACCCGCCTGCATATTCGGCGGCGCGGTGTTTCTTATGCTGGCGGACCTCGTGGCCCGCATCATCCTGCGCCCGCTGGAACTGCCCATCGGCGTGGTCACCTCCATCATCGGCTCGGTGGTGTTCGTTTTCATCTTTTACAGGACAAGGAAGGTGCGCTGATGGCGCTGTTACAGGCGGAAAACCTCACCGTGCGGTACGGCGAGCTCACCATCGTGGACGGGGTGGGCTTCCGGGTGCGCGAGGGCGAGTGGCTGATGGTGGTGGGTCCCAATGGCGCGGGCAAAAGCACGTTGGTGAACGCCCTCTCACAGGGCGTGGCGTACACCGGGCGGGTGCTGTTCGAGGGCGAGGACCTCTGTCGCTTGCGCCCGGCAAAGCTGGCGCGAAAGCTGGGCGTGTTGATGCAGAACCACCATGTGGGCTATTCGTTCAGCGTGGAAGAGGTGGTGCGCCTGGGGCGCTACGCATACACGCAGGGCATTTTTTCCGGCATGGCGGACGAGGACGAAGAAAAGATAGAACAGGCGCTGGAGCTGACCGGCATGCAGCCCATGCGGAAGCAGAATGTGCTCACGCTGAGCGGCGGGGAACTGCAGCGCACGTTTCTGGCGCAGGTGCTGGCGCAGGACCCCCAGCTGTTGGTGCTGGACGAGCCGGCCAACCACCTGGACCTTGTGTACCAAAAGCAGGTGTTTGGCCTTGTGCGGCGCTGGATGGGCGAACAACCGGGCCGGGCGGTCATCTCTGTGGTACACGACCTGAGCCTGGCGCGGGCGTACGGCAGCAGCGCCCTGCTGATGGACAGGGGGCGGGCGGTGGCCCAGGGTGATGTGGACGAGGTGCTCTGCCGGGGCAACCTGCAGGAGGTGTACAAGATCGACGTGCATGCCTGGATGCGGGAGCTGCTGGCACTGTGGGAGGAAACGCCCGCCCGCTGAAGCAACGGCTTCCCGCTTTTACCGGCGGGGAGGAACGCCTGTGCAATCAAAAAGCGGCACAGGCGCTCTGCCCGTGCCACAATTGTTGAAAGCACTGTTTTGCGTTTTGCGCGGGAAATGCGGCCGGCGATGGGCACCTGTCTTCTGGCCCCCGGCGCCCCACGCACGAAATCACCACAGCCGTCCCTTTACCACATGCGGCTCCCGTTCGCGCATCTCCACCACGGCATCGGCCGCTTCGAACAGCAGCGCGTTCACCTCGTTCAGCAGTTCGATGTAGCGGTTTGTGGGGCCGTCGTATTCGTCGCCGGGCAAAAGCCCTTGGATGGACACGGCCACAAGGCTGCGGCTGCGCTGGATGAGCGCCTGTACCTCCTGTGCGACAAAGGCTGCCTGCGAGCCGGCATCAAGGGCGGCGAAGGCCTCGGCCCCGGCGCCAAACAGGTTATTGGCCAGCAGGTTGGACACGTCTTCCAACAGGATGGTGGCGTGGCCGGGCAGGAGCGCCCCGGCAAGGTCCAGCGGGCGCTCCACCGTTTCAAAGGGCAGTTCCTCGCGCTGTTTGCGGTGGCGCGCGATGCAGGCCGCGCCCTCCTCGCCCTCACCATAGGGCACCATCGTGGCCATGTATACAAGGCAGCTGCCGTGCTCGCGCGACAGCGCCGCCGTAAGCCCCTCGGCATATTTGCTCTTGCCGCTTTTGTTGCGGCCCACCACCAGTACGAACATCCGCGCATCCTCCTCCGGGTTGCTTTCTGCTTTTGATGTAGAGCGTACCAGAGCGGGCGGCGCTTTGTCAAGGAAGAGCGGGCCCTATCGTCCGGTTTGCACATCACTTTACCAGTTTGGAGGCCACCCATGCATTGCAGCCTGAACATCCCCTCCGACCCATGGTCGCTTGCGCCCTTTGCGGACGCGGACGCGTTGCGGGCCTTCTACAGCCGCTTTGGCTGCGACGGTGTCGAGCTGATCCTGTGCGGGGAGGAATTTGGCGGAAAGATCGCCCCCGGCATGGTGCGGGGCCTGCACCTCGTGTTCTACCCCGAGTGGATCGCCCTCTGGCAGGAGGACTACGCCTACCTGGACGCAGAGTTCGGCAGCCGCCGCGCCTGGCAGGAATTTTACGAGGTGACAAACGCGGCGGGTCTCATCGCACGCCACCGGCACGAGATCGAGACGGCGCAAAAGCTGGGGGCGGAATATGTGGTGTTCCACATTGGCGACAACAGCCTGCCTGAGTACTTTACACTGCGGGCCAAACGTACCGACGCCGAGATCGTGGACGCGAGCTGCGCTTTCTTGAACGCCGTGTTCGAAGGGCAGGGGTATGATATCACGCTGCTGCTGGAAAACATGATGTTTGGCGGCATGGACCTGACGGATCCCGAGATGACCCGCCGCGCGCTGGACGGTGTGCGGCACCCGAACACCGGCGTGATGCTGGACACAGGCCACCTGATGGCCACGAATACGTCCCTGCGCAGCGAGAAGCAGGCGTGCGGCTACCTGCATGGGATAGTGGATGCCCACGGCGCACTTGCGCAGCGGTTTTGGGGCATGCACCTGCACCGTTCGCTGCGCGGGGCCTACCTGCGCGCCGCGGCAAACAGGCCGGTGCCGCTGAATGCCGCGGCGCCCTACCTCGAGCGCTTTGCGCGCACCCAGCGCCACATGAGCCGGGCCGACCCGCACAAGCCTTTCACGAGCCCCTGTGTGGCCGAGCTAGTACAGCGCATCGCGCCCAAATGGCTGGTGCACGAGTTGGCGCACGGCAGCCAGGAAGAATGGGAGCGCGCGCTGGAACTGCAGGCCGCGGCATTGGGCGCGAAAGAGCGGCGCGGCTAAGGCAAAGGGACGTGAACCCTTTGCGGTTCACATCCCGTGCCTTGAAGACAGTTACGACAAAAACGAGAGACGGGTGGAATGAGATGCAGACATACCCCTGGCAGGGCCGGATACCGGCCCCGGACGAAGCCGCGCGGCAGGAGAGCCACGCGCGCTGGGCGGCCGTGGCAAAGCCGCTGGGCAGCCTGGGCCGGTTGGAAAGGGCTGTGGAGAAGATAGCGGCCCTAACCGGGGACGCCGGCTACACCATCGAAAAGCGGGTGGTGCTGCCCCTGTGTGCAGACAACGGTGTGGTCCGCCAGGGTGTCACCCAGACGGGCAGCGAGGTGACGGCCGCCGTGGCGGCCAGCATGGCCCGTGGCGAGGCGTCAGTTTGCCGTATGGCGCGGGTGGCAAACGCCGGCGTGCAACCGGTGGACATGGGCATGCTGCAGCCGTTGGACATACCCGGTCTTTTGCGGCGGCGCATCGCCGCCGGCACGGGCGACATCGCCGCTGGCCCTGCCATGACGCCGCAGCAGGCGCTGGATGCCATCCGGACCGGCATCGCCCTCGTGCGTGAACAGCAGGCAGCCGGTGCGCGCATCCTGCTCACGGGGGAGATGGGCATCGGAAACACCACCACTTCGGCGGCCATGGCGTCGGTACTGCTGGGCCGCCCGCCCGCGCAGGTGGCCGGCCGGGGGGCGGGGCTCTCGAGCCTTGGGCTGCAAACAAAGGTGGAGGTCATTACAAAAGCAATCGAGGTGAACCGGCCCGACCCCGCCGACGCGCTAGACGTGCTGGCAAAGCTTGGTGGGTTCGACATTGCCGGCATGGTGGGCATCTTTATCGGCGGCGCGCTGCACCGCCTGCCAATTTTGGTGGACGGGCTCATCTCCGCCGTTGCGGCACTGGCGGCCGTGCGCCTCTGCCCCGGCGCCATCCACGCCATGCTGGCCAGCCACATCTCGGCCGAGCCGGCCGGCCAGCTGCTGCTGGACGAGCTCGCGCTCGAACCGCTCATCTGCGCGGGCATGTACCTGGGCGAGGGCAGCGGCGCCGTGGCCGCCCTGCCGCTGCTGGACATGGCCTACGCCGTGTACGGCGGCTCTACCTTCGAAGACATCGAGGTGGAGCAGTACCAGCCACTGGTATAAGGTGCGGCGGGGCGCTTTAGTGTACGTATCATTGCAGCGTAGAAAGGGGGGAGCACCATGACCGCACTTCGGTCCATCGCCATCGCATTCGCGATGTTCTCGCGCATCCCCATGCCCCGCGTTTCGTGGGAGGGGCGCAACATGCGTTACACCATGGCCGCGTTCCCGTTGGTGGGCGCAGTGGTGGGGTTGGTGCTGCTTTTGTGGAACGTGCTGGCCCTCTGGTTGGGGTTTGCGCCCTTCCTGCGCGGTGCGGGCTTTGCGCTGTTGCCACTGCTGCTCACCGGCGGCATCCACCTGGACGGTTTTTGCGATACGGTGGACGCTTTGGCCAGCCACGCGCCGCCGGAGAAGAAGCAGCAGATTCTGGAAGACCCGCACGTAGGCTCGTTCGCGGCCATTGCCGTGGGGGCGTACCTGCTGGGTTTTGCGGCGCTGGGCGCCCAAGCGGCGGGCGAGTGGCGCCCCATACTGGCCTTTGGGCTTTTGTTCGTGCTCAGCCGGGCGTTGTCCGGCCTGGCCGTGGTATTTTTTGCCCCCGCGCGGGATTCCGGCCTCGCGCGTACCTTTGCAGATGCGGCCGCCCGTCGGGCCACTGGCTGGGTGCTGGGGTGTGTGGCGCTGGCCTGCGCGGCGGGGCTTGTGCTGTGGGGCGGCGCGGCGGGTGTTGCGGCGCTGGCGGCGGCGCTGCTTGTGCTGCTTGTGTATCATCGCGTGGCCACAGCCCAGTTCGGGGGCATCAGCGGCGACCTGGCTGGCTGGTTTTTGCAGCTGTGCGAGCTGTGTTCATTGGCTGCGCTGGTGCTGGTCCAGCGTGTGCTGGCCATTTTGTGAGAGCTGAAAGGAGAAGCCCTTGTGGAACTGACCATCCTGCGGCACGCGCCCGCGCGTGAAAACCTGCTGCGGCAGTATATCGGCTGCAGCGACCCACCCCTCTGCGCAGAAGGGGTGGCCATGGCCATGGGGCGGCCAAAGCGCCGGGAGGTGCCGCTTGTGTATACGAGCTGTCTGCAACGGGCGGTGCAGACAGCGGAGATCCTGTACCCTGGCGCGCGGCTGGAGCAGGTGTCGGGCTTTGACGAGATGAACTTTGGCGATTTTGAGCGCCGCACCTGGGAGGAACTGCGGCACGACCCCGCCTACAACGCGTGGCTGGCGTCCGATTGCGAGGCACCCTGCCCCGGCGGGGAGAGCAAGGCCCAGTTCATCCGGCGCTGCAGCCGCGCTTTTGTGCGGCTGATGGACGAAGCCGACCGCGCGGGCGAAACGTCACTGTACATCGTGGCCCACGCGGGCACCATCATGGCCGTGCTGTCCGAATACGCGCTGCCAGCGCGGGACTATTTTGACTGGACCAGCGGCTTTTGCGGCGGCTACCACCTGCGCGTACAGCGCGGGGAGGGAATAGACGGCCCGCCGGTGCTGCACCTGCTGGAGACGATCGTGGGCGGGTAGAGTGCGGGGGGACGGAAAAACACGAATGCACATCAGGCATATGAAAACGGCCCCGGGCATCCATCGCGGATCCCGGGGCCGTTCTGTGCTTTCGTTTCTGGGGCACGTCTATTCCGGTTTTCCCTGCAGGGCTTCCCATTCGGCGCGCAACAGGCCCATCTGGATGCAGTCGTACCGCTGGCCGTCCCGGTAGATGTTCTCGCGCAGGCGGCCTTCGGTCACGAAGCCCGCCTGCACATACAGGTGGGCAGCGCTCTCGTTGTAAGAGATGACGTTGAGGCCCACCCGGTGCAGCCCCAGCTCGTAAAACGCGTACTGCAGGATAAGCGCCAGCGCCTCGGTGCCGTAACCGCGGCCGCGGGCGGCTTGGTCGCCAATGCCGATGGCCAGCATGGCGGCCTGGTTGTTCCACTCGATGCTGTGCAGGGCGACGAAGCCCAGCGGCTTGTCGTCGCCCAGCGCGCGCAGTCGGAACGTGAAACAGGTGGGGGAGGATGCCATCTCCTCCTTTACCTTGTCCGGCGTTTTTGGGAAGGCGATGTCTGTGTCCACCAGGCGCATAAAGTCGGAATCCTCGTACCATGGGGCCATCTGTTCGTCGTCGCCCTCATAGGCGGCGGTGAGGCGGATGCGCGCCCCGCGCAGCAGTTCTCTCATTTCGCGTATACCTCCTGTGCCGCGGCCACCGAGCGCCCGGCGTCTTTCACATAGTAATCGGCGCCAATGGCGTTTGCATATTCCTGTGTGAGCACCGCGCCCCCCACCATCACACGGCAGGCAAGGCCCGCCTCGCGCAGCGCGCGCACCGTCTGCTCCATGGCGGGCAGGGTGGTGGTCATCAGCGCCGAAAGGCCCACCAGCCTTGCGCCGCTTTCGCGGGCGGCGTCCACCACCCGGTAGGGGTCCACGTCACGCCCCAGGTCGATGACGCGGAAGCCATAATTCTCCAAAAGAACCTTGGCTATATTCTTGCCGATGTCGTGTACGTCGCCCTTCACGGTGGCCACGACCACAGCGTCGCCCGCTTCGGCCGCGTCGCCGTACACACGGCGTATCTCGCTGAAGGCAGCCTGGGCAGCGCCCGCCGCAGCCAGCAGCTGTGGCAGGAACAGGCTGCCCTCCTCGAAGCCGGCGCCCACGGCATCCAGCGCAGGGATCAACTGGCCGTTGATGATATCGAGGCCGTCGGCACCGCTTTCCAGCAGGCCGGCCGCTGCGCGGGCGGCATCGCCCTGCAGGCCGCTCTCGATGGCTGCCCGCAGGGAAAGGCCGGCCCCAGCAGTGGGCGGATGCATGGATGGGGGTGTGGCGGAAGCCTGTCCACCGGACTTTTCCGTGCCGCCAAAGCGGGCCAGGTAGCGCCGCGCGTCGGGGTCGCGCCCGGCCAGCAGCTCAAAGGCGGCCACGGCGCCCATCATCCCTTCGTCGTCCGGGTTCAGGATGGGCAGGTCCAGCCCGGCCTGCAGGGCCAGCGTGAGGAAGGCCTCATTCACCACCTCGCGCCGGGGCAGCCCAAAGCTGATATTGCTGACGCCCAGCACCGTCTTGAGGCCCAGCTCCCCATGCACCATGGCGATGGCGCGCAGAGTCTCTTCGGGGGCCTGCTCGCCGGCGGAAGCCGCCAGCGTGAGACAGTCGACGTACACGTCCTCCCTCGGGATGCCCGCCGCCAGCGCCGTGTCCAGGATGCGCCGCGCGATGTCGACGCGCGCCGCGGCGCTGTGGGGGATGCCGTTTTCGTCCAAAGCAAGGCCCACCACCGCCGAGCCGTACCGCGCGCACAGCGGCAGGATGGCGGCCAGCTTTTCCGTTTCGCCGCTGGTGGAATTGACGAGTGGCTTGCCGTTGTACACCCGCAGGGCGGCCTCCAGCGCGGCGGGGTTGGCGCTGTCCAGCACAAGGGGCAGGTCGCTCACCGCCTGCACGGCTTTCACCGCGCGAGGCAAAAGATCCACCTCGTCCACGCCGGGCGCGCCCACGTTCACGTCCAGCAGGGCGGCACCCGCCCGCTGCTGCTCGGCGGCCAATGTCTGCACAAGGGTGAGATCGCCCGCGGCCAACGCTTCGCGCAGCCGTTTCTTGCCGGTGGGGTTGATGCGTTCACCTACCGGGCGCACCCTGTCCACGGGCACGACGCGGGTGCCGCTGCACAGGATAGCGACGTGATCATATGGATGGGGAGCGGGCGTTCTGCCCTTGAACTGCCCGGCCAGCAGGCGGATGGTCTCGGGCGTGGTGCCGCAGCAGCCGCCCACGCCCGCCACACCCAGCCTTAGGCAGAGCTCCATCTGGCGGCAGAACTCTTCCGGCCCCAGCGAATAGGCGCCGGTGGCGGGGTCCGGCAGGCCGGCGTTGGGCTTGAGGTACACCGGCAGCGGGCTTGCCTTGCACAGCCGCTCGGCCAGTGGCAGCAGCGCTGCGGGGCCCAGCGAGCAGTTGATACCAAGTGCTGCGGCGCCAAGGCCCCACAGTGTGGCGGCCATCGCCTCGGGTGGGGTGCCGGCGAAAGTG
Source organism: Oscillospiraceae bacterium (assembly GCA_031548875.1). Classification (GTDB taxonomy): domain Bacteria; phylum Bacillota; class Clostridia; order Oscillospirales; family Ruminococcaceae; genus JAAYCI01. The sequence continues at coordinate 57,197 of JAVBQQ010000008.1, forward strand.
CGGCCGTTCTCGTCAAAGGTCATGGAGCAGAAAACGGGCAGGTTTGTGTGTTCCCGCGCGGCCAGCAGGGCAGCCTTCACCTCGTACAGGTCGGTCATCGTGGCCAGCATCACAAGATCCGCCCCGGCGGCGGCCCCGGCGCGCATCACCTCGGCAAACAATTCATATGCATCTTCAAAGCGCAGAGCTCCCGCCGGTTCCAACAGTTCACCCAGAGGGCCTACGTCCAGCGCTACCAGTGCGCCAGTGGAGGCGGCGGCCTCCCTTGCGATGCGCACACCTGCTTCCACTGTTTCCGCCACAGTGTGGCCGGTGCTGGCCAGCTTTTTGGCGTTGGCACCGAAGGTGCAGGTGCACAGGATATCCGCTCCCGCGTCGGCGTAGGCACGGTGGATGCCGCGCACCGCATCGGGCATTGTGAACAGCGCTTCCTCGGTAGGCAGGCCCGGGGCGAGGCCCGCGGCCTGTACCATCGTGCCAAGCGCGCCGTCGAAAAGTACGAACTGTCCGCGGTCAAACAGGGTCGGTTGCATGCGGCGTCTCCTTCTTGGGGGATTTCGATGTGGAGGACGGAGTGCGGTGGCGGCAGTTTTCGGCCATGACGCAGCTTTCGCACCCTGGCCACAGCCCAGCCACCGGCCGGTGTGCCACACCCACCACGGCCGTGATGCTCTTGCGGGGCAGCAGCATGCCGCCCTCGCCAGCCGAAAGGCCGATGGCACGCGGAGCGTCCAACAGGCGCAACAGCGGGGCCTGGGCATCCAGCGGGAAATCCCCGTACCCCGGCGAAAAACGGCCGGTGAGGTACTGACCCTGCGCAGCCTGCGTGCACAGCAGTTGTTCGGCGGCATCGGCGCACTGTTCGGCCAGCGCCGATGCGGCGGCGTCCAAAAGAACGCTGTGTGGCAGGTCCACCGCTGCTGCCCGGCGGATAGCGTCGTCCATCCCGCGCCCCAGCGTGAGCGCGAACAGGATGGCCGCGTGGCAACCCTGCAGATGGGCGGCGATATCTTTCCCCGAGAGGGGCGTGCCGGCAAGTGCGGGCGGGATCATGGCATCCAACGGCAGCATGCGCCACGCCCAGAGTGGATGGGCAGCCGTTTCGGCGGTATGGACAGCCGCTTTCAGGCGCAGCCGGGTCTGTTCGTCGGGCGCGCATGTGCCGTAGCCCAGCGCCCGAACGAGCTCTTTCAAAGGCAGCCGGACGCCCTTCAGTACCATGCGAGCATCCCACTCCTTCCCGCGCTTGCCTGACGTTCCTGACGCATTCCATTATACCGCCGCTCCGCCGTGATTGCAAAGGAAAGCGCGCAGTCGGTGCGATTGACAGTCCCCCATAATGTGCGGTAAGATGGAACCGTTCCAGCGAGGGATGTGCCCCACTTTGCCGCCGTGGTGGAATTGGCAGACACAACAGACTTAAAATCTGTCGCAACGAAGTTGCTTACCGGTTCGATCCCGGTCGGCGGCACCATCTAGACTGTACAAAAAGGCTGTCATGCGAATTTCTGGCATGATGACGCCGGTTGTGCGGTCTTTTTTATCACTTTTCCAAGGCTTGTACCACGGGCTGTCATAGCGCCTTTTTGACGTGTAGTTGCGAATTGAACCCGCAGGGGAGGGTTTTTGTCAGAATACTTTCACGAATAGGTGGCAAGCAGGCTTTGGTATCGTCTGATTATTCTTCCCAGCCTCTGAAGCTGTTAAAGCACAAATCCAATATATATTTCTATGGTATAATATACTCAAGTTAGATTCTTTGGAGGTGATCCCCATCTGCGCCCATTTCATCATGATACCAAAAGACGAACTCACCCGCATCATCGCGGACGTGAAGAAGAACCTGCAGGTGCAGAGGCATGCGAACGCCTCCGCCTCGGGCGTGGACGTCTTCTGCAAAGCGGATGTGCCTATCCTGGTGCCGGGCGATAACCGTCTGGAGATTGCGGTCATGAAATGGGGATATGCCGTGTTCTGGCAGAAGGGTGTTGTATACAACACCAAGGCGGAGACAGCCTTCGCGGCCAACCCCAACATGTGGACTGATTCGGTACAGTACCGGCGCTGTATCGTCCCGTCCTATGGCTTCTTTGAGCCGCACCGGACAGATACCCACCCCAGCCCCAAGACAGGGCGGCCCGTCAAAGACCAGTACCGCTTCAACCTGCCCGGCAGCGACGTCCTCTTCATGGCCGGCGTGTTCGAAGAAAGACAGTTCTCCATCATGACGACCTGCCCCAATGCCTGGATGGAGGAAATCCACCCGCGCATGCCCATGGTGCTGCTGCCGGACGAACTGAATGTGTGGCTCTATGGCGACTACCAGAGCCTGGCTGACCGCAGCCGGATCCAGCTCGAAAGCAGAAAAGAAGAAGCCGCTTAACAGCTACGAAACACAAAGGGCCTTGTTTACCTTCCAGTAAACAAGGCCCTTCTTCTATTTGAGGAACTTTTTGATCGCCCGTTCCGCCACACGCCCGGCGCCCCTGCCAGCAGGCAGCAGGACGAACTGTTTGTCTGCCACCACCTCGGTGAGACAACCGGCCAACCATTCGCTGTCCACAAGTGTGGTACAGGGCATGTCCGTTGCCGCATCTGTTGCGGCAACTGCCGCCGCAAAGGCTGCAATCGTATCCTCATCCGGCGCAGCCGGGAAGTTGGTGCGGTACCGCACCTGCCCATCCACCACAGAAAAGACAGAAAAGGCCTTCTCCCGGTGCGGGCGGATCAAGACCAGGGCCGCACCCTGCTCGGGCAGGTGGGACCACCGGCGGCTCTTGTGTTGCAGCCGCTGTAAGCCCTCCAGCAGTTCCTTGCAGGCGGCGGCCCGCTCAAACTCAAGCGCCTCGGCAGCTTGCGTCATCTCTTGCCGGAGCGCCCGCACGCGCGGCACCTTCTTGCCGGCAAAGAACTGCTGTACTTCGGCCAAAGCGGCGGCATACAATGCCTCATCCGGTTCCCGGCTACAGGGGGCCATGCAGCCGGTCAGGGTATGATAGAGGCAGGGACCCTTGGCCTTGGCAAAGCTGCGCTGTCCGCACTGGGGCAGCCCCCACACCCTGCCCAGCAGGGCGAGGGCCTGCTTCACATCCTCCTCGTTGGTGAAGAAGTCATAGTAGACGGCGCCATCGTCGCTGGAGACATCGCTCACGCTCAGCGTCGCATAGGGCCTCCCGGCGGCGATGCGCAGGTAGGGCCGCCGCTTGTCCGGCTTCATCTGGGAGTTGAACCAGGGCTTGTGCTGCTTGATGAGCCGGTATTCGAGCAGCAGGGCGTCCAGCTCGGTATCGGTGACCCGGTATTCTACATCCACGATCCGGGGCACGAGCTCCGCGGTCCGCTCCTCTTCGGCGGCTGCCTTGGTGAAATAGCTCTTCACCCGGCTGCGTAGGTTCTTGGCCTTGCCCACATAGATGATGTACCCATACTTGTCTGTGAACAGGTAGCACCCGGGCAGGTCGGGCGCTGCCTTCACTTTCTCCTGCAGCGGCGTGTGTTGTATCTCTCCCACGGCTATCCCACCACTCTGCCGAATACGCGCAGATCACTCGAGCCGGTCACGTCAATCGGCGCATACGCCCTGTTGAGGGAGACCAGCAAGACACCAGCATCGTCCTGCACGAACTTCTTGATGTAGGCCTCCCAGTCGTGGTAGAAGACTCCGAACTCCCCGCTCTCGATGGTGGGCTGCTCGTGTACCCACACCACCTGGCCGTCCGCAAAGCGGGGCACCATGCTGTCGCCGCGCACCCGCACGCCGAAGTCGGCAGAGAGGGGAACGGTGGCATCCACCTCGATCCGCTCGTAGTCGTCGTTGTCCAGCAACTGCCCGGTACCGGCCGAGACGGGGATCTCATACAGCGGCAGCGTGCGCAGGGGGACGGTCACCAGCGCCTCGGCATACCGGCCGCACTCCTTCAGTAGCGCCTCATACTCCCGCAGCTTGCGCAGGCCTTCCGCATTGAGGCCCGCCCTGCCCAGGAAGGCCGCGCGCACGTCGTCCACATGGTACAGCTCGCACAGGGAGAGCAGCTGCTCCGCGTTGAGCATCGCATCGCCCCGCTCCCAGGCGGAGACCGCTTTCGACTTCGTGGGTTTGTAGGCAGTACTCATCCACTCGGCCACCTCGATCTGGGAAAGGCCGCTCTCCTCGCGCAGCGCGCGCAGGGTTAATCCAATCGGTCGCATCTCGCTCACCTCAAAGTGTCAAAGCCGGAATATGGGCTATTTCTCTGTATCCCAGTGTACCCTGCAGGACAGCGGATTGCAAGTCGTGAATCTTGTGAAATCGGAAATTTCACTTGACTTTCCGTCGAAGACGGACTTAGTATGGGAATACCATCACATCGCAAAGAAGGTACTGCACCATGTTCCAGACAGACCAGTGGATCATCCACGCCGACGTCAACGGCCACTTCTGCTATTCGTCGCTCCTCTATTTCCCCGAACTGCTGGACGACCCGGTGGTGATCGGGGGGAGCGAAGAGAAACGGCACGGCATCGTTCTGTCCAAGAACCAGCCGGCCAAGAAGTACAAGATCCAGACGGGCAGTTCGCTGCACCAGGCGCGCCAGCTCTGCCCGGCGCTCAAGTCGCTGCCGCCCGTCTATCCGCTCTACGACCGCACCTCCAAGGATTTCTACGGCTTCATGGACCGGTTCACCGACATCTCCGCGCCGTTCGGCTGCGACGGCAAGAGCATCGAGGTGACCGGCACCGCCCACCTGTATGACGGCGGCGCCCATTCCATCCGCGGGGTGGAGGCCATCGTGCGGGAACTGCACGAGCGGTTCCCCAGGGAGTACGGCCTCCACCTGAGCATCGGCATCTCCTGGAACTTCTCCTTTGCCAAGATGGCTTGCGACACCGCCGGGCCGAACGGGGTCAAGTGGATTGTGCGAGAGTGCCCGGAGGACACCAGTTGGCAGAGCCAGGTGTACGCCATGCCGGTGGAGGAGATTCTGTATATCGGGGACGCCACGAAAAAGAAGCTGTGGAACAAAGGGGTGCGCACGATCGGCGACCTCGTCTCCTGCGGACCGGCGGTGCTGGAGAGCTGGTTCGGCAAGGTAGGGCTTGAGCATTACATCCGCGCCTGCGGCATGGACACCACGCCCCTCGTGGACATCGACGGCGGGCCACCCATGCGCTCGATTGGCAACGGCAGCACGACACCCTATGACATGACCCGGGAGGAGCAGGTGCACAATATGGCCCATGTGCTGGCCTCTTCGGTCTGCCAGCGGATGCGGGCTCACAAGGTGATCCCGCGCACCGTGGAGGTGGCTGTCACCTATTCGCTGAACGGCGACCTCAAATACGCCTCTTTCCAGTGCCCCATGCCCGTGCCCTCCAGCCTGGACGCGGAGTTTGCGGGCGTATCGCTGGAGCTGTTCTTCAAGAAGTTCAACATGAAATACCCCATCCGCAAGCTGACCCTGCGGGGGAAGGACCTGATGTTCAACACGAGCGTCTACCAGACGACGCTCGAATACAACGCGGAAAGGCGTGAGAAGGCGATGACCCTGGCCGACTGCAAGGATGAGATCAACGGACGGTGGAAGCGCATCGTCAAGCGGGGCGTGGAGCTGGCCGACCCGCTGTTGACCGGCCTGGGCAGCAAGCCCAACCAGCAGTTCGCGCCGGCCGGGTGGTATTGAGGGCCCTGCCATGGACAAGTATGTGAAGGTGCCCATCTTCCCGGTCACCAAGTACATGACCGCACACGAGAGAAACGAAATACCGGCTCCCATGAAGCCGGTATCGTTCGGGTTTGGCAATGACGCGGTCACGGTGGATGCGGTCCTGGACTGCGACCGCGGGGTCTCCCGCAAGGTGGGCGGCAGGGGCTTCCGGTTCACCTGCCGAGTCAGCTGGAAGAGCTACGGGAAGCTGCGCAGCAAGGTGAGCGTCATCTGGTTTGACGACTTCCTGCAGGAGTGGTTCGTGGAGGTGCCGGAGGCAAAAGTGCCGGTGGATTGGGATACGGCCACGCAGATACGGGACATTGATGAGCATTATGGGGAGTAGCAAATGAAGGGAAATGCTGGCAAAATATTTCCGAAGATAGAGTCACCTCTTGTCAGCGCCCATCAGATCTTGGTAACAGAATTCGCGCACGGATTCTTTGCCTTCCAAGATACGCAACGCACCATGCGCCAGCGACTCCATCTCATTTTCTCCGGGGTAGACACGCACAGGTGCCAAAAATTCCACCCGCTGACACACCATGCCCACTAGCGTTTGTGAGTGCGCCATGCCTCCGGTGAGCAATATGGCATCCACCCGGCCACTCGCTGCGGCAGCCAGCTCTCCTATCGCCTTGGTCACCTGGTAGGCCAGCGCCTGCAGAACCAGCTGTGCTTCCTCGTCACCGGCAGCCATACGCGCGTCAACCTCGCGGGCGTCGTTGGTGCCCAGCAGCGATTTGAACCCTGACCCGCCGCGCAGCAACTTGATCTGTTCTTTGAGCGTGAGCGTCTTCTGGTCGAGGTACTTCACCAGTTCGATAGTTTGCAGCCGTCCGGCCCTCTCGGGTGAGAAGGGACCCTCGTCGTCGCGCACGATGTCCACCATACGTCCTTGCTTGTGCAGAGACAAAGAAATACCACCGCCCAAGTGCACAACAATCACGTCAAGCTCACTGTATGTGCGGCACGATTCCTCAGCGTACCTGTGCGCCACCGCCCGCGAGTTCAGCGCGTGTACCATCGAGACGCGGGGCACCTCCCGCAGGCCGGTGAGGCGCGCGAGAGGTTCCATCTCGTCGGTGGAAACGGCATCGTAGATGTAGGCATGGGGAATGCCGTACTCCCGCGCGATGGGCAGAGCGATGAAGGCTGCCAGATTGGAGGCGTGTTCCTGGGTGCATACGTTCTCAAGAAAGTCACACATATTATCGTTGATGGCGTAGCCGCCAGCCTGCACCGGTGGCAGCAGTCCGCCGCGCGCCACGATGGCGGTGAACGGCTGGTAGCCCTCTGACTTTGTCTGGATAAAATCGTGCAGGCAGGCGGCGCGCATGGGTGCCTGGTCACCCATGAAGGCGAAGCAGTCCAGTTCCTCTTTGCTGTGACGGTATTCCTCCAGCACCCTTTGTTCCCGATCCCGGTAGATCGCGATCTTGGTGGAGGTAGAACCTGTATTCAGAACAAGGATATTTTTGGACATGTTCTTTCCTCCTGGCTTTCTTTGGTTGCGCATTGACCGCCATCAACGAATACCGCCCTCTTTCAGGCGCAGGATGTACATGCCGTCGTGGAAGGTATCGATGTAGATGTACCCGCGGTCATCCACCACGATATCTTCGGTGGTGGCCAGCATGGGGCCGGGCACCGGCACGTCGAAGAGCAGTTTCTCGGGGTTTGGCGGGATGAAGTACGCAAGTTCTTTTATATAGTATGGGTCGCTCACGTCATACACCCGCAAGCCGGCGTGGAAGTAGCAGTTATACACAAGATTGGGGTCATCCTGCAGCCAGGGCTTGCCCATCGGCTCGTGCACGTTGTGTGGGCCGAAGGGTCCCTGCGCACCGTCCAGCCCGCAGGTATTGAAGTTCTCGTATGGGAAGCCCTCAGGCACCTCCGGGTAGGGGAACTCAGCCACAAGGGTGGGGTCGCTTGGGTCGCTCACATCTATCATGTGCAGGTTGTTCATGGGCTGGGCGCCCTTGTGTTTGCCCTCGGCCAACTTCTCCTTTGTGAAGAAGGGGAACCGCTCGCCTTCGTTGGTCAGCACGGCGAAGTTGCGGCCGCGCAAAGGCAGGAAGGTGTGGCAGCGGGCGCCGTCGTACTTGCCGGCGAAGGGCGGCTGCACTTTGAGTTGCCCCAGCTTCTTGGGCCGGGTGGGGTCGCTTCCGTCCAGGATAATGCCGCCGCCGGCAAAGTAGGCCATGTAGATTTTATCGTCCTGCACGTAGGGCGGGCCGTGCAGCATGGACCAGTCCTTTTCGGCGTCGTGGCCGACGGGATAAAAGCCCTCCTGCATGCCGTCCTTCCACTGCTCCGGCATCCACCAGCGGCCGGCCTCCACGGGGTTTGCCGGGTCGGAAATATCCAGGATGCGGTAGATGAAGCCCACAAAGCCGGGGCATTCAGCCGAGAGATGCACATACGGCCCGCCATTGTACATGAAGCGGTGCACGCCCATGCCGTCTTCCACGCCTGTCTCCCAGTGGGAAAGCAGCTTGGGGTTCTCCGGGTCGGCCAGGCTGTAGACCTGCAGGCCGCCCAGGGCTTTATCCTCCCATTTGGTGCCGTGCAGGAAGGGGATGCCCCCGCCCAGCGCCACCACCAGCAGGCCATCGGCCACCTGCACCTTGGGGGTGGATTGCTTTTTGTACACTTCGCCGTCGCACACTTCCAGAAACTGCACCCGGCGGGGATTTGTCGGGTCGGTCACGTCGATGATGTTGACGCCCGCGCCCTTGAAGGAGCCGACATACATATAGTACTTTCCCTCGTCCGTCTTGTGCAGCGCCATCTGGAAGCCGTACACGCCGCCAAGGTCGGAAAATCCAACGACCTCCAGGTTCTTGATATAGCCCTCGTTGCCCGGGCTTTTGGCATAAAAGGGAGCGCTCATAGGGATTCTCCTTTGCTGGTTTGCGGATGCCTTCTTTTCTTCTTATCGTAAAGGGCGTGAGGGCAAAAGTCCAATCGCAATTTTACCGGCGGATTTATTCATCTTTCGTCTACGACCGCCGTCCGAAAAAGAATTGGACGGCACCCACAGCGCGCG
>JAVBQQ010000075.1:0-17583 GCA_031548875.1 Oscillospiraceae bacterium
GGACGAGGCGCCGCGCGGCGGGCAGGAGATGCAGCAGGTGCTGCTTGAGGCGCTTGCAAAGGTGGGTGATGGAACGGAAGAGGAGAAGCCGATGACGCCGTTGCTGGACATGCTGATGGGCGGCGCAGGATGAACGGGGGGAGGACGCGATGCTGAATTGTGACAGGTGCGGGTGTGAGGGGCGCGTGGCGCGGGTTTGTGAAGAGGCCGGAGGAGAAACGGGCGCGCCAGGGGCATGGGTGCAGTATCTGTGCGCAAACCCCGCCTGCGAAAACAACCGCAGGATATTTGGCGAAGAGTGGCTGGAGATGGGGGAAGACGTGGCTCCGCAGAGGGAAGCCGAACCCACAGACGGGTGATAGGGAAGCCACGGGCGATTTGGCGCCGGGCAGAGCACTTTTTGCAGCCACGACAGGTTTGTGGCGGGGGAAGGCGACGTGTGAACGGTGTGGAAGCAGGCGTGGATACGTGGTGCAGGGCTGTGGATGTGGGTTTTGGAAAGGTAGAGGCCCGGGTAAACAAACCATGGGTTTTTATAGGCCGACGAGCGAGGGCAGGCGAAAGTGAGCTTTTGGCAGGCCTGCGTGGTAAGACCGGGAATGGTTATTGTCCCGCAGGAAGGGGGGCGCAGGGCCCGCTCCGCGGCGGGAGACCATTCAAAGATGCCGCCCCGGACCAGGGGCGACGAACGAAGTGACTTTCAAACCAGAAAGGATGGGGACAATGGACGAGTATATGGACGGGATGCTGGAGGGTAGCGCTAGCGCCGGGACGGCAGATGCGATAGACGTGCAGGACGGCGCATACGCGGCGTATGAGGCCGGGGACAGGGAGCAGCAGACGTTGCGGCTGAAGTACAACGGCGAGGAGATGGACCTGCCGGTGGACGAGGTAGTGACGCTGGCGCAGAAGGGTATGAACTACGACAAGGTGTATGCCCGGGCGCAGGCGGCGCAGGATACGCGCGAGGTGCGGATGATTGCACAGATGGCCGAGGTGAGCGGCATGGAGCCGGAGGAATACCTGGACAAGCTGGAAGAACAGCGGTTTGGCGACATGCTGGGCGGGATGGCGAGCGGGGAGGCCGAAGAGTTGCCCGCCGACGCCGACAGGGAGCTGGAGGGTTTTGTGGAGTTTGTGCGCAAGTACCCGGACATCGACGAGCTGCCCGCAGAGGCGGCCGCGCTGGTGCGGCGCGGCGTGCCGCCGCTGTACGCCTATGAGGCGTACGAAAATGCCCGCCTGCGGGCGGGCATTGCCGCACGGGAGGCGGACTGGAAAAACCGGGAAAACACACCCGGCAGCGCAGGGAGCCTAGGCGAGACGGCGGACAGCGACCCGTTTTTGACGGGGTTCCGCTATGAATGAAGAGGCGAAAACAAACATAAGGCAAAGGAGAATGTGGAATGGGACAGACGGTGAATCTGGGGATCAAGTATGAAAAGCAGATCCAGCAGCAGTTTTCGATTGGGAGCCTTTTGCAGAACAGGCTGGAGAACAACCTGGATTTTGTGGGCGCGAAGACGGTGCGGGTGCATACGATCAACACCGTGGCGCTGAACGATTATGATCGCACGGCGCCCGGCAACCGCTATGGCGTGCCAGAGGAGTTGGGCGACAGCGTACAAGAACTGACCATGACCCAGGACAAGGGGTTTACGTCGATCGTGGACAAGGGCAACAGCCTGGACCAGGCGATTAATAAAGCGGGGAAGTTCGTGCGGGCGGAGATAGACGAAGTGGTGATACCGACGAAGGACAGGTACGGCTTTGTGAAGCTGGCAAAGGGCGCCGGCAGCATCCTGACCAACACAGCGGCGCTGGACGGGAATAATGTGATCGAGCGGATGGGCGCTGCGCGCAGCTTGTTTTTGAACACGCGCGTGCCCCGCGTTGGACGCACCTGGTTTGTGCGCAGCGAGGTGTATGACGCGCTGGTGAAGACAGAACAGTTCAAAAATATCGGGCAGATGGGCGGCAAGGCCATCGCGACCGGGCAGGTGGGCGAGATCTTTGGCAGCCCGGTTGTGGAGGTGCCGGAAGACCTGATGCCCGCCGGGGTGAATTTCCTTTTGGTGCACAAGAGCGCGGCGAGCAGCCCGAGCAAGATCGCCGATACGAAGGTGCACATCGACCCGCCCGGCATCAGCGGGCATCTGGTGGAGGGGCGCTACTACTGGGATACCTTCATCTTTGGCGCGAAGGCCGGCGGTATTTATGTGGACCTGAAGACCGGAGACGGCGTGCAGCAGCTGGCGGCGCCGGTGATTGGGGCGGGTGGCGCCATCAGCGGTGTGGCGGGCGGCGCCACCGTGCGCTACACGCTGGACGGTACCGATTCGCGCTATTCGATGAGCGCGAAGGAGGGTACGGCGACAGGCGCCGGTGCAGGCGTGACCGTGCGGGCGTACCAGTTTGCGGGCGAGGATGAGAAGAGCTATCCTTCCAAGCTGGCGGAAAAGACACTGTAAGAAGGACAAGGGCCGGGGCGCGGGCAGTGTGCCCGTGCCCCGAGACCTTATGATTTTGTGAAAAGGAGGGCCACAGGTGAAGGCGAGAGAGATATTCGGGCTGGCCTGTTCATACATATCAGAGCAGCCGAGCGAGAGCGGGGAGCTGGCGGAGCTGGCGCCGGCGTGGCTGGACGTGCTGGCGGCCGAGGTGCTGCCATATGAGAACGCCTTGCGCAGGTACCGGGGCCAAGCGGAGCTGGAAAAGGCGCCGCGGGTGGAGGAATTGGAGGCTGAGATTGCATACAGCGCGGAACTGTGTGTGCCGGCCATGGTGTACGGGCTGGCGGCGCAGCTGCTGCTGGATGATGAGAATGATGCGCGGGCGCAGGATTTTCGCAACTATTATGTGGTGGCGCTGCGTGAGTGCTTGCGGGCGCACGAGGAGCGGACGGCGGACCTGTATTGAAGCAGGACAGATGAGGAAGGAGGGGATGGGCGATGCCTGAGGTACTGTACCGCCAGAAGGACGGCCAGGGACGGAGAAGCATCGTGCTGGACCGGTTCCGCGGAGTGGACCTGACGAGCGGGCCGATGAATGTGGACGCATCCCGCAGCCCGGACGCGCTGAACATGATGCCCAACGACGACGGGTTCCCGGTGAAGCGGAAGGGATACAACACGATAGAGCAGTACGACGGGGCAGTATACGGAGCGTACAGCCTTGTGGACGGGGAAAAGGTGGTTCATCTGGTACATGCGGGCAGCAAGCTGTACTGCGGGGGCGTGGCGATTGCCACGGAGATGGCCCTGGCGCCGAGCATGGCCGTGCAGATGGCATACAAGGCATACAACGACACGGACGAGGAGATGCCCAAACCGATGCTGTGGATTGTGGACGGGAAGACCTACCGGTGTTTTGACGGCGAGACTGTGCGAACGGTGAGCGAGATTGCGACGGTGCCGCTGGTGACCATCGCGAAGCCGCCCAACGGGATGGGTGGGACGAGCTACCTGCCCATCAACATGCTGAGCGCGCGGCGAACGGATAGCTTCCAGGGCACGGAGGAGGACACGGTGTACTACCTGACGTCGCTGGGACTTTCAAGCAGCGAAGTAAAGGTGGAAACGTTGAGCGCAGACGGGATATTTGTGGAGCAGAAGAGTGGGTATACCGTGAACCCCATGCTGGGACGGGTTACGTTCACGATTGCCCCCGGGCCGAGCCCTGTGAAGGGGGCGGACAATGTGCGCATCACCTACCAGAGGGCCAGCAAGGCGGACACGATCGGGAGGTGCAATATCATTGTATCGTACGGGCTGAATGGAGCGAAAGATCGCGTGTTTTTGAGCGGGCGGCCGGACGCGCAGAATGTGGACCATTGGAGCGACTACCGGGACCCGACCTATATAGGGGATACCTTTTACGCGTGCGTGGGGCAGGCTGGCAACCCGATTGTGGGGTACAGCCAGGTGGGCAACAAGATGGTGATACACAAGCGGGGCGAGGAGAACGGCTGCAACGCCGTGGTACGGACGGGCGAATTTGGGGAGAGCGACATGTTTGTGGAGTATACCTCTTTCCCGGTGGAGAACGTGCTGCAGGGCGAGGGGGCGATTTCGCACCGGACGATTGGGCATGTGCCCAACGAGCCGCTATTCCTGACGAGGCAGGGCGTGTTTGCGCTGACGAGCAACGATGTGACGGGAGAGCGATATATGCAGTGCCGCAGTTATTATCTGAACGGAGCGTTGCTGCGGGAGCGGGAGCTGAACAATGCCTGCGCCACGGTGTTTGGAAGGTTTTATGTGCTGGCGGTGGGCGGAAAAATGTACCTGCTGGATACGGGGCAGAAACAGTACGACGGGGCGAGCCCGCACAGTGCGTTCCAGTACGAGGGGTATGTGTGGACGGATCTGCCGGCGACGATCGTATTTGTGCGGGCGGACCCGGCAAGCGGCGAGGAGACGCTGTGTTTTGGTACGGCAGGCGGACGCGTGTGCGCCTTTGGGACCGGGGCGAAGGCGGCGGACTACGCCGACGACGGCAGGGTAATCGAGTGCTACTGGACCACGCCGCTGCTGAGCCTTGGCACGTTTGCGCGACGCAAGACGGTGAGCGGCGTGTGGGTGGTGAGCCAGCCGTACACCCGCTCGGGCGGGGAGATCCTGTACATGAGCGACCGGGAGACGGCTCGGGCGGCATATGGGTATGAGCTGGACATCCTGGATTTTGGTGACATCGATTTCGCACGGTTTTGCTTCAACGCACTGGACAGGCCGGCGATCGTGCCGGGCGGGAAGAAGGCCAAAAAGGTGAAGCTGTTTTCGGTGCGGGTGGCAAACAGCAAGCTGAATGAAGCGTTTGGGCTGGAAGCGATACAGATCGAGTTCCGCGCGGGCGGGAAGGTGCGCAGATGAGCTTTGGCAGCCGGTGTGGTGGTGGACACGGAGAAGGCACATGCCGGGGCGCGGTGCCGCAGGAGCGGAGCAAAGAGAGGAAAGGAAAATATGGACTGGACGATGTGGGTGTCGGCCGGGTGCGCAGTGGCGGCGGCGACAGTATCGTACCGCGCGCTGCGGCACACGAGGAAGAAGGACCTGGCACAGGACGGCAAGGACACGGGCGTGCTGATGGCGGACATACAATATGTAAAGGCGGGCGTTGACGACATCAAGTGGGAACAGAGGGAACAGGGGAAAAAGAATATGGAGATGATCTCCAGATTGGCAAGTGTGGAGGCGTCTTTGAGCCAGGCAAACGAACGGATATGGGCGCTGGAGCAGCGGACGTGGGACGGCGGCTAAAAAACGGCACAACGTTGAGAGAAATGATCAGGGCGCGGGAATTTTTTTGAAAGACAGGAAAGACAAAAGTTTGTTGCAAATGATTTTGGAAGATGCGGTGCGGGAAAAGAGCGGCAACCTGGCCGGAGATACTCTGCGCGGTGTTGCCATGGCTGGAGGTGAAGTGAGGATGAAGCTGAATGTAGGTGTGCGCGCGCGCAACCCGTTGTTTTGGGTGCAGGTGGCGTTGGCGCTGGTGGTGCCGTTGATGGGGTATTTTGGGATGTCGGCCGAGCAGCTGACAAGCTGGGCGGCGCTGGGCAGCTTGGTGGCCGACGCGGCCAAAAACCCATATGTGCTGACGATGGCGGCGGTGAGTGTGTGGAACGCGGTGAACGACCCGACGACGAAGGGGATGGGTGATAGTGCGATGGCGATGAAGCACAAAAAACCGGCCGCGTGAGTGCAAAAAATGAAAAAAGGGATGGGAGGACGAGAGGATGCCCCAAGTGGAGGGAGACGGGCGCGGCAAGATCGTGACTGCGCCGGACGGGACGAGGTATTATGCGGACACCCAAAAGACAACGGTGACGACGAAAAAGAACGGCGGCAAGGGTGGCGGCAAAAAAAGCAGTGGACGCCGCAGCGGCGGGAGCAGGAGAAGCGGAACGGACTTGAGCGCTATAGAGTTGCGGGCGCGCCTGAAGGAAGAAGAAGAGGCGAGAAAAGCTGCGCGGGAGATAGAGAAAGAGGAACGACAGGCAAAACGGAAGGCTGAGGAGGAAGCCAGGAAGGCAAAGCAGAAAGCCATGGAGGAAAGGAGGAAAAAGGAAGAACGCGCTGAGGCGATGGCGCAGCTGATGGGCTTTCTGGAGCAGCAGCTGAATGAAGAATTGGTGAGCGCACAGAGGTGGTACGACAACCAGATGATGTCGGTCGAAGACCTGTACAAGGGGATGGATATGAGCCTTGCGCAGGAGCGCGACCAGACGCTGGAAGGCTTGAAGAGCGACTACGACGCAGGGAAGAAAAAAACGAACAAAGGGATTGACAACCAGCTGACCGAAGCGTATGTACAAAAGATGATGAACGAACGCGGCCTTGGGCAGAAGATGGCCGCGCTGGGGCAGAGCGGGGGGCCTTCGGAGAGCATCTTGTTAGGACTGGCGAACCTGTACGGCAAAAATGTGAGCGCACTGGAAACGACGAGGGCGAGCGCGTTGTCGGACCAATGGCTGGCGTACAACAATGCAAAGCGGGATGCAGAGGGCAGTTACCTGAAGAGTCTTTCCAGCAACAAGAACAACCTGATAAAAGACAAGCAGAGTGTGAGCAGCAGCTACGCGGATATGATAAGCAAAGCGCGCGGGGAATATGACAAGAGGAAGGCGACCGCATTGCAGCAGATGATTTGAGCAGAAATATTCCAGACGATGGTATGCATATGACGCGTGATTTGCGGCGGATGGAAAAGACGGATGATATATGATATGCTGCACTTGGAGGTGCTTTGATGAAAAAGGTGATGGTTGTGCTTGCCTGTGCAGCGATGCTGTTTTTTCTTCCTTCATGCGCGGTTTTTGAGGGATTGGAGCGTATGGAGTGGAGCTTTGACGAACGAGGGGAACAATTGTTTTTGCAACTTATAGACGTTTTGGAAAATGGGGACGAGGATGAATATATCGGGCTGTTCTTCCCTGAATGCGGCGCGGAATACCCGGTGCAGCTGAAAGAGAACTACCGGGAAATGTCGGCTTATTATCAGGGGACGATGGAAAGTTATGTTCGGGTTTTTGCCACCATTGGAGAAATGGGACAGTATGTGGACGGAAAACTGACTTCTGCCTCGGATGTACTCCCCCTGCGGGGGGAAGACGCAGACGCGCCGAATACCTACCTGAACTATACCTATCGGGTACAGACGGACAAAGGGGATTATCTGGTGGCCTATGAGTGGATCGCCTATCAAGGCGGGGATTCGGGGTTTGTTTCCATTCACGTGGCTGAGTTTGGCGTGGGTATCAAGTTCAGGTATTGATGAACGCTGCGGTGAGTGGATGGCAAACCCTGCAAGACAAGAAGAGCGGCATTGAAAGCGCTGGAGACGCCCGGGCATGTAGATGGCCCCGGCAAGCAGGGAGCTTGCCGGGGCCATATGGTAATGGGTGTGCAAAGCGTGGGTTATTCGGTTCTACCGGCGGGTGAGCACGCGCGGACCGGGTGGAGGTCCGAGGCGTTTGTTGACCTGCTTTTCAACGGCGGCGAGGGCGAAGTTGGCAATGAGCGCAAGGCCGCCCGAAAAAACGCAGCCCCAGATGATCTTGTAGACGTTCTGGGTGCGCAGGCCGTCGAACAGGATGGTGCCCAGACCGCCGGCGTTGATGGTGGCGGCGATGGTGGCGATACCGATGGTGGAGATGACCGCGAGGTGGATGCCGGCCATGATGACCGGGAAGGCCAGCGGGAGCTGGATGCGCAGGAACATCTGCGAGCGGTTCATGCCCATGCCAAGGGCGGCTTCGAGGATGCCTTTGTCCACGCTGCGCAAGCCGGCGAGGAAGTTGCGCAGGAGTATGAACTGGTTGTAGAAGACCAGCACGATGACCGCCGTGGGCAGCCCGAGACCGGTGACGGGGATCATGAGGGCAAAGAGGGCGAGCGAGGGGATGGAGTACACGACGCCCAGCAGGCCGACGAGGAACTCGGAAAAGCGGGGAAAGCGCACGGTGGCCACTGTGAGCAGGGCGGCCAGAGGGATGGCGAAAAGCAGTGTCCAGCCCACGATGGCTAGATGCTGCTCGAGCGCCACCGCCAGCTTTTGCCAGTAGGTGGTGAAGTATTGGAAAAAGCCGATGATGGCGTCCACGGGCGGCCTCCTGGGGTATGGATGATCTGTTTTTGGGTTTGATTTGGGTGGGGATGGTTAGGGTTGTGCGACGCCGTTGGCACGATGGGATGTGAAGATCTCGCCTGCATGCATGGCGGGTTCGAGCAGTGAGCGGACAAAGTCGTTGGCGGGGTTTGCCACGATGGCGGCAGGCGTATCGTACTGCTGGACGCGGCCGGCGTCCATGATCATGACGCGGGTGCCGATGGAGAACGCTTCCACGATGTCGTGCGTGACGAAGAGGTAAGTTTTGCGGTCTTGTTGGTGGATGCGGACGAGCTCCTGTTGCAACATGAGGCGGTTGATGGCGTCGATGGCGCCGAAGGGCTCGTCGAGCAGCATGATCTCCGGGTCGGCTGCGAGGGCGCGCACAAGGCCCACCCGCTGCTGTTGCCCGCCTGAAAGTTGGGAAGGATAGCGGTGGCGGAACTCGTCCGGTTCGAGGCCGACCAGCCAGAGCAGTTCGTCCACGCGACGGTCGATGCGCTGTTTGTCCCAGCCGAGGATGCGCGGCACGGTGGCGATGTTCCCGGTGATAGTCATGTGCGGGAAGAGGCCGATGCTCTGGATGACGTAGCCGATCTTGCGGCGGAGCAGGACGGGGTCCTGCTTGCGGATATCCTCGCCGCCGATGCGGATGACGCCCTCGTCCATCTCGTACACGCGATTGACCATCTTGAGCAGGGTGGTTTTGCCGCAGCCGGAGGTGCCGAGGATGGTGACGAGTTCCCCCGCGTCGATAAAAAGGTCCACCCCGTCCACCGCGTTATAGCCGGTGCCGGGGAAGCGTTTGATGACATTGTCGAACTGGATGGATACGCTGGTGCTCATGCGGGGGCTCCTTTTACTAGAGTGTGTTTTCAAATTGGAGAATTGACCAAGATCGAGTGGGTTTAGTGCCAATTCAAGGCGCTTTTTCGCAGCAAACCTTGGTGGTTTGCAAGAAACAGCAACGCAGAAGTGGTGCTCGCAGTTGCCTACAGGGCAAATGCCGGCGCCGGATTTGGTCGATTTGGAGATTTGAAAACACACTCTGGGTGCGTTGGAACCGTTCAGGTGCCGGGTGGAAGTGGGACGAGCGCGAGCGCGCCGGTGGGGCAGCTGTTCACGCACAGGCCGCAGCCGACACAGGCCTCGGCCCGCAAGACGGGGGGCGCGCCTGCCGAAAAGACATCGAACGGACAGCGCGAGACGCACAGGCCGCAGCTTATGCAGGCGGCGGTGTCCATCTGCACCTGTGCGGTGACGCGTGGCCAGAAGCCCTGTGTGCCCAGTTTTTGTGCGGCACGAAAGAGGTAGCAGCAACAGTTGCAGCAGTTGCAGATGCCGCCGGGGTTTGCCGTGTGCACGAGGCCGGCTTCGTCCGCGCGGCGGATGAGGGCGGCGGCGTCCTGTCGGCTGATGGGGCGGGAGAGGCCGCGGGAGGCGTAGCTGCCGGGGACGGTGCGATAAGACAGGCAGAAAGAAGCGCCCCCGGAACCGGCGTTGCGGCCGCAGCCGTCCTGCAGGTGGAGGGCGCGGCAATCGCAGTCGGACAGGTAGAGGGGGCGGTCATCGGCGAGGACACGGGCGATGAGCACATCGGCCGGGACGATCTCGTCGGCGGTGGGGCGGGTGCCCGGCGTGTGGGCAAGGCCTTCGACATAGCGGTCGAGATAAGCATCGTCCAGCGCGCGGCGGATATCCGCTGGCAGGGAGGCCCACGCCTGCGGCTGGGCCACGGAGAAGACATCCAGAAAGGGAAGAAAGGAAGCGCGGACGTAGAGCGGGGGCGCCTCCTTGAGGAAATCCACAAGGCCGCGGGCGTACAGTTCGCGCAACAGGTGGTGGGCGTCATCGGGTGGGATATCCAGCGCGGTGGCGGCCTCTTGCGGGGAGAACGGTTCGACCGGCAGGCGCAGCAGGAGAGACTGGTCCTGCGGGGGGATCAGCCGATCCACGGCCGGCAGGGCGGCCGTGGGGACGGAAAAGGCCTGGATGAACGCTGTGGTTGCCAAGATCGCGCTTCCCCTCAGTTGCCGGGAATGTCTGCCCGGATGGTTTCGTAATATTCTTTGGCCACATCCTCGAACTCGCGCTTGTCCACGTCCACCTGGGCGTTCAGCAGGGTGAGCGACTGGGTGGTGAGGGTGGCGTCTACAGCATCGATGGCAGCCACGGCCTCGGGGTTTGCGTCGTAGAAGGAGACACGCATGACTGGTGCGATGTTGTAGGGTGGCCAGGCGCGTTTGTCGTCCTCCAGCAGAGTGAATTGGGGCTGGGAGAGTTGGCCCTCGGTGGTGTAGGCGGGAGCGGCGTCGGCTTCGTCGTTCGACAGTACCTCATATTTGAGGGTGTTGGAATAGGTGTCGATGGAAGCAAACGCGAAGGGGCCATACACCTCTTCCAGCGCAGGCAGGCCGTCCTCGCGCAGTTCAAACTCGCCCTGGGAGGCAAAGCGGATCTTGTCCGCGTTCTTCTGCAGGTCGGACAGGGTGTATATGCCATACTCCTCGGCGGCGGAGGTGTTGATGACGATGCCCTGGCTGTCGTTGGCCTGGGCGGGGGTGAGCCAGACGAGGTCCATGTCCGCGTAGCCCTCCTGGATGAGGGCGAGGACTTCGTCGGGATCGCTTACAGGCTCGTGCCCGAGAATGGTGATGAGACCGGTGCCGGTGTATTCGGGATAGAAGTCGATCTCGTCGGCCACGAGCGCCTCGTGGGCCACGCTGGAGGCGACGTCGAAAGCGCGGTCGACCGTGTAGCCGATGTCCTCGAGAGCAAGGGCGTACAGCTCGGAGCAGATGAGGTTTTCGGTGAAGCCTTTGCTGCCTATGCGCGCGGTTTTGGCGCCCGAAGCACCGTTGCCACCCGAGCAGGCGGGAAACAGGACGAAGGTAGATAGCAGCAGGCCTGCGAGAGCGACGGAGAGTGCTTTTTTCATGTTGGTGGAACCCCCTCTATAGGCGCGACGCAACGTGCGCGTTGATGATAATGCGTGCAATTTGATTGTAACATGCGAGGGTGGACGCCGCAAGGGCGTGTTATGCCGAAAAAGCGACGGAATATCCCTCTTGTGGGTGGGTAAGCGGTGGCGATTCAATGCGCGTACCGATAGCGCAGCAGAATGCGCTCCAACAGGCTCCAGGCAAGGCCGGCCAGGAGGCTGAGCGCCGCGACCGAGACGCCGCCGACGATGAGCAGGTCGGTGCGAAAGAGGCCGATGCCGGTGAAAATGAGCGTGCCGAGACCGCCCGCGCCGATGTAGGCGGCAAGCGTGGCCGAGGCAATCACCTCGATGGTGGCGGTTTTGAGCCCCGCCAGGGAGAGCGGGGCCGCCAGCGGGATTTGAACGGTGAGGAAGCTGCGGCGGAGACTCATGCCCATGGCGGTGGCAGCCTCCAATGTTGTGTGGGGCAGTGTCTCGAAACCGACGGCTGTGTTGATGAGGATGGGCGGGATGGCCAGGACTGTGAGAGCGATGACGGCGGGCGTGACGCCCACGCCGAAGATAGGGATGCAAAGTACCAGGATGGCAAGGCTGGGCAAGATGCGCAGCGTGTTGAACACACCGGTGGCAAAACGGAACAGTTTTTCCCGTTGGGCGCACAGCACACCCAGCGGCAGGCCGATAAGTGCGGCAACGCCCACAGAAAGGAAGCTGACGGTCAGGTGCTGGCGCAGGGCATCCAGGAAGGAAGGCCAGTTGGCGGCCAGATAATTTGCGATGTCCTGCACGGTGCACACCTCCTTGGGGCGGGATGGCGGGAGAAGATCCCCCTGCCCCGAGTGTAGCACATTTTTTGCGTGGCGTCGACGACAGACGGAAAAAAAGAGAAGGTTGCCTGCGTGCGGGGCGCGATGCTCCGGAGCAGCAACCTTCTTTTTGTGGCGGAACATGGCCGGTGTCAAGAATTTTCCTGCGCGACCGCTTTTTTGTCGCAGGCGTTGGGCTTGCCAATCTGCTCGTGATAGGCCCTGCATTCGTCGCATTTGCCGTTGCGAGGACAATCGACCTTGTCGCAGGAGCAGGGCTCGCCTTTCTGGTTCAGCGCCATGTAAAAACCTCCTTCCAAACGAGGGTGTCTGCCCGCATCATACCACAGGACCAGGACAGCCGCAAGGTATGTGCGTGGAGACGACCGGGAGCGACGGGGTTTTGCACACATAAGCGGCATTGACAGAAGGGCCGGTTCGTGCTAAAATAGCTGGGCGCATGGTGGGTATAGCTCAGGTGGTTAGAGTGTCAGGTTGTGGCCCTGAAGGCCGTGGGTTCGAGTCCCACTACCCACCCCATGTATCTGCCTATTGGGCCTGTGAGCCCAATAGGCTTTTCCTTAAATGAGCAGGCCGGCACACGGACGGGCACATCTGCCCGGTGCGCGGCCATGTGTGTTGGAAGATAGATATTGGCTCGTCGGCAAAGCGAACTGTCCATGCAATGTGTTTGCAGCAGTTACATAAGCAATGACTTTGGGGGCTGGGCTGCCGAAAAAAACTGAATATTGGGGTGTCGGCAAGTGGTAAGCCACATGACTTTGACTCATGCATTCGTAGGTTCGAATCCTGCCACCCCAACCATCAAAAAGTTCGTACATACACAAGTATGTAGGGGCTTTTTGATTTTTAGACAGAGCAGGATGAGAACCGTGTAGGTTCAGGTGAATCAAGCGGCGCAGGCGCGCCGATGAGCCATCCTGCCACCCCAACCATAAAAAAGCTCGTACATACGCAAGTGTGTAGGGGCCTTTTGATATGAAGCCCCCCCGGCATAGCCCGGGGGGGCCTATTAAGCGAAAACCATACCAAATGTTCGTCATATTGGCAACCATTTTATGGATGGCAAAATTTATCTATCATATGCCATTACAGGATTTTAAAAATCACATGAGTTACTCTTCCTTCGGCTGCATGCGGATCATCGCGAACAGGACGAGAGCGATGGCCGCGCCGATCATGAAGACGATGTAGGGAGCCACAAAGTTGTTGTTCGTGAGCCCCAGCACTACACCCAGCACCACGCTGGCCGCCGCGCGGAACACGCAGGTGATGGGGAATACCACGTTGAACGCACGGGAGAAGTTGTACCGCCCGAACAGTGACGCGCACATCGAGGTGGAGAAGTTCGTGTTGCCGCCCAGCGCGCAGCCCAGCATGAAGATGGAGATGTACAGCGTCCAGTTGCCGGGCAGGATGTTGAAAAGGATGGCCAGCACGAACCAGGCCGCCAGCAGCATGGAGGCGATCTTCGTGCCCCACTTCTGATCGATGACGCCCCAGATATAGCTGGCCACAATGCCGATGACGGCGGCGACGGACAGGAAGGTGACCGCCATGTTTTGCTCAAAGCCGAGGCCCATCACACGCGGCACAAACTGCATCACCATGCCCACGGTGGCCATGAAGAGCAGGCCGTAGCCGAGGCCCATCAGCCACACCTCACGATCTTTCAAGAGCTTGCCGGGTGTCCAGGGGCTTTTGTAGGCACGCATGGCCTCTTCGCTCTTCATCAGTTCGTCAAACTCGGACGGGTCGTTGTCGGGCGAGAGACCGATCTCCTCCGGCGTGTTCTTGATGAACGCAATGCCCAGGATGAACATGATGACCATGATGATGAAGTAGCCGATGAAGGGCAGGCGGATGCCGCCGGCCAGGAAGAGGGTGAACACCGGGATGAAGATGGCCGAAGCGAGGTTGTTGCCCATGGTGGACCAGCCCATCGCGAGGCCCTTCTTCACCGGGAACCACTTGGCAATCAGCGCGCTGCCGCCGCAGAAACTCATGCCATTGCAGAAGGTGTTCATGAAGATGACGGCAAACACCCAGTAGGCGATGCTGGTGAAGAAGGCGAGACCCACGAAGGCCAGCGCCGCCAGCGCCAGCGAGACAAGGATGATTCTCTTGGCGCCGAAGCGGGTGACCAATGCAGACAACACAAAGGCCGTGGCCACCGAGATCCACCCCGCGACGCCGTTGTAGGTCATCATGAGGTTCGGGTCCCAGCCATTCTTTTCGGCCAGCATGGGCACCATGACGTTCATGCCGTCGGCCGTGAAGGACGAGTTGAAGAAGAGCATGACGCCGAAAAAGATGACGATGAACCAGCCGCGTTTGCCAAAGTTGCTCTTCAAGTTGCCTTTCTTTTTCATGGGTTCCGCTACGATGGTGCTTGTTCCGCTTTCTTGCAGTTCACTCATTTTCTTTCCTCCTCATTTTAGAAAGATATATGTGTTGACGTGTCCTTAGATTTGTGTTGCCTGGCCCATTACCACGTCGGCGGCCCGGCGGCCGGCGGCGATGGCGCTTTCATACGAGCCGGTATACATATATTCGGCCGCGAGATAAAGACCCTGCACATCCTGGTAGTGCCCGTCCCGCATCTCTTTCAGGGCCGTGGGTGTGCCGTTGTGCATCGTGTAGTTGGCGATGGGTGCCCGCACGATGTGGTGGAACAGATAGTTGTCCGGCGTTTCGGGCTTGTACTTGCGGAGAACCCGGAGGGTCTCTTCGGCAATCTCGTCGTCCGACTTGTTCCAGAACTTGTCCGCGCCCTCGCCGTAGAAGAAGGCGGAGATGGATTCGGAGTTGTCGTCGGGCAGCATCCAGATGCTGCGGCCGCTCTGGTACAGGAAGGAGCAGAACGGCTCGCCGGTGGTGCGGGGCAGCAGGCAGCAGACCAGCTTGCCGTCGCCCAGCTTCTTGTCAAAGAAGAGGGTGGAGTGGATGGTGGGGCAGTAGGTCACCGTCTCCATGGCCGTGCGCATCGCGTTGGGCAGGCCGGGGATGATCTTGAGCGCGTGGGTGGCGGGCACGGCGCAGACCACCTTGTCGGCCGCCACGAACTCCCCTTTCACCTTGATGCCGGTCGCCTTGCCGTTTTCGATGACGATCTCTTCCACGGGGGCATCCACATGCACCTTGTCCGGCTCCAGCGTGTCGGTCATGCAGATGGCCAGCTGGCCGAGACCCTTCTTCACAACGGCCGCGCCGCCCACGAGAACGGTCCAGGCGATCTGCAGGCCGAAGCCGACGCCCACCTTCTCGGGGTATTCGAGGCCGATGGCGGCCAGGATGGGCTGGGCGAACACCTCCAGCACCCTGGGGCCGAAGTTTGCGGTAACGTAATCGCCGAAGTTGGCCTTGGGGTCGGCATCCACGTCCAGCATCCAGTCCACGCTGCCCTCGTACATCTTGTCCTTGCAGTACTTTTCCACCGTGCCAACAAAGTTATTGAAGTTTTCTTCGCCCATATAAGCGATCCACTCCCCCGTGTCGGCCAGGGCCTGGGGGTCGTTCGGGTCGGGGAAGGCGGCCACCCATTTGTTGTTGAACCAGACGCGCGCGCCGGCGCCCAGCTCGAAGGGGTGCAGGTCGAGCTTGAACTCGTTTATGATCATTTCCTTCGCAATCTTGTACCCCGGGTGAACAAACTGGGCGTACTCGTCCACAATGAAGCCGTCCTTCTCCCACACATGCATCCGGCCGCCGATGTGGGGCGCGGCCTCGTACACGCTCACGTCGTAGCCGTTCTTTTTCAGTGTATAGGCCGCGGTGAGACCCGCGCAGCCGCCGCCCACAACGATTACTTTTTCCATTGCAAATCCTCCTTTATCATTTTGACAACAGTGGGCTCAGAATTTTGTTCCGTTTCAATCAGTGCCACTTGTTGTGTTTTTGCCCAAGGAATTACCGCCCCTGGGGCTGTGCTGCTTGGCAGAGTGAGACCTTGCTTTTCGTCGCCGAAAAGTAACAAAAGGCGCTGGAACCTTGCGATGGTTCCAGACCTCTGTACGCCAGAGGTCGCGCCGCCTACAACTCACACAACAGTTCTGAATGTCATGTATGAGTTGCTTTACGGCGGCGGGATTCAAAGTGAAGGGCAAGGTCAAACCACTTGCTTATTGCAGCGATATTGTTAACACCTCTTTATCAAACAAACGTCATATTCGCCAGATTGTCCGGGTCGAGTATCTCTTTGACTTTCACAGTATGCCTGTAGTAGTTGCTGGCCGCGGCGTCGAACATCTCCACCTGCTCCTTGCCACCGAAGGCCGCGAAGCCGATGCCCCCCAGGTGCTTCGTGTACAGCACATCTGCGCACTCGGCCGAGTAGCGCCCCATGGAACTGCCGGCCACCGGGTCGGTGGGGTCGAAGATCATCGTGGCCTCGTTGTGGCCCTTGCTGCTCTGGTCGTAGATGCCCACCCAGGCGCCGTCGCCCAGGTCGTCGGACGTGACGCCCTCGGCAATCATCCGCTCCTTGATCTCCTGCGCATATTGCGCCTGCTTCATTACCACGCCGATGGCCTCGTCCGCGCCCATGGCCACGTGGAAGGTACCCGGGCCGTTGAAGAGGGTGGCGTAGCCGTCCGCCTTGGAAAGGCTGCACAGGTGCGCCTTCATGTACGGCGTGTCCGCATGCCCGCCGAACAGGATGCCGCCCGTATTTTCGGCAATCTGTTTCAGGCAGTCCACCTTGTAGTCGAGGTCGCGCTGCGAGTTGCCCACGATGACGATGACCGTGCGGTGCCGCGCCATCTTCAGCGCCTCCCGCAGGTGGGGCAGCTTCACGGCCTTCTCGAAGAAGGCGGGCATGTAGCCCCAGCCGGTCACGCCGATGGAGAACTTGTTCATGTAGGTGCACACTTCGGTCTCGGCCAGCTGGTAGTAGGCCTGTTCAAGGCTCTCCCAGCTGTCGTTGATGAGGGTATAGAAGTGCATGTTCTCGGGTACTTCCACATCCGCCTCGTACAGGTTGCCGTCGTTCGCGATCTTGTAATCCCGCATGCCGGCCCAGTGGTACAGCTTGACGGCGGCCTTCGTGAAGATGCCCATCGCGCCGTCGAAGCCGAAGTAGCCGCGGATAAACGCTTTGAGCGAGGGGCCGGGGCCGTCGGCCGAGAACCAGCCGCCGCCGTCGCCGCTCGAGCCCACCCGCACGATCTCGCCCGAGGGAGACACCCACTCGCAGGCGAACATGTTGCGCCCGTTGTAGCCCATCGAGGCGCCCGCGCAGGAGCCGCCCTGGTGGGAGGAGATGCTGGCCAGCGTGGAGGACTGCGGCCCCGCCGTCGTAATGCAGAGGGTGAGCCCCTTCTCCCAGGCTTTGATTTGGATCTCGCCGCCGCTGGCGTAGGGCTCCACCACGGCCACCATGTTCTTCTCGTCAATCTCCACGACCTGGTTCATCCGCCGCAGGTCCACCAGCACCACGTCCGGGCTGGTGGCGCCGTTGTGGGCGCCGTAGCCGGTGGAGTGGGCTTTGTATTTGATCTTGTACTTGTTGCACACCTTGATGAAGCCCGCCACCTCCTCGGTGGAGCCGGGCAGCACCACGGCCATCGGTCGGCAGACCCAGATCTCCGGGTCCGGCCGGTGGAACAGGTACTGCGCGTAGGTGTCGCAGACCTGTTCGTCCGCCGAAATATTCTCGGGCCCCACGATGGCTTCTATCTCTTTGTACGCTTGTTCATTCATCAG